>JBGVNF010000053.1:0-15841 GCA_045125245.1 Lachnospiraceae bacterium
AGGTTCATATCAAAGTGCTTTGGTCCATCCTGATTTGCTGTGATGAATGGAAGGTTAATATTTGTAGTTGTTGCTGATGAAAGCTCTTTCTTAGCCTTCTCTGCTGCTTCTTTTAATCTCTGTAATGCCATCTTATCGCCAGATAAGTCAACGCCTTCTTTCTGTTTGAAGTCTGCTAACATGTATTCTGTAATCTTCTGGTCGAAATCGTCACCACCTAAGCGGTTATCACCAGCAGTTGCCAATACTTCGATAACACCATCACCGATTTCAATGATAGATACGTCGAATGTACCACCACCTAAATCGTATACCATAATCTTCTGCTCATGTTCATTATCAAGACCATAAGCTAAAGCTGCAGCTGTTGGCTCGTTGATAATTCTCTTTACATCAAGACCAGCAATCTTACCAGCATCCTTTGTAGCCTGTCTCTGAGCATCGTTGAAGTATGCAGGAACTGTGATAACTGCCTCTGTAACCTTCTCACCAAGATAACCTTCAGCATCAGCCTTAAGCTTCTGAAGTACCATAGCTGAAATCTCCTGTGGAGAATACTTCTTATCATCAATTGTTACTCTGTAATCAGAGCCCATATGTCTCTTAATAGATGAAATTGTCTTGTCTGCGTTTGTAACAGCCTGACGCTTAGCTGGATCACCTACAAGTCTCTCTCCTGTCTTTGTAAATGCAACTACTGAAGGAGTTGTTCTGATACCTTCTGTATTTGCGATAACTGTAGGCTTACCACCTTCCATAACTGCTACACATGAATTTGTTGTTCCTAAATCAATACCAATAATTTTACTCATTTTTTTGTCCTCCTAATTAATAACCTTTACCATGCTGTATCTAACTACTGTGTCGCGATACATATATCCTTTTTGGAATTCCTCCGATACGATGTTCTCACCATACTGATCATCATCTCCATGCATTACTGCATTATGAAGATTTGGATCGAATTCCTTTCCTACTGCTTCAATTGGTGTAACTCCTGCTTCTTCAAGAGCCTTAACCATCTGCTTGTAGACTTTATCCATTCCATCTGCAAATGGATTTGCTGAGATTTCTTCCTCGGATAATGTTCCAAGACCTCTCTCAAAGCTGTCTACTATCGGAAGTATCTTCTCGATTATACTCTTTGCACCTACTTCAAACATTGCAGCCTTTTCTTTTTCACTTCTTTTTCTGAAGTTATCAAACTCTGCAAATGTTCTCATATACTTGTCATTAAGCTCCTCTATGAGAATGTCCTTCTTATCCTTTTCTGCTGGCTGTTCTTCATTTGATGCAGTCTCATCATTTTCTGCCTCTGCCTTATCCTCAGCACTCTCCTCAGTAGCTTCTAATGTCTCATCACTCACAGCTTCAGTAGCTGTATCCTCCACAGTAGCTTCTTGATTTAATGCTTCTTCAGCTTTAGTCTTTTCTTTCTTAGCCACTTAATACGCCTCCTTTACTCCTTTTTCTTATATACGGAATCTAACTGGTCCTTGATATTCTTTAAGGTATCAACAACCTTCTCATAATCCATTCTTTTCGGTCCTATAATTCCTATAGTTCCATGAACACCCTCTTCTAATTCGTAGGTTGCAGTTATAACACTACAATCCTTCATAGTATGAACAGGTGTCTCCTCACCAATATAAACCCTTATACCAGTTTCTTTATTCTCATTATCCATCTCTATAAGAGTGGTTAAGAGCTGTTTTTCCTCGAATGTGCTAATAAGCTCCTTAGCTTTATTATTATCACTTAACTCTGGATACTTAAAGATATTTGTTGTTCCACTTGTATAAATCTCTAAATTATCTTCAGTGCTTATAGCTTCTGCAACTGCATCTAAAACGCTTCTTGCAATCTCAAGCTGTTCTCCAGCCTGGCCATTCATCTTTGAAATTATTCCAAGATTTATCTCCTCAAGAGTTAATCCATTCAAGCTACTATTAAATAAAATGTTAAGCTTTAACAAAGTCTCATTATCAATATCTTCTTTTACATTGATAATTTTATTCTTAATAATGTTACCTTCAAGTACTATTACACATAACATCCTGTGGTCTTCAACCTGTGATAACTGAATAAATTTGACTTTATTCTTATGAGCCTGTGGAGCAGAAATCATAGCTGCGTAGTCAGTGTTAGTTGCTAACATTTTCGCCATATTCTTAAGTAAGGTTTCAACTTTGTCTACCTTATCATTAAGAAACTCTCGCATATCATCGACTTCTTTTTCCTTCTCTTTAAGCTCCTGCTCTTTATCCTTCATCATATTGTCTACATATAATCTGTATCCCTTATCTGAAGGAATTCTTCCCGCTGACGTATGTGGTTGGAATATATATCCAAGCTCTTCCAAATCAGCCATTTCATTTCGGATAGTCGCCGGACTTAGATTTAAGTCGGTGTACTTTGAAATGGTTCGTGAGCCAACAGGTTCACCAGTATCTAAGTAATTACGAATAATCGCTTGAAGGATTTTAAGTTTTCTACCTTCTAATTCCATCCGGTTACCTCCTTTTGTTTTTTGCATGTTAGCACTCCAAACTTTCGAGTGCTAACAACTACATATAAAATAGCACTTACTGTTAGCAATGTCAAGCAGTAAGTGCTAATTTTTATTGTTTTATTATTTTCCTTCTATTTGTATTCTATCTCTGTATAGTTAGGAAATACATTTTCTGATACACCATCTTTTGCTGAAGCTGGTATTGTTACATACAATATCGAAGTACATCCAGCAAATGCAGACCCTTTTATTTCTTTTAATCCCTCTGAAAATGATATATCTTTCAAGCTTTTGCATTCAGAAAAGCTAAGACTATTAATCACTTCAACTCCTGAGCCTAAAACGGCTTCCCTTAAATTCGTGCATCTATAAAACGCATAATCTGAAATTTCTCCTGCTTTTGAATAAATATATACTTTAGTTAACGAATCATTATCTCTAAATGCATCCTCGGATATTTTTGTATCTCCAACTATGTATAACTCATAAGAAAAATTATCATAACCAGCCATTTTTTTAATATTTGCACACGAAATAACTATCTTATCAGCACCTTTTTCCTTAATAAATTTATACTGGCTAGCATGCATACCCATACTTAAGTCGTTACCTTCGCCGCCTAAAATCTCAAAAAATCCTGTGTCATATATTCTATATTCATTCTCACTTTCTTCTATTACCTTACCTGGTATTATGTATCCACCATCTTCTGTAAGTGTAAATTCAGTTACACCTGAATCACTATCTGACTCTCCACCATTATCTTCCTTATCATTCTGTACTTCTGTTTGCTTCACTGATTCTGTAGAACTATCCTTTTCCTTATCGCTTCCACATCCACATAAACACAATGTACCACATAAAGCTCCAATCAATAATGTTTTTACTAATAAATTCTTTCTCATAATTTTAGTCTCCTTCTTTATTATAATAAAATATATATTTAACACCCTTATTTAACTTTTACTTCCTTAATAAACAAAGCTCCATTTACAAAATCTTCAAATCTAATCCATGATTCAAATCCATACAATTCAAGATATTCATTTTCACCTATCTGTACATATAACACTTCTGGATCACCTTTTGCATCCGCAGTTTCATAAAATAATTCAAACCAATAATATGTATATCCATTTACACGATGAGATGTCATCTCTTCAATCTTAGGATTAGAATCTCCTTTTGCCTTCCAGCTATCGATTAATCCTTTTTTGTAATTCTCATAGGAACTACTTCCTATCTTAACTGCTGCATTTCCAAATATATTATTTGTATCATTGCCTTCCAAATGTACGCCATTTTCTATTGCTTCATATTTAACTACACTTGAATCATATTCTAATATGCATTCAATAGTCTTTCCAGCACTATTCTTTCCTACTAACGTAAATGACTTATCTCTGCTATCCACATCCTCCATAGTGATAAAATATGAAAAATATTCATCCAGTTTAAATTGTCCACTCATAAGAGAACAATCAGCTATCTGTGTCCACTTATCTGCATAAAGTCCCATCGCTGAATAACAATCTAAGTCTATTCGTTCAAAAACAACATCTTTTTCACTTGTTATTACGCTCAATACAGATTTAATTAATTCTCTATTATACGGCGCCGAATCTTTACCATTAATCTTTGTTCCAAATCCATCTGCCCATTGAAATCCATAATCCACAACTAATTCATAAACCTTGCTATTTGCATTATAAATTAATACCAAATCAGAATCCTTATCTGCATAATTTATATCAACCTTGATAGTTGTACCTTCCATAGTTACACATACATCCGATTTTTTAACTATGCCATCCTGACGCATCTTTTTTACAATACTTTCAAATGCCTTTACTACCTTATCATATTGCGTATTATCTACACTACCTATCTTTGTAACGATAGGAGCCTCAGTTTCCACTGGTTTCTTAGTTGTTGTCTCTGTTGGTTTTTGTATAGGCTTCTTAGTTGTTGTTTCCATTGGTTTCTTTGTTGTTTCTATAGGCTTCTTTGTAGTTGTTTCAGCTGGCTTTTTCGTGGTTTCCGTGGTTTTCTTCGTTGTGGATGTGTTTTCACTCACAGCTACCTTAGTGGTTGTCTCCTGCTCTGCAACAGTTTTATTTTCTTCTGAAGAAATGTCTTTTGTTACTTCTACAGTTGTTTTCTCTTCAGATGAAGCTTCTTCATTATCATCTACGTTCAAAGATGATTCTTCATTTGATGTTATCTCCATACTACTTTCGACTGTTGTTTTATTATCCTTACTTTCTACATTGCCACCACATCCTACCAGCGCCATCATGGTTACTGCAGTTAAAACAAATGCAAATCTTTTTTTCATACGATCAACTCCTCTTTCTTTTATTATTTATGCTCTTCTTTTACTTCCACCTGAAATTTTAAGTACTATTATAAATATAAATCCAAATACTAAAATTATCGGATATGTAAATGCACCTATACAAGCTACCATTTCTTTTATAGGTAAAAGCTTATCCTCTGGATATTCCTCTTCAAACTTTGCCATTCTCTTTTTATAGATAAGATATAATACACCACCTGTAGCTGCTAGTGAAACAATTGTTGTAATTACAGTAGCAACTGTCCCATACTCTGATGCAATTATAATTGGAAAGAATGCCATAAATATCAATATAGTATAATATCCAAAACCTAATGCAAATGCTTTACCCTTTGTAATCGTGTTATACTCCTCAAAATACTTCTTCTGATAAAATGGTGGTACAAATAACACCGCTGCAATTAATAATAATACTAAACCCATAATAAGTTCCTCCTTTAAATTTAATTTATTTTTATCGGTTATGGTATATAGATACACGAACTTATCTATAGGTTTTATATTTTTAAAATTTTTTTAATTACCATTACTCTCGTAAAATTCGCTTGTTGCTTTAAGCTTGTCTAACATAGTAGACTCACCAACAACTTCTATGTTTTGTGTTTCAAAGCTAATACCCTGCAAGAATTCTTCATACTGCATCGGGTTAGCATCAATTGTTATGGTTCCTGTCAACCCAAAGCAATATATAAATGTAGAAGTAACATCTATTACACTTGCAGGAATCGTTGGTGCAGACATAAGCTTTTCACATTGTCCAAATGTATATTCCATTCTCTTTACTCCCATAGGAATCTCAGATGCCTTTAAAAGATTTGTACAATTTGCAAATGTATATGATAAATCTGTAACCTCTGGTGGAATATTTGGAGCTTCCAATAAACTTTCGCAACTATGAAATGTTGCTTTTAGATTAATAACTGTTTCTGGAATCTCGGATACTTCTGTGATTTTACTACACCTATAAAATGTAAAATCCATATTTGTTACACCATAAGGAATAGCTGGTGCATTTAAAAGATTTACGCAGCCATCAAACATATACGATATATCTTTAGCATTCATTGGTATAACAGGTGGTTCTACTAAGCTTGTACATTCCTTAAATGTACCTATTAAATCTGTTACACTTTCAGGTAATTCTGGTGCTGTCTCCAAGCTTGTACAGTACGCAAATGTTTCCATTAAACTAGTTACGCCTTCTGGTATCCTAGGCGCTTCCACCAAACTTGTACAATTAGCAAAACAACCTTCCATCATCTCAACACCTTCTGGTATCTCAGGTGCCTTTATCAGACTTTCACAATTCATAAATGTATCTGCCATATACTTAACGCCCTTTGGCAGAACTGGTGCTTCTACTAGACTTTTACATCCCGAAAATGCTCCCACCATATTAGTTACAGCGTCTGGAATAGCTGGTGCCGTAACCATACCGCTACAATCCATAAATAATCCCATAATATTTGTTATTTCACAACCTGCTATACTATTTAAGATTTCTCCAAAGCTTTCTCTTGTATGTAAATCTTCTATTTCGCCTAACTCAACCTTCCAATCACCATTGATATAAATATATTTATAATCACCAAAGAAATAGCAATCATCTTTCTTTGGATTCTCTGGCATTTTATTACCTTCCTTTAATTCTTCGCCAGTTGATGCCACAATATATTTGCCACCTGCCGGTATTACATCACCATTTACATTTGTGTCAGCATTATTATCCTTACTTATTTCTTCTTCATCTGTATTATCTTCTATAACTGTAACATCTTCTTTATCTACATCACTTTCATTAGTCATAATTTCCGTAGCATTATCGTCTATATTAACTTCTTTTTTCTGCTCCATAACAGTCCATACAGTTCCACCAACTATAGCTCCTGTAGCAATAACCGTAGCTGCTATGATAGCTACAAATTTTCCAGATATACCTGCTGCTGCAGCCCCTGCAGTAGCTGCTGTCATTCCTACCACAGAGCCACTGGTTCCACACGCTCCTGCAAGTGCAGCCCCTGTGCCTGCCACCGCTGATGCCGGTACTGCTGCCTGTGCCACACTTCTGTATGCAAAAAGCAATAGCGGTATAGCACCAAAGCTGTATAGCTTTGTACCCTGAGTTTTTTCTATATTTAAAACTGATTCCTTTATAGACTTTCTAGCGTAATTGAGTCTGCTCTTTATAGTACCCTCAGAACACTCCATAAGAGCAGCAATTTCCTTTACTGACATTTCTTCAAAGTAAAAGCACTGTACAGCAAGCTTTTGCTCTACTGATAATGAATCAATAACCTCTCCTATCATTCGCTGATGTTCCTTATTATCAAGCACAGATTCAGGTATAAACATCTCATTGTCATCCGCTACAGTATCAAATATAAACTCTTCGTTTCCTTCGCCATCCTCTGTTGCCGTACTAAGAATTTCCTTGCGATACTTATGTATATATCTTACACAAAGATTTGTCGCTATTCGGCCTGCCCACACAAAGTATGCCTCTGGATTTTGAAGACTTCCTATATTGCTATATATTTTTAAGAATGTCTCCTGTAGCATATCCTCTGTTGTATGATAGTCCTGAACAATATCATAAATTATCTTATATAAATATTTTGATGAAAGATTATATACTTCTGTATAACTATTCGTATTCCCAGCTTGTATATTTCTAATGTGAAAGAAAAGCTGTTCATCCTGCTTTGCGTATTTTTCCTTATTCATCTATTTCCTCCGTATGTCTTACAATAAATGGTTTATTATCAAATGTGCTTATATCTATCTCTTCAGCTAAACCTCTATATATTAGCCACAATAAATTATTATGCGCTATTCTATTATCATCTTTAGAATTTTTAACAATATTTATCTCTTCCTTTTCCATATACACCAATCCCTTTTTATAACGCACCACTTTTCCAACTATTTTACCATTTTTCTTATCTTATATCAACACTTTTAGCATAATTACCGTTCCCTAAAGTCATACTTTATATCATATAATGACTTTAGGAAAAGGAGGATTTGCTTATGGTTAATAAATTAAATATTAGACTACAAGAACAACGTAAGCTTTCAAAATTATCTCAAAAAGAAGTTGCCAAAGCTATCGGTGTATCCCCCTCCATTATTTCAAATTATGAAAGTGGTGAACGTACACCTAGTGTAGAATGTCTAATGGCTCTAGCCGGCTTATATCGTTGTTCAACAGATTATTTACTAGGTCTTGATAAAACTAACTGTTCATCATATATTGATACATCTAATTTATCCGCTTCCCAGCACAAATTGTTACAAGATTTCATTGATACAATTTCTTAGGTATATGCCCCTGCATATACCTTTTATTTATCCTTTGAAAAATTATCCAATGCCATTCCAAGCAAATTATTAATTACCTTGACTACATTAATAATATTTTGATCCTGCTTGTTAATCTGCATATCACTCTCAAGCATAATACCAACACTTTTCGCTTCACTGATTATTTTTTGAACTTTTTCTGTATTCATATATTTCCCTCCGTTTCTATGGTTTATAGTATATAGATACATAAAAATATATTTTGGTTTTATAAAAAAACAGAATCTCGAAAATATCGAAATCCTGCTTTCTTATTATATTTACATAATGTATATATTGCTATTCGCTCCATACTAACTTACAGGTAAAACTCTCCAAAGTTAATCTCTTACCATTTTTTACGATATCAATATACACATCATCTTTTGTATATACATTTGTATCTGACTCATAATTTTCGTATTCTGTTATATGGATTATATATTTTACTCCCGTCGGAATGCTTATCTGTTCTGGAACTTCATTTGTATCATACTTTGTTGTCCAGATAACTTCCGACTCATCATTCATTCCAATGAATTTTGTAACACCCACTTCAGCTTTACATTTCATATGTAGCTTCACCAGTGTACTTTCGCTATCGCCAAATGTTTGTGTACTATTGCTATAAGAGCCTATATGTACTCCCATTGTGTCCCATAAGCAATACACTTCTCCATCTGGCTTCTGATATACTGAATAAACATACACTATTACATCCTCTGTAAAATAAAGACTTCCTTCAAGCTCATGGGTCGTCTCGCTTAATATAGTTTCGTTCGTATTTTCTTCAAGCAAAACACTATTTTTACTAGATGCACTTCCATATATGATATTATACGAGCCCATATGAGCAATATAATCTGGAACTCCTGTCATACTTTCTGGAATAATTGCATTAAAAAATGAAATTCCTTCTCCCTCTCCAAAAACAAATTCATGACTTTTAATTCCATCATCATCTTCTACTTCCACAAGCTTAGCATATATTTTGTCATTCTCATCCGCATACTTTGCCAAACTTCCAACCTGTATATTACTATCATCCTCCATATAAGAAATATATACTCCAATAAACTTATCATTCTTTCCTACTTGGCTTTCTCCTGCTCCATCTTTTTCCCCATTTTTTGCCAATTGACATCCGCCTAATAAACCAATCACAATGCTAAATATTATAAATAATGATACCTTTTTACTCATCCTCTTCATCCTCCAAATTCCCATCAAATTTTAATATATCACCCACATCACACTGAAGGTAATAGCAAATCTTATTAATAGTCCCAAATCGTATACCCTTCGCCTTACCACTTCGTAAAATAGAAAGATTTGCTTCAGTAATTCCAATTTTTGCGCATAGTTCCTTTGATGTCATACCTCTTTCTTTCAATATTCCTTCAAGATAAACTCTAATAGCCATATGCGCCTCCATTAAATGAACATATCATTTTCTTCTTTAATACTCTTCGCATCTAAAATAAACTGAGTAAACAGCATAATAATAAGCATAACTAAAACTATCATAATAGGAACACTTACAACTCCTTTTACCGCAAACAATTTCTTAATAAACACAAACTGTAAGCCATTATATAAAATGTTTAAAATACCATGTATCACAATTGTACCCACACAAAATTTTGAAATCAGCTTAGCCCTTTTCACAACCTCTTCTGATATGCTATCTAAATCAATCTTTTCTATAAGTCCTTGAACCAATATAATTATTCCTATAACTATTAAATAAATTATAACGTCCATTGCATATTCCATAATTAAAAATGCTTTTGTGATAGTTAAGTTCTCATACATTCCTAAAATATTACCTGGATATGTATCTAATTTTTTTACCAATTCATTTAAATATATACCGAAGCTTGCTAATACAAGAATAGCATTTACAACAAATAATACATTGTTGAAGTATCCTTTTAATTGATTCTTATTTGCCTTAGCAAATTTTCTTACCACCTTTATTAATACATATCCAGCTATAACTGAATATATCATCGCACCCAAGATACAATATAAGCTTTCATTTTCTTCCATTGGAATAATCATCTGACTTACCATTGTATTTATGTTAATCATATAATACAATGCTGGAGCCATAATTAAACTTATAACAATTAATAAGCTGTCCTCCACAGCAAATTTCTTTTTAATTATTTTTACTATTAAAATAATAATTGGTATACTACATACTAATATAAATATTACCCAAGCAAAGATATTTGCTATACTGCCTAAAAAGGATAGTTTTCTTAATCCTATAGCCAAAGGCTTAAATAGAAATTCCAACAATTTCGAAGCAAAATTCAAATCCCCTCCACCAAGCACACATACTAATATACATATGATAGCTTCCACTATTAACAATAAATTAATATATTTCTTCATTTTCCCTCCTAATAAGCTGCCATAATTCCGCGGTCAATTTGACATAAGTTTTTAGAAATTATTGTTTTACGATAATTATAATAAAACAATAATTATCGTTTGTCAATAATTTTTAACCTATTTATATCACTTCATATATCACACCAGAATATGGACTTAAGGTCATACTTACCATTCCTTCTTCCATATTCACCTTCTTTTGCATATTAGAACCATTTCCACCATATTTCTTATCATTGCTATCTATACACAAAGAAAGTTCATTGCAATCATCAATATTCAAATCGTAATCTGCTGCTTTATCTGAAAAATTAAATAACGCTACAATTCTTTTATTTCCAGCTATACGTTCAAATACATAAACACACTTTTCTTCCTGATGACAATCAATCCATTTAAAACCTTCTCGATTATGGTCATCCGCCCACATAGGTGACAGTTTTAAATACTTCTTGCTTAAATCCTTAATAAATAACTCAAATTTCTTGTGCATTGGAAAGTCTGTAATGTCCCAATCCTGCTCCCTGTTTTCATCCCACTCACGAAGCTGTCCTATCTCATTGCCCATAAAGTTAAGCTTCTTGCCTGGATGAGCGTACATGTACATATACATTGCTCTTGCCTGTGGAAACTTAATATCTAAATCTCCATACATTTTCTGCAAGATAGTTGCCTTTCCATGAACCACCTCATCATGAGAAAGAGGCATAATAAATTTCTCATCATAATTGTACATCATAGAAAATGTAAGCTTATGATAGGCACCTTTTCTATCTTCTGGCGATAACTTAAAATATTCTAAAGTATCGTTCATCCATCCCATATCCCACTTATAATCAAAGCCTAAGCCTGCCTCTTCTACTGGCTTAGTAACACCAGGATATGATGTAGAGTCCTCTGCAATAAGCATAATTCCCTTATGCATTTCTTTAAGGGACTTATTCATATGTTTAATGTAATCTACAGCATTGTTATTTACTCCTCTATTCTTATCACCATGCCAATAGATAATATTACTTAACGCATCTATTCTCAGACCATCAAAATGATATTCCTTTATCCAATAATTAGCCGACGACTGCAAGAAGCTTTGAACTTCACCTCTTGAATGATTGAAATTGTGACTTCCCCACTCACTTACACCTACTGCATCATTTGGATATTCATATAAATGTGTTCCATCATACTTTGCTAATCCATATCCATCTACCGCAAAATGAACTGGAACAAAGTCTAAAATGACACCTATTCCATTATTGTGGCACTTATCAATCATTTCCTTTAATTCATCACAGCCTCCATATCTGGCAGTTGGTGAATAAAAGCCAGTCTGTTGATATCCCCATGAATTATCACAAGGATGCTCCGCTATAGGCATCACTTCTATATAATTATATCCTTTCTCTTTCACATAAGGAATAAGCATATCCGCTATTTCAGTGTATGAATACCAGCCATTTTCTTTCTCCCCAGACCTTCTCCATGAGCCCAAATGCAACTCATATATATTAAGAGGTTTATTCACATGATTATCTCTTTTGTTCATCCATTTTTCATCACTAAACGTATATCCATTCATATTTCTAACGATGCTTGCTGACATAGGACGAAGCTCCATTCCATAGCCATATGGGTCACAATGGTCTATAAATGTTCCATCATGTTTATATATTCTAAGCTTATACATCATTCCAGGTTTAACACCCTCTATATTACATTCCCAAAAATGGTTATTATAGACATTGTACATATCTGTCTCATTCCAATCATTAAAATCACCAATAACACATATTTTTCTAGCCGCTGGCGCAAATGTTCTAAACACCGCACCCTCATCTGTCAAATGACATCCAAAATATTCATAAGCATCTAAAATCTTACCAGTATAAAATCCATAATGATCCATGTTTTTCCTCCTTTATACAACTATATTATTTTAATTGACTAGTGTCGTTTATTTTGTTATTCTTAATTATAATAAAACCCAATTTATTAAAATGCTACCATCTATTATCAACATTCGTTGTTTAAACAACTATAGTTGATAAATTGTCGATTTACGGAGGAAAATGTGGATTTAAGAGTAGAACGTACAAGGAAAAATATACACAACGCATTTATACAATTGCGCAGCAAAAAACCCCTTGAAAAAATCACAGTCAAGGAATTATCTGAATTAGCTTATATCAATAAGGCAACCTTTTATTCTCACTACCATGACATCTATGATTTATCCGATAAGCTGGAGGATGAATTGATTGCTTCTATTATAAAAACAATACCAAATCCAGAAAACATTATATCGGATTCTGCTAATATGTCAGCCTTTTTAACAACTGCCTTTACTTCTCATAAATCGCTTTTATACACTATCTTTCCAGATAGCCGAAGCGGTGTATTAGTAAAGAAGCTTGATACAGCTCTAAAAGAATTAATATATAAGTATCACCCTCAATATAAAGACAACCTTGAGATGGATATTGTATTCACTATTATGATACAAGGTGGATTTTATGCTTCCATATCCCATCCTGATGCAGATGTGGAAGAACTATCTCGCATCATCGGCAAAGTGAATAAATGCTTAAGTACGCATTATTCCTTATCCAGTCAAGATTTCCAAGGGATGAATTCATAATAACTTCTTGCCCTTAAGCATTTTTTTTGCTATATTTTATCGTATAGAAATCAACATATGGAAGGAATTAACCATGTCAGATATAAATCAGAAAAATATAAGAAATTTTTGTATAGTTGCTCATATTGACCACGGTAAGTCTACTCTCGCTGACAGAATCATCGAGATGACTGGACTTCTTACAAGTCGTGAAATGCAGGCTCAGGTTCTTGACAATATGGACCTTGAAAAAGAAAGAGGTATCACTATTAAGTCTCAGGCTGTTCGTACAGTTTACAAAGCTAAGAATGGTGAGGAATATATTTTTAATCTTATCGATACACCGGGACATGTAGACTTTAACTATGAGGTTTCAAGAAGCCTAGCAGCATGCGATGGCGCTATATTGGTTGTAGATGCTGCACAGGGTGTTGAGGCTCAGACTCTTGCAAATGTGTTCTTGGCACTTGACCATGACCTTGATGTAGTACCTGTTATAAATAAGGTTGACTTGCCTAGTGCAGACCCAGATAGAGTTAGAGATGAAA
Organism: Lachnospiraceae bacterium; assembly: GCA_045125245.1. Lineage (GTDB taxonomy): Bacteria > Bacillota > Clostridia > Lachnospirales > Lachnospiraceae > SVEL01. The sequence goes on from JBGVNF010000053.1 coordinate 13,782, forward strand.
TAGAGGATGTTATCGGAATAGAAGCTCATGATGCTCCTCGTATCTCAGCTAAGACAGGTTTAAATGTAGAAGATGTATTGGAAGCAATCGTAGAAAAAATCCCTGCTCCAATAGGTGATTCTTCTGCTCCACTACAGGCACTTATCTTTGATAGCTTATATGATCCATATAAGGGTGTAATCGTATTCTGTCGAGTAAAAAATGGTACTGTTAAGGTAGGAACACAGATAAAGATGTGCGCTACTGGCGCTATCGCAAATGTAGTTGAAGTGGGATACTTTGGTGCCGGACAGTTCATTCCTTGTGATGAACTTAGCGCTGGTATGGTTGGATATATAACAGCTAGTATTAAAAATCTTAAGGATACATCTGTAGGTGATACTATTACAGATAATAACCGTCCTTGTGATGAGCCATTGCCAGGATATAAGAAGGTTAACCCTATGGTTTACTGTGGTGTATACCCTGCAAACTCAGCAAAATATCCTGACCTTAGAGATGCATTAGAAAAACTCCAATTAAATGATGCTGCCCTCTTCTATGAGCCAGAGACATCCCTTGCCTTAGGATTTGGTTTTAGATGTGGTTTCTTAGGACTCCTTCATCTTGAAATCATTCAAGAAAGATTGGAGCGAGAATATAACTTAGACCTTGTAACTACTGCACCAAGTGTTATCTACAAGGTATACAAGACAGATGGCGAAGTAATCGAACTTACAAATCCATCAAATCTTCCAGACCCATCTTTAATCGAGCATATGGAAGAGCCTATTGTCTCAGCTGAGATTATGGTTACAAGCGAATACATCGGTTCTATTATGGAATTATGTCAGGAGCGTCGTGGACGTTACCTTGGTATGGAATATATAGAAGGAACTAGAGCATTACTTAAGTACGAGCTTCCACTTAATGAGATTATCTACGACTTCTTCGACGCCTTAAAGTCTCGTTCAAGAGGATATGCTTCCTTCGATTATGAACTTAAGGGCTACGAGCAGTCAACACTTGTTAAGCTTGATATTCTTATCAATAAAGAGGAAGTGGATGCCCTCTCATTCATCGTTCATTCTGAAACAGCATATGAGCGTGGAAGAAGAATGTGTGAAAAGCTTAAGGATGAAATACCTCGTCACTTATTTGAGATACCTATCCAGGCAGCTATCGGAAGCAAGATTATCGCAAGAGAAACTGTAAAGGCTATGCGTAAGGATGTTCTTGCAAAATGTTACGGTGGTGATATCACTCGTAAGAAGAAGCTTCTCGAAAAGCAGAAGGAAGGTAAAAAGAAGATGCGTAAGCTCGGCTCTGTCGAGGTTCCGCCCGAAACCTTTATGGCTGTTCTCAAGCTCGACGACGAATAAACGGAGGCATTATGGAAAGACGTCTTGGTATTTACATTCATATCCCGTTTTGCATCCGAAAATGCGCGTATTGCGATTTTTATTCCATCACCGCCACCGAACTTCGCGCGGATTACGTGAACGCCTTGATCTCTCAAATCAAAGCCTTTCGCATGGCGGCGAAAAACTATCTCGTGGATAGCGTTTATATCGGAGGCGGTACGCCGTCCATGCTTTCAGGAGAAGAAATGACCCGCATCCTTTCCGCGCTCCGCATGACGTTCCATCTTTCCGACGATGTGGAGATCTCCATGGAAGCCAACCCCGGCACGCTCGACGGCGAAAAGCTCGCGGCTTACCGAGAAGCAGGCGTCAACCGTCTTTCCCTCGGTCTGCAAAGCGCAGACAACACCGAGCTTCAAAAATTATCCCGTATCCATACAAGACAGGATTTTGAAGCCTCGTTCCTGCTTGCCAGACTCGAAGGCTTTCAGAATATCAACATCGACCTCATGTATGCGCTTCCCGGGCAAACGGGCAAAAAGCTTGCCGATACGCTTTCCTATGCCATTTCACTGAATCCCGAGCATATTTCCTTTTACGGACTCAAAATCGAGCCCGAAACACCTTTCGGCAGAGACCCCGATATTCAAATGGAGATCCCCGACGAGGACGAGCAATATCATATGTATCTCACCTCCGCCAAAACCTTGGAAAGCG
>JBGVNF010000054.1:0-4598 GCA_045125245.1 Lachnospiraceae bacterium
ATCATCATCCCTGCCATAATAGACTTTCCAATTAATCGCTTTGTAGGCATCTGTATCTTAGTTTGGCAACCTTCTATGTATTTTTCAGCAACTTCTTTTATTGTTAAATATCCTTCCATATTTAGAAATCTCCTTTTGTACCAAATAGAATAATTATATCATTTTTTTCTACTCTGTCAATGTTAAAATTTTACATTTTTTTATTTAATTTTATGCAAAGCAGTCAACACTCTACATACTTTACACGTTATTTAATGTCAAAAAAATTTTCCTTTAAAATTGTATAAAACATATAACACAATCTCTAAATTTTATGATATAATTTTTTCATTATAGTCTTGACTACCTAGATTTCTACAACTCATCATAAGCACTATAATTTATATAGGTTGAATTGCCAACCTAAGGTATTGGACCTCCAATCGGGTCTAGCCAAATCTAATACAAAAGTACAGCATATGGTCGTTAGGATTCGTCCAGCGAAGAACACTGTACCACAGTATTACCTTGTTGTTATGGTTTATGTCATGACAGTTATTCAAGGAGCAAAAGTGACTGAAAATTGACCAGCTATGCCTTAGTGCATGCCAATAACCCGGAAAGAAATACAACTATGACTAATAAAAAAAACTATTGTACTTTAGAGTTACCGTTAATAGTTAGTGAGGGTCAAAAAAATATTCTTGATATGAAAATGGAATGCGTTCGAAAAGTATATAATAATATGCTTGGAAGCAATATCAAAAAATATAATGAAATGACCAAAACTAAACTATGGAGAGAACTCAAATCAATCATTCACGAAGAATTACAATTGTATAACGGTAGAAAGACAGACCGCTTAAAAGATGCTTATAATCGTATAAATTCCATTATCCGTGAAAATAATTTTTCCGAATACGGATTTAAAGATCAAGCAGTGGAATATTCTAAGTATTATCAAAAACACATATCTTCTAGCATAGCCATGAATAGTATTGGTATCCCTATGTGGTTTGCATTTGAACGACTACTTTTTGGAAATGGTGAAAAAGTGCACTTCAAATCAGCAAACGAATATATGTCCCTAGCATCAAACAACAAATCCGGAATACGCCTTCGTCAAGAAGATGACGGACGTTATTATGTTCTCTTTTCTAACGTAAAAGCAAAAGCAAAAGAACTTAAGTTATTCGTTAATGGTCCTCATACAGCATACGAAGATGAACTTATTCAATCTAAAATAAAAATTGTACGTGTTATCAGAAAAATAGAAAAGGGAAATCGTCATTATTACTGCCAGCTAATTGTAGAAAACAATCCACCACTTAAATTAAATGCCGACGGCACACCCAAACACAAGATAGGCACTGGCATTGTAGGTATTGCTATTTGGCGTGGTATTTTGTGTGCCGTGTCAGATACAAAAACTCTTTGCATAAATTTATCACCTAATACAAAAGAGTTTGAAATCAAAAAAGCAGAACTAGGACGTGAAATAGAACACTTGCGAAGAGTAAACAACCAACAAAACTATAATGAAGATGGTACGATAAAGAAAGGTTTTATCGACAAAGATGGAAAGCGACATAAATTATATTGGAGAGAATCAAATCATTTGAAAGCATTAAAAAGAGAGCTATCCGAGCTATACAGAGTACATGGCATCAACAAGGCACTTAATCAAAACAGAGCCATCCTAGAGCTTCTCTCTATGGGAGACGAATTTCATTTTGCCGACACTTCTTTTCTTACAATGAAACCCGAATGGGATGAAGAAAACATACTTTCTAACGCAGCATACAGTAAAAAGAAAGAACGAAGAAAGGCAATTCAAGAATATGCACCTGCGACATTTTTATCTAAACTGGACAAAAAATTAGCAACTCGCAATTTGCCTCCTATACATCGTCACCAACTACCTGATAATTTATACTGGTATCAACATGATAAAGGTATATCAGACAAGGATTTATTTCCTGGAATAAATATATCCGTGTGTAATACTGTATTAAGTCAAATAATGTATCGCGCATTCCTGATTAGACACTTTGACAATGCCATTCCTAACTTGTATGACCAAAAATCTTTATGTGAAGAATGGGATACTTTTATCTGCAATTTACGCCAAGACTAATTCTTTTCAAATTCAATACTAGTAACATTCATTAACCCCAAAACCAATTAAAATATCAGTTTTGGGGTTAAATATAGTTCGCATTTTTCCTAAATTTACCATATCAAGTATAGATAATTCACTAGCATTTATTAAAATCACCATACATCTAACTATCAATCGCATCCACCCATTCCTGCATTTCTCCATCTAAAGCAAGTCGAGCATATTCAAGCGACTCATCTACTGCCAAAGCATTGAGAGAATTCTGTGAGCAAGGAGTAGTTCTCAATCCCTCCTCTGCCATATTACAATCAATTTGTAATATGTAATTCTCAAATGTGGTTACATCAATACTGTTCGTTTGAGGATTATAATCTGCATATATCAATCTCATCTTATCAGACCTTTCTTGAAAATGTATTATAAGCATTCCATCTAGTCCCAACTGCCATTTTTATAATTTGTTATAAGTTGTTACCAGATTTTCTTTCCCTTGTTTTTTCCCTTATGAGGGTTCGTAAACAAGAGTAAAACGATATAACACAATACAAGATGTGACGGAGAGGACACCCACGAAAACTTTAGTGTTTTCAAGGGTTTGACGAGATTTTTATAACACAATATAACAGTTAAATCTCTAAAAATACCTCAAGTGAGAATTCAAATTTTCGCGATTGTTCGCACATCCAATTATATCACACCAGTTATCATATTTCATCAATAAAATACAGGGCATTTAAGCCCTGCATCCTATCTGTCCTCTCTATTGCTCCTTGTCTTCTTCTGTAACCTTGCCTGCTCCATTTCCTTCATCTCCTGCCTTTTACGAGCCAACCTATACTCCATATCATCACGATGGAGATAATTGTCATAATCTTTCTCCAAGCCACGATTACGAATATAATTCTTTATCTCCTGAAGCTTACCGGATAGACCTTGTATTTCCTTTTCCTGCGTGTTGTTTTTGGCTATCACTTTATCGTAGGTTTTCTGTTTAAAGGTTGCCCAGCTGAACACCTTCAAGATTTTATCCCACACACTCTTTGGCACCTGCACCACATCCTCATTTCCAAAAAGTGGTCTGGTAATCTTCACGGTGGAATTTATCTCATTCACTTCCTTGTCGATAGCCTTCTTTACAACTGGAAGCGTATCTGCTTCAAGTGAATATGCCTTCATACGCTTTGTAAGGGCTTCTAAATGCTCCTTCATTTCCACGGTTTCCCGTTCTACACTCTCCTTAGCCCTCATAGCTTCCTTGTATTCAGATATGGAATAATTATCCCTTACCTCACCCTTTCTAACTACAAATATCTCCTTTTCTCTGCACAATTGCCGGATATAATCACGCTCTCTTTTCTGCCACTCCATAGTTTCAGTATGCTTCTTATCCATCGCCTTATCAAAGCCCATCTCCTGAAATGCCTTCGTAAGACTGTTTCTGGTTTTCATCCCTTTCTTATATCCATGTGCTACCGGTATCCAGTCCAAATGCAGATGTGGTGTCGCTTCATCCATATGTAATACTGCATTAAACAGATACAAATTTGGATTACGCTCTTGAAATGTCCTTGCATACTCTTCAAGCACCTCTGCAGCCTTCTGTGCATCCACAGTCACATTCCCATCTGCATCCAACACTCCGGTATCTATCACGGTACCTATCTGTACCACATTTTCGTAAAACACTTTTTCATTATTGCCAGAGTTTTTAATCTCATTTATATAATTACCCTTTTTACGGTCACTCCTAGTCTGCTTCTCATTGTACTCACGGAGAGCATCACCAAAGCAATACTCATAAGCTTCCTCTAGGCTCTCCTTTTTATATGTGCGATTCCAAGATATTCTTTCAACATCCACATTATCTGCGAAAAAATCACGGTTATTGTGTCGCAGCCTACCTTTACCCTTTACAAAGGATATTGTCCTACCTGTCATCTTACATCACCTCTCTTTTTTTGTTACTTTTTCCAAAAGTAACGCCTTATTAGTTTTGACACTACGCATCAAAACTTAAGTCGCTCTCCCGAGGGGGGCTGCCGACAGCCTTTCTCCTTAATTACTACTAACAGGGGCGTGCCACGCCCCTGTTATATACACTTAAGGAAAAAATCACCAGCGGAAGTCTCGATGCATTCCAACTGCATCCAAGTATTCCTGTCGTGCTTTTTCCCGTTCGGTTTCAGTTGGTGCTACCTTATACCTTGTGTATATTTGATGTTTCACCATAGCATCCAACTTTCTCTCCAACTCTTTTTTAATAAGTGGCAAATCATCTTCCATATCCGCTAAATGGTACTTAATCAAAGCCAAAAAGAGTTCTTCCGGAATCTGTACTTTCTTCATTTTTTCCATCCTTTCACATCCATCCGTGACGATTGTGACGATAAAATATATAGCGGTGACGATATATAAAACATCGTCACAACCGTCACGCATCGTCACGCTTACTCTTTTACAAGCTCCAATTTAATCATTCTGCCACTATGATTTCTGC
>JBGVNF010000055.1:0-6132 GCA_045125245.1 Lachnospiraceae bacterium
AACAGCAGTATGTTTAATTAAATCATCTGAAACAATGACTCCACAAGCATGAATACCACGACCACAAACTAATCCCTCAATACCTAACATAGTTTCCAATAATCCCTCATATTTGTCCACTTCTTTGACAAATTCTGCAACGGGTTTCTTATCTTCTGTTCCATAATATGTTTCACTAATAGACCATGGTTGCATACGTTCTTGTGGAATTAATGAACTTAAATATAATCCTATGTCAGTTGGTAATCCAAACCCACGACAAGCAGTTTGAACTGCGGCTTTAGGTTTATCTGTTTTAATCGTTCCTACACGTACAATATCACTATCAAAACTATTTAAGTATTGTTTTACTGCACTAAAAGCTACATCACGTTTATGAGAACTTAAATCTAAATCAATATCCTTTTATACCGTTGGTTTCCCAATACTTTAACACTCATTTAAGAGTCGGAATAGACTATATCTTCCCACTTAAAGTGAGGGGTGGCGCTTCGGAAACAGGATTTTCACCTGTTTCCTACTTCCTCTCGGAATAGTCGTTGCACTTTTCTTATTTACTCCAATAATATCCTTTATATAACGTATTATTTTTTATGGCTTTATCAAGTCCACTATGTCCTTTCAAGTTCAACTCTTGAAGAACTAATCCCACTGTATTATAATCATCAATTAAAATAGTATGTTCTTTGTCTTGCCATTTATAAATCTTTTTACCGTTTTTTGCCTTTTCACCAGTGTTACCATAGTTAGGATTTTTATCTCCCTTATAACTAGGTGAGTTATCTCTCATTTTTTGTTTAGACTCTTCTGTATGTTTCTTACCATACATTCCATTAAACTCACCTTTAGCAACATTTGACATTTTACGCTTAAATTCATCACTTTTACAATAATATTCTCCATCATATGTTTTTGTCCAATGATTATCTCTCATTTTTTGCTTGGTTTCTTCTGTATGGTGTTTCCCATACATTCCATTATCTTTTCCATAATGAGGATTTACATTGCCGCCATATGCTATATTATAAAAGTTATCATCTTCTGCTGCATTGTAGAAGTCAATATAATATTTTTCAAGTTCGTCTAATTCTTGTTTGGTTTTGGCAAAACAAATGATTTCACGTTTAAAATTCTTTTTCCCATACTTTTTAATTGCTAATTTTATTTCGTCACCACTACCGAGGTAATTATCATTACCATCACCTTTGTGTTGACCAATGTATTGTTTACCATTAATTAAATTAGTTGTTATATAAATAAAACCGTACATTATTGACCACTCCTTTCGGAGCAAATAAGACTTAGCACAGGATTGCCATATCTTTCGACTTAGGTTTCCCCTGTTAGCATAGTCATTAACAATCATTTCCTATTGTTCCTATACGTTGACTATACACCCTACATTTGTAGGTTCACCACCACAACCCCAATATTATAGTTTAGGGTAATCAGGTCGCTCTGCACTAATAAAACGCCAGTGTGGCATTTCCATAGGTTGTTTTAATGGATTTTGATGGCATATTTGTAATAAGTAATTCAATACCCAACCTGCTGCAGAACCACGACTACATCCTGTCATACACTCTGCCTCATTCCAAAAAATGTCTAACATCTTATGAGTATTAATAAAATAACTAGAAACTACTGCGTCTTTTGCTTTACTAATACCAATTAATTCAAACATTTCTAAGTCTAATCGTTTGAATGTTTCATGCCATTCTTCTCTAGGTATTTTACGCTCTAATACTCCATCAAATGCTAATTTCATTAAATATTTATCGTATGAGTTGTCACTGTTTAACATTGTATGAATGTTTGGAAAGTCATTCTTTTTAACGAAACGTAATACGTCATGGTTGTAATTCCATTTAGGGGGTAGTGGAATAGTTGGTATCACTGTATGTTGTGCTAAATCATATTCTTCACATTGTTCCCAAATGTAGTTACTATTATCAAAACATTGTTCAATATAATTATTAGGTAAGTAATACCCAATATGTGACTTAATCTCTTCATCACTCATGAAGTAAGTCGTTGCATAGAAACTGTCAACCTCACGACCACCACTACTATACGTATCTTCATCTTCGTCTGATTTTAAATAGGCTTTATGAATTTCTCTATCTGCCTCTGTTAAATAGTGAGAGTCCGTTGTAATAATGGCTGGTAATCCTAAGTTATAAATCCAACGGTTGACTATCTCTTGTTGTAAAGCAGTTTCCGTTTCATCATTCTTATGAGGCTGCATTTCCAAATAAAAATTATCCTGTCCGAACACATCATAACACCAATCAATAAAATATTTTGCAGAATCATATTCTTCATTAAGAATCTTAACTGCTAAGTATCCACCTAAACAGGCAGTACTTGCAACAATATGACCTGGTTCTGCGTCAATTACTTCCTCAATGTCCTCATAGAACGTTGGTCGTCTATCAAGACCTCTGTAATTGAATCCTTGTTTCCATGCTCTACTAGACAACTCCTGTAATTGTCTATGTCCTATTTCATCTTTTGCTAGTAGAATAAAGTGAAAGAACTTAATAGGCATTTTATTTGCTAGTCGTTCTTCTAAGTCTTGTTTGTCAACTAAGTAAATCTCATTACCTAAAATGACTTTAAAATCTTGAGGTATTTTGCCTTTTGTCTTTAACTTCTCTACTTCCTGTAACACTTTGACATGATTACCAATGTACTCATGGTCAGTAAGTGCAAAACCTTTTGAACCTAAAACATTCGCAACATAATCAATCATTACTGGTATTCTGTTTGTACTATCTTTAGTAACAAAATTAGAATACTCGGAATGATTGTGTAATAATATATTTCTACTCACTCTATCACTCCTTTACGATATTATTATATTATAAGCAAATAAAAAAATCAACCCCAATGGGATTGATTTTAAAATCTTCTTTGTCTTTTTTGTGTTGCAACTTTTGTATCAAATTCTACAATTTCAACCTGTGCAAATTGTTTACCAGCAAACTCATTAATTTTGAATTTACCAATTAGTGTTACTTCAATCTTTTTGTTCCCTACACTATCTCTTGAAATACCTCTGCGTTTAGCATTTTCACAAATAAACTCTTTATAAACTTCATCACCTGTGAATGGTCTAATAAATGCTATCTCTTGTCCATTAATCTCTGTTGTAAACTTCATCATAGTTGCCTTTGCACCTAATCGTTGAATATCTCCTGTTTCAATTTGTATTCCTGTAATGGCAAATAGTGGTTCTTCCATACCAAATCCACCCCAACTAGAATTGAACTGTCCTACACGTTTCACATGACTTTCTTTCAACTTAGAAATATCAAATTCAAAATCAACGTGCCAAATAGGTTCAGTATCTACATCTTGTAATTGTTCATTACACCATTCTTTAAGTTGTGGAATTTGCTCCCTTGTGAAAGTAATACCAAATGCGTTTCCATGTCCACTACATTCAATTAATCCACTTTGACTAATCCATTCATTAAAGTTTTCAATAGGATGTTCATCATATCCACGACCACTACCACCTTTGTCGTTTACTAGGATAACTGGTCGTTTATATTGATGTGCTAATCTGTTTGCAATTAAACCACTATGACCTGGTGATACAATTCCTGTTATATCAACAATAATGACTTTATCTGTTTCATCTACCATACTTTGTATTTCTTTTACTTCTTTCTTCACTTCATTATCTTGATGTGATTTAATACTCTTTGCTCGTCTTATAATGTTCTTTTGTAGACTCTCAATAATCGGCTCTTTGTTTGGATTATCTTTTGTCTTTCGTTGAGGTGTATACACTCTTTCCTCTTCAAAATTACAAATTGCTTTGAATAAATCAATTCTATCCTCTAATGTTCCCTGTCTAAATATCGCATTCATTAAAGGTGCTACATACCAACTAATTGTAGTAAAGTTACATTCACCTTTCATTGAATATTCCTGTTCTTCTACAATCGCTTTTAATAGTAAATTATTCTCTGCAAAATCTTCTAATCCTTGTAAACACAATCCTCTAGTTTCTAAGTTTCTTACATCTGCTAAATCTGCTAATTGTCCTAAAGTTACTAGAGGTAATAATGAGTCTAGGTGTTTTAAATCATGTGCTAAATCTAGTTCATATTGTTCTAAAAACTTGTAAACTACCCCAACTCCTGTTAAGTTAGTGTTTGGATATTTACCATCCATACAGTTCACTATTACCGCAGAAGTTGGTTGCATAGTATCAAATTCGTGATGGTCTAAAATTAAAATGTCATATCCTGTACTATATAACTCGTCATGGAATACTACATCACTCGAACTACTGTCGGGTATAATTAACAATGTTGTTTCTTTAGGGATACGCTCTACAATATCAAAATTAAGTCCATGACGTTTACCCTCATTACAATCAAATGTAATTGGTATATGTGGGTATCTTTCTTTATGCCATAAATAATACAATGCTCCACTTGTTAATCCATCCACATCAACATCAAATATTAAGTGAATATGACTAAACTCGTTATCCAAATGTTTCCACAATAAGTCTAATGCCTCTTCCATGTAACTAAACTCATAAGCTGAATTATAATAATCACAATAATGTCCACTATCAACTCTTAATAATGAGAGAGGGTCTGCTACCCCTCTCATTTCTAATAATTCCTCTAACAATCTTTCGTCTGTCATTCTATCTAATGAACGTTTGCTTTTCACTACGTACTTCAATATAATCATTCCTTTTCATAATATTCCCAACATAGTTTTTCGTGTGTTATAGGATGAAAACCAGCAGTTTTCGTTAATCCTCTACAACACTTACTAATATCCCCATCTTTTCCTGTTTCCTTTTTTAACCATTCTTTAGCATCTTTTATTGTTAAGAATATATCTCCTGTATTCAAACATATTACTTTTGTTGCTTGTGGATTTTTACTACCTTTTCTAGCTTCACTTTTCTTTTTCTTTGTTTCTTTTGTATCTCTTCTCTTTTTTTGTGACTCGCTCATTTTTCTTCTTGTTTCGTCTGAAAGGTTTTCTTTTTTATGACTTTCTCTCATTAATTCAATGGATTCTGACTTGTGTTTTTTACCTTTCATATATGTTTCTTTTCCTAGTTTTGCCTCACTTATTTTTTGTTTCGTTTCGTTTGAATGTTGTTTGCCCCACATGGGGTTATTTTCACCTTTAAAACCAACGGTACCATCACCACCTAGTGTTGAGTTATAACCGTTTTTATAACTATCATATTTCCATATATAGTACTTTTCCCATTCTTTTAAGTCTTGTAATAGTTCTTCTTCTGTATTAGCTTCTACGACTCCTATAATTTCATGATTAAAATTATCCCATCCATATTTTATAATAGCATTTGCAAATTTTGTCGGTTCTTTTAAATAAGCCTTACCCTTTCTCCATCTTCTTTGAGGTTTTTGTTTGGTCAAACCTATGTAACTCTTTTCAATATCTTCATCATTTATAATCCAATGTCTATAAATATATCCCTTATACATAAAATCATCCTAAACATTAAAATAGTAATTAAAATCTTCATCAACATCACAAATAACAATACTCTCACCCATTAATTTTTCAAATGTAGCTTTACCTTTATCGGCTGGTGAGTCTTTTAAATCTAAAGAGTTATCAAAATCAATAATTAAACAAACTGTAAAATAACTAGTCAACATTCTACAAATTTTCTTTAGTTTTTTAAAATAGCTGAACATTAATGTTTGTTCTTTCGTTTTGTCATATTCTTCATTGTACCACTCTGCACAATACTCCTTATCAAAAGCTATATATATTGTATTTACTCCTAAGTTCAACAACATATCTCTATGTGCCAAACTTAAATTACTTCCATATACTGCCAAACCGAAACAATAACTATCATAAAATGTATCTAACATCAATACACTCTTTTCACTTTCAAACAGAACAACTTTACCAGTTTCTCTTATAATATCTTGGTTCTCCCATATTCCATATAGTGTATTTGATGTAGGAAAAGTATATGTAATACCTCTATACATTAAAGGCATATACTTATAACCTTTCTCTACTGCACTTTCATCAAAATTTCTTACACGTATTCCTATGAGTTGTCCTTGTATATCTCTAACTGGTATTACTGCTTGATTTGTG
>JBGVNF010000056.1:0-13245 GCA_045125245.1 Lachnospiraceae bacterium
CTTAATTAGGTTGGACCTGGGTCTTTCGACCAGCCCAAAGCTATAATAGCACAATTACTTATGTAATACAATCAGCTAGGCAGCTGTTGCTTTATGAATACCACTTCCATCCCTTACGTACTTAACGCCATTAACAGTGAAATCCCTAGAAATGTCAATGCCAAAATATCCTAAAACTTTTTCTACGTCTTCGTTCCACTGTGTAATCTGCCTTGAATCTGTTCCAACATGCTTTAACTGTCCACTAGCATTTCTAAGAAGAGTCACTAATGCTCCAGCCATGTCTGATGCATCCTGACTTTCTTTCTGATTATTCCAATTCGTTACACCCTGCACCTCTACTCCATACTCTTTTACAACGAGAGTAAATCCTCCAGGAACTTTCACATTTGCCCCAAGAGCTATATCAATTGAATTACTAGCTTTATTAATTTGTGTGTGGCCTGCAACTTGCATTGGCTGTTTCAAAACAGCTGCAATGTCATCTACCGGCTTGAGCTGTGATGAATACTTTTGTGCCAACTCTTTATTGATATGCATATTGTTCTCGTCTCCAACAAGGATATTTGTAATTTCTTCTAAGTTCTCGATAAACTTCTTATAGAACTCTTTTTCCTGCTCAATATACTCTCTCGCATTTTCACCACGTTCACTTATTGGAGTTAATGGATTTTCAAGATCATATAAAAGTTCTCTAGCTGCTTGCATAGCAGATGCTACTGAACTACCAAACACATTCTGATAATCTTCTACACCATTTTCTCTATTAATCACCTGACGAATTAAAAGCTGCGATATATGATTCATCTTGCCACCTTCAAGATAGCCTGTTGCCTTAGCCGCATCCATCCAAGCTTCTTTTACAATAGCTGGCGCATTAGGTGCTGCTTTATCAAATACCTCTCCATGTGATGAAATCACATCATTTGCAGACATATTATTTCTTAAGAAGTCTTCCCAAAAATCCTTCGAACCACTAAAAATTAAATTTGCATCTTTATCGAAGAAATTGAGAAGTTCCTGCACTCGCTTTGCATCATCCGGTTTCGAATACTTAATCTCCCAACTATCAATTATCTTTCCATTCTGACATTTATTACTTACAATACCGCTTTCTGTAAAAGCTGTAATAGTCCAAACTTTTTCTTTATTTTCATTTTCCTTAACAGAAGCACACTCTGTAACTGCATCATTTTTAGAAATGCCAACTGTGGTATTATCCATTATCTGGACTTCTTGAAGCTTGCTAATACCATTTTTCTCTGTTGCTTGCGATGTTGTAAATACAGACTCATTAGCAGATAATAATTTCATCCAATAATCTTTTGAAGATGCTATTCCCATATCTTCATCACTATATATCTCTTTAGCCCAAGAATACGCCTTATGCCCCTCAAAAAAATTATTAACTATACTACGCTGATCTTCAGTAATTTCTAAATCCCAAATTTTCGTTCCTTCAGCATCAGTACATGTGATTTTATCATCTGAAAAATAAGTTCTATAAATCTTGCCATCCTCTGGGTTCTTTGCAGTAACCATTTCATTTACTGTTGAAATTTGATTCCCTTTTTCGCTCATCAAAGCAAATATATCATTGGCAGACATTCCCTTATACAGTTCAGCACCAATACTACCATCTGAAGTAAAACTTTTGTCGCCTACATTTGTCTGGAATTCATTTGTAACGCTTCCAGCACTCGCTTTCCCAGTATAATAGGTCTCAGTACCATAGTTTCCTACTGCTCCAATATTCATAGTCTATGCCTCCTGAGCCATTAATATATTCTTGAATGCACCTTCACTAACTTTTCCACTCAAGAAATCAGACCACTGCTTTTCATCAGTTGCAGCCATGAAATTATTCATATTGTGTCCTACCCATTTCATCAGTTTAGCTGCCTTCTGATATTCAGCTTCGCTATTAAATTTAATCTCCCACTCAACTTCATGGGTATCATCATTAATACAACGAATGCCGTTTATGTCCATTGCTATCAGCTTAAGAGGCTCCTTAGTTTCTACCGCACCTTTTTCACTCTGCCCAATTCTATCAACTACAGATATATACTCATAAGAACTATATTCAGAATCTGCTTCAAGAGCGGTCTTCTGAGTAGCATCTTCCTGCATTTCTTTCATCTGACGTAAGCGTTCCTTAAACGCATCGATATATTTATCAATACCTTCAAGCAACTTATCCCACTCTTCGTCTGACATTTCACGCCAGTCTTTTTCCTCTGTAGGTTCCTGTGTTGTTAGCGTGTTTGCATCTTCTAATAATTTAAGCAAATCCGAAGGACTAAGTATAATTTCATTCGTTTTTGGATCCATATAAGATGTCTGGGACTTTGCCAGTGCATGATTCCAGTTCATCTTTTTATTCATAATATTATCTAAGGAACCGAAATCTGCTCCATTTCCTGTAAGAGCAATACCCTTTAATGCATTCCAGCTTCCCCACTTATTGTTTACACCTTCTCCTATAGCATCCTTATACTGGCAGTACGCAAACATTTCTACTGGAGTTGCATTCTTTGGATCAAAATTAGATAAATTAACATCTATAACCTCATCACCGCTTCCAGTTGCTAGCTTTACTCTAATAATTGTGTCATCGCATCCTGGCTTTTCTACTAATGCAGCGCTCATTCCATATCCCATCATTCCAGCATTAGCAAATCCAAATCCAAGTGGTGTAACCCTTTCTTCTGGTTCCGTTGTCTCACTTACTTTTTCGCTAGACAGTTCTTCAGATATTTTGCCAGCTATGTCTGGATAATCATCCAAATCAACATCTTCAACCAGATATTTAGTGAAGAATGGACCAAAGAAAGAATCTAATTCTGACCTCATATCTGTAATCTGCTGAAGTGTATTCACCAATTTGTTCGCAAGGTCAAGCATAGACTGTGCTTTCTCAAATATAGTATCTGTTCCAAATCCTTGAAGTTTTTCTAAATAATCGCACTTCTCAAGGATGTCATCTGTTGCAAAATAATCATTTGCAAGCATGTCTGCTGTCTCATCTGTGTTTTGAATGTATAAGCAAAGTGCTGCAAATTCAGGGAAATCCGCATACTCTGGATCCACATCATATGGATTAAATTCTTTTGTAAATGGTTGTCCATCTTTATCAATGCCTTCAATGGAATAATTCTTATTCTGTCCATCAGAATTGATGTATATATTAAAGCTCTGTTCGCTAGCCTTGTATGAATATACCATTTCCCCATTTTCAGACTGAGATGCATACATTTCCTCTGTCTGAATCGTTGTAGTGATACATCTTGTATATGGAACAGTCACAGATGTTCTCGCTGGTTTACCTACAGTATCAGCTGTTTCATCCTGATTGTTATTTTGTCCAGGCACTAATCCCAAATCAAACTTATCATTTACGTTTGTATTATCGCCTTGCCTTGTCATCTTATAATAAAAGCTGGTACTACTATAAGTACCTAATCCTGCTATTCCCATAGTTTCTCCTTTCCGCAACCAATCTGTCAGTCATGGTTGCACCGCTCTCCGGAAAGGTCCGAGCGGCAAAAAAATAATTTTTTAAAATCTCAACCCACCAAAGAGGCTTGCACTTTTTCATCCATTATTTTGAATTGCTCTTCTAAATATTTCACGCATTCATCAAATGTCATAACAGTTGACGAGCCTACCATTCCATAAAGCATATTCTCTGCATTCGGACAATGATTTGCTAATGCCTCTCTTAAAGTAGGTCCATTCTTTTCGGCAGCTTTAACCCTATCATCAATTTCCTTCATTATGTCTTCTGCCGTTTTAACGGATGCAAAGCTACAAGCCCCCTTGACACCATTGCGTTCCATTGTTGATGAATTATTCATGATATCACGATTAAAATATACAGGCACTGAGGTATAATCTTTTATGCTTTGCTGCCACTTATCCATTGAAAGATAACTGTCCCAATTGCCAGAATTGCTATACTGAGCAAGAACATCTTTCATTGCAACACTGTAATCAGCTTTGTCTAAGTAGTTCGATACCTCTAATTCTTCATCTTCCTTTGCGTTCTCCAAAATGTTGTTAAACAATGCATCTACTCTTGCTTTATCGGCTTGAGAAGTATTTCCTGTTTCCAAATTTAGAACCATCATTTCAGAATAATCACAATTTCTTGGATCAATAATCCATGCATGAACTGTTCTCTCAAAGCTATCTCCCTCTGCTGTTCTCCCCTTTAATACATAAAGAGGATTATCCTCGGCATACACATCAGAACGGTGTATTTCTATGCTCTCGCCAGTTTTTGGATTTGAGAACGACATCAATGGCTCATTCACTTTACTTCCACTATTTACATCATTCAGAGCATAATTGAATTTACTGCCTAATACTCTTCTATTGTTGTTTGCTGCAATTTGATCATTAATAGACCATCCAGCTCCAACTCCACCTACTGTCATAAATACTACCCTCCATATTTTTACAGTTATAGCTGATCTGTCATTCACAGCTACTCCGCTCTCCTGAAAGGTCCGAGCGTTACAAAGTAATCATTTATTATTCACCTAATCTAATCTTTCCTTCACTATCAAAATGAAATTTCTTTTCATTAATAGTAAACGGTTTTGAAGTATCAATTCCAAATGCCTGCAAGCCTCGCTTTGCATATTCGCTATTATCTTGATTTCTGCTACTATGGAACATATTCAATGGGATCTGACCATTTGCTACCTTTATTAAAGAATTCAATGCTCCAGCTATAGCATTACTTTCTTTAGCAGCTTCATTATCATGATAATCTCCAAGCGCTTGCACCATATACTCTGTAATTGATAGTCTAAATCCATTTGAAAGACTCGCTGACATTCCTGGAACAAGTGATATGCTGTTTTCTTCTTTATTTAAGCCCTTATTCTCAGTATAAGAAAATGGTGTTGTAGCACCTTGTGACATCCAAGCTTTATGAAATTCCTGATAATCAACAAAATTAGCAAATCCTTGCCAACTCTCATCAGCTTCCTTAACTTCAAGTTTCCCATCGTCATTGATAGAAAATCCTGATATAGCCTTTACATTTGTATTTGTTTTGTATGGCGTATAATACATATTGCTTGTGCAATTTCCAACCTGCATCAATTCACCTCCTCACTAATTATTTTGACCGACCAAGAAATCGTGGAATTTCTTATAATCCATATATCCATGATGATTTCCAAGCTTATACTGCATATCCATTAAATCTTTAAGTATGGAAACCCAATTCTTTTTCTCGAACATACTGGATAAATCATAATCCGTATCATAACCCTTTTCTTGAGCAGGCATCATTAAAAACTTATTCATAGCATCTGGATATTTACCACTTTTTGAGAGATAGCATGAGTACGCGTACATATCAAAATTATCACAATGATTTACGTCCACATCATTAAGATTTACTGTACGCTCCTCAAGAAGATTATTGTCACTATCCCATATCTTCATTGTGTAAACTGGCTCTTCTGGATTAAAATCAGCTGGTTTATACACTGTTGCGCTTGTTCCTGCAACAGCATCTGCCCATGCTCCAACTACCTGACTTCCATCTTCAGCAGTCGAACCATACATTCCATGTAATTGTAAAGGTTTGCTAGGCGTTCCTACTGCAGACATTGTGTTCTGAAAATTTCCTGCCTGCGCATTTGAAGCTGATTTGTATGTTCCAAGATATGGATTCATACTATGAGCAACATTTCCTACATTCATAATTTCTCCTTTCCGCAGCCACTCTGTCAGTCATGGCTGCACCGCCGTCCGGAAAGGTCCCGGCGATATAAAATGTTTATTCTACGCTTAAGCGAATCTTCCCATTTTCGTCGAAATGAAATATTTGTTCATTAATATTAGTCTCATTACCTATTAATTTTTCACGTAAAGCTTGAGAATGTTCAGATAATATCTTCATATAGTTATCCAACAGTTCAGCTTTTTGAGCCAATACCTTTTCAAGCAATTCATCTTGAAAAGAATCATTTTTCCACATCGACTTTATCTGTTCTTCGGTCGAAAACTCGCAATTAGCATTTGTTGCACATTTAGTAAGCTTTCCGTTCTCATCTATAAAGCCAAGGCACATATTGGTAGCACCCTGTTCATATGCCATACTTCTCCACTCGTTGTATCGAGTGTCCGTCAAACTATCATCCAAATATGCCATAAAATTTTCTCGATAATTAGGATCTTCCAAGCTCTTTTTTAAAACAGTAGCGTCAATCTCTACACTTTTCTGACTCATCTTTCCAAAATTATCACCAATCTGATTCATGCTGTTGTTATATCCTAACCAAGGACAACAATTCGTTCCATTCTTTTTCTCATACTCTACTTCAGCATTCATATCTGTTAAACGAAATGATACATCTGAATACTTCTCACATATGCTCTTATACAAGTCCATGATCGGATCCTTTTGTTCCGCTTGCACATCTATTTTTTCTATATCTTCGTTTTTATTTACAGCTGACTCATAGGCTTTATTTGATTGGTTTACTTTGCTAGTAAATGCAATATATGAGGTTGCACCTGCCATAGATATATTCCCTACATTCATCTAAACAACACCTCCTGTTTCCTTAAGTGATTTATCTCTTATACTTTGTAATGATATTGCTCTATCTTTGTCATACAGCTGCAAGAGTTGTGTATAATCCCCTGACTTTCTGCAATCATATAAAATAGAACTCATATCTTCATAGTTTTTCCCAAACATTATCCCTAGCAAGCTCATATCATAAGCATTCTGTTTCTCGCCAATTACTCCGTCATGATATAAATCTTCCATATATCCATAGGTACGAACTTCTTTTCCAATTTCACTTGCCCGATTATATAAATCAGGATCAACTTGCATAAGATATGTCAAATATCTAGTTTCAATATTCCGGTTAGGTGTACCGCTCATCATCCAATTTGCTATATCATCCAGTGAAGCACCAACGCTTGCATCGTCAATCAGATTCATTCTATATCTGCCATTTGAATCCTGTGTAAATGTGTACTTTCCATCCTCGGAATACAATGTATTAGATCCCGGATACTTTGGCTTTGCCTCATCTTGCACGAGCACCTTAAAAGCCTCATGTGACAGAGTAGAAATGCTACCTTTTGTAATATTCTCTGGCAACTCAAGTTTCCCTGATGCAACAGCAGTTTTTATCAAATCATAATCTGATATATTTTCACCATGATAATAAAAGCGATGGTCCTCTTTGAATTTGTCGAATTCTGCTGGAAGTTCAACAGCATCTATCTTTTCCTGAGGAACTTTAGAATAATTACACTCTTTTTTACAACCACTTGTCTTAGGATGTAATCTAGGTCCGTTAATAATGCCAGTTCCATATTTATCTTTTTCAAAATGCTCTGTAATTGATACACTTGCAAAATCGAATAAACTACCTTTAGTTTTAGAAGTTCCAAAACCTTCAACCTTAACAGAATATGGAAAAGATTTATTCCCAGCATTTCTAAGCTTTGCATATGAGCCAGTGTATTGATAATTAGCTAATTGAATTCTCAAAACCAATTGCTCCCTTCAGTTCGGCAAATAAAAAAGACGCATTATTCAATAGTTTTTCAATCCATTGAAAAAATACGCCTTCCATTGCTATTTTTTATATCGGCAGGTTATTATAAACACTTTACCCTTTTAATCCTACTTTATCCTACTTTTATAATGTTATTTATAACCGATAGCAGAAATAATTTGATTATCTTTCAGCAAAAAGCATACTTATGTCTAGAATAAGCATACCTCTCATTCATCAGAATGCGGGTGCTCAGATTGACCAAGCACCCCATTTATAAACAAATGTGTAGTACACACACAGGTTTAGCAATTACTTAACATCTACATTTTTAGATGCATAATAGTCATCAAAGAGCTTATTAGCTGCGTTTAGGGTATCCTTACATATTCCTGGAAGTTCCTGTCCCCATGCTTTCGTAGCCTGCTTAAAGCCTTTTTCCATTGCAGCCTGCATTTCTTTCATCTTCTCTACATCATCACCGGCTAGTGCACTGGCAAAATCAAATAAACGTTGTGAAGTCTGTTTTACACCCCAGTATCCATCTTCAGAAATATCGTCTTTAGCTTTAGCTATATCCTCTGCACTAACATTTCTAAGTTTATCTGGAGTAAATAAATCCGCAAGTTTGGAAGTTCCAGCCTGCTTTGATAACATCTGACTTACAAGATCAGAAAGCTGATTCTTTCTATTTGCCAAATCTTTTTTCATCTGCTCAACAATAGCAGCTCTATCCGCAGCACTCTTCTTGTTGATTGAATATGTTGCTTTCTTTTCTTCACCTTTTCCTGGTTCGTAAACAGCACCTTTAGCGTTCTCTTCATCAACCTTGTGAGCCATCTTTACTGAGCCAGCAACACCCTGCATTTTCTCATCAGCAAATTTCTTGTCTACTGCCATACGCTCAATGTCTGCATTTGAGAATATAACAGTTGTATCTTTACCTTGACCTTTTGCTAGAGCCTGCATATCATCTGTTCTATTGCCAACAACAATATCGTAATCTCCGTATTGTTTTCTTAAGTCAGCCAAATATTTCTGCGCCTTAGTAGACAATTTTTCTTCATTCTTTTTTGAAATGTCATATCCTTGCTGGTTATATACCTGCTGATTACTTCCTACAGCACCTACATCCATACTCATATTTCACTCCCCCTTATATCCACTTATCAAAAAGTCCTGAAAGCGAACTAGATAATGTTCCATTACTTGAATACATACTTGAACTTCTAACAGCTGCACTTCCTATTGCACTTGCATTATTTGCTATCTGAGAGGCATATGAATGGTTGCCTGAGAATAATGCCTTTACATCCTTTGCATCCGCTTTCTTAAGAGCTTCCTCATCTACAGATATTTTTCCATCCGCACCAACTGTCACTCCAACTTTTGATAATGAACCAGACATAGTCTTTGTCATGCTCATCATATATCCAGTCTGCTGTGTTACATCTTTAGAGCTTACTTTTGAAGACTGGGTAAGGACATCATTATACTCGCTGGCAAACTTCTTTACTGCACTTACAACCTTATCCTGATCATAAGCGCCATCTTTCTGTTTCCACAAATCATCCTTGTTAAAAGCTTCTGTGGCTGCCTTAAGACCATCTGCTTCAGACTTCATTTTAGACAAGCCTGTTGTATCTTTTACCTCTGTTGTCTTTTTCTTTGTAGTCTTATCAGCCTTTGGAGTTGTCTCTTTCTGCTGTGAGTAATAAGACTTCATAAGCTTCTTATAGCTACCACTTCTAATTAACGAATAATCACTAAAATTGATGGAGCCGAATCCACCCTTTGAATTATTAAAGAATGACGATATATTAAATCCTGCCATATCTACCTCCTATCCTCTGAAATCTACGTGCTGCCCAACCATCTTCTCTGTATCGGTTTGAACACTATCGCTTCTTTCAGCAAATGTATAATCACTAATCTTATTCATTAATTCTTCGATTGAATTTGCTGTTATCGTTACAGTCTCTTCATCATCTATATTATCAATGTCATTAGTTTTATCCGTTTTAGATGACTTTGACTTTTCAAGTCTAGCTTCCTCTTTTTTCTTCTCAGCTTTCTTTTCTGCAGCTTTCTTCTCTACTTTCTTTTTCTCAGCAGACTTCTCAATTCTAGCCTTCTGATCAGAGGAAGACTTTTTCATAACGGCAAAGAATGAAGCAGTTCCTCCATCATTAACTTGCATTCCATAGCCTTTTACATTGGCACCGGATTTCTCCATGCTAGATTTTAGCTGCTCCAACTGCGATGATGCCCCACTTAAAATTCCTTCATACTTCTTGCGGTAACTCTCATCTGTAGCCATTCGCTCTATCTTATCTTCATCAATCAAAACAACGGTCTTAATATTATTTGCATATTTACCGGCATTGGCCTGAGCATTTGCTTTCTGATCCTCACTTACAAGAATAAAATCATAATTGCCAAATTTCTTCTTAAGCTTGTCATAATACTTCTGTGCTTCTTTAGAAAGCTTAGGCTCACCTATTGTCCTTCCAAGGTTCTGAGACTCCTTAGTTTTTTCTTCCTTCTTTACTTCTGTAGCCTCATTCTGCTTAGTAGTTTTTGTAGTAGATGTGCTGCTAGCACTATAACTTTGTGCATATACATTTGAAACGACTGAACTCGTATTGATTGCCATTTTGCTACCTCCTTAAATCACAAGATCTACATGATTGAGAGTTCCAACCGCTCCTGTGCTCTCTCTCAAATAAATACCTGTCTTTTTGATTTCAGCATTTAATTTATTTTCATCATCCTTCAGACTAAACTGAGTATCCGCATTTCTAAGATATATTGCTCCCACATCAACTTTTTTCAAATCAATAAGGAAATCTTTTCCATTCTCATCCTTGGTCCAAACCTTCAATCGATTAAAAATGCTGTCATTCTCATCTATCCAGCCATTTTCATCTTCATCATATTCGGCCAAATCCTTAAATCCGTCTCCACTGCTTGTTCCAAATAGTTCAGATCCATCGTTGATTTTTCCATCGCCATTTTTATCTAATGCTAAAAATCCAGAGCCCTTACCAGCGAATGAGATTTTTTCTTCCTTTCCATCTGAATCCAAATCAAAGAAAAATTTCTGGTCGCTTACTGAACCAATATTTGTATCAAGGTTAATCATTAAAGGATCTGTTTTAATATAATCCTTAACCTCTAATAGGTTTGTCTCCTGCATAAATGCTCTCGACATTGACACTTCCATATTAAAATCTATGCTTCTTCCATCTGCGGTCTGAACAATTCCCTTTGTTGCAAAGGTTGTACTCTCAGACTCACTTGTTAATCCGCTTGTAGCCGTTATTTTCTGCCATGTTGTTCCAGAACCTGTTGTTCCTATTCCACCAATAGAAACTGCTCCTAAACTAACTGCTGTTTTAGAAGAAAGATTAAACTCAAATCCTTCTAGTTTCTTAAACTGAGCAGAGCGAAGATCAGTCACACTTCCGCTATCGCTTGGCTTAATCTCACAATCTTCTGGAACCTTCTCGCCCCTAAGTGCTGCAAGAATCTGTCTGAGCATTTTAATTTTCATATCAAGGTCATCTGGTATATCATACTGATTACCCTTTTGTTCCGTTCTCATGCGCTCAGCCATCTCTTGAACAGATCTAGCCTCGTTTTCCTGTTGTCTCTTTTTAGCCTCTTCTTTTTCCTGCTTCTGGTAATCAACCATCGCATCTTTAACGCTCTTGCCACTTGCTTCCTGCGAAAGAGTAAGAATCGCTCCCACTACATCTTTTGATTTTGCAGCCTCCATCGTCATAGACTCTTTATAAGAAAAAGATGTCTCATGATGCGATGCAGCCATAGTAATTGAACTGTTTTGTATTTTCATACTGGACTCCTTTCCAAATGAACTGGTAATTCCTTTTACCAAAATACACATATCAATTAACTGGCTATAGGATTTGGGAAACATGTAATAATATACTAAAGATGCGCAAATAAGATATAGTAATTCTACTATACCTAAAAAATCTCAATCCCTGAGAACATACAGTCCGAAATCCTTTTCGACCAATTAAAAATGATAAATTAAGTTTTCTATAACTCTTATCGGCTGATAAATTAAATTACTTAACCCCCTTTTATCTTACTTTATCATATTTTATCCTACTTTGTCATATACTATCTCACTTATTGGTAAAATACCCAATAAAGGAGGCCGATAATATGCGACCATTAAAAGAAAAAGTGAGCATTACATTAGATAGTGATGTCGTTCAAAGAATAAAAGAATTAGCTGAAGCTGATGACCGTTCTTTTAGTCAATATATAAATATGATATTAAAAGAGCATGTTCAACCACAAGATTCTACGAATGAAGAGAAATAGGTAACACCCCATTTATGATATGTAAAGGTAAATCCACCTTGACATATCACAAATGGGGTGTTTGTTTATAATCAAGCACTTAAGGATAAGTGCGTTATCCATTTTTATATCTAAAGTTGACATCAGGGTGCGCCCTGACACCACATAAAAAAATCGCGTAAACCCTTGAATTTACGCGATTTTTGCGTGGACTAGACGAGAATCGAACTCGTGTCCGAAAGAAAATCCCCTGTCCTTCTACGAGTGTAGTTTGTCATTTGGCATTCCCTCTGCTGGACGGGAACAAACACCCTTCCAGTTTCAGTAGCTTCATGTTACGCCCATATGCTCAAAGCTTTGCATAAGTCGTTTCTCACATAGTCGAAGCCTGGGTCCTAATGTGTGAGTGCACTAGGTCAGACTGCTGCAACTAGGCAGCGTATGCTAAATTATCGTTAGCGTTTAATTTTAATTTGGCCATTTAACGCATTACCATACGACTCGCTTCTCCAGCTTCAGTTCCCCCGTCGAAACCTTTACTAGCCCCAATATTTAATTGTGTGGTCTTATCGACCATATATATGATAACACACTTTCGTGTGTGATATCCATAAACTCAGAGTTGCATTGACTCTTTCTTACCCATATTGATCAGGGATTTAACCTCAAAATTCTGACACCAATTTGACACCAATTTTGATGATTTACTATGCCTTTTTGTGGCTCCAAACGGCTCCAAACGATTTTCTAAAAATCCGCGAACCCTTGAAAACACTGGATTTCTTACATTCTCAAAAGTTGAGCAGATTTGAGTCGAACCCCTGTCCAAAAGCCCATCCCATGTTCTTCTACTATCATAGTTTGTTATTTGACATTCCCTCCTCTGCACGGGAACAAACACCCTTACAGATTCAGTAGCTTCATAAATCTATCAAAGACTCAAAGCTTTGCCTTTGATGTTCCCTACAAGGTCGATGCCTTAATCCTAGCTGTAGGACACTAGGTTAAGACAGCTGCAACTAGGCAGCGTAAGCTAATTTATTGTTAGCGTTTAATTTTAAGTTTGCAATTAACGTGTTGCAACGACTTGCTTCTCCAGTTTCAAAAACCCCGTCGAAACCTTGACTGGCCCTTGACTGTACTATTATAGCAGAAAACGTATTTCCTGCCTATCCAAAATTGCGAATCTTGAATTCCTTTTCCGCTTCTCTCTTCTGATCTTTCTTTGCAATATCCTGACGCTTATCATAAAGCTTTTTGCCTCTTGCATGGCCAATCTCCACTTTTACCAAACTGTTTTTAAAATAAACCTTAAGCGGAACAAGAGTCAGCCCTTTTTCCTGCAATTTGGAAGAAATGC
>JBGVNF010000057.1:0-1807 GCA_045125245.1 Lachnospiraceae bacterium
TTATGTAACTATTCAGAACCCCCATTAGCCCAATATGACTTCGGTATTACCGTTTAGTGCTTCTCGGATAGTTGTGAATGCATTAATTCCATGCTTTCTGGCTGTTCCAACGCAGCTCATTATTTTTAGATATTCATTTGCTCCTGATTCATTCCTAAAGCAGCCAGATACTTTGGTTTTTACTTTAACCATTCTAATATCTCGCTCTGCCTGGTTGTTATCAAATGGAACAGAGAAATCTTTTATAAATAGACAGACTGATTCCTTGTATTTATCCAGTCTGCAAATCAAATTTAATACTTTGTTTTTCTTCTTGCGACCACGCTTTTTAGGCGTTTCATCAGGAAGTGGATTTTCTTTATATGCTGTTTTGAGGATGCTATCATACTTCATATCGAATTTATGAAGATAATAATAACTTAATTCATCCTTATCGCTGATTACAGCTTTATCTTTTACCTTTTTCATTTCGAGAAGAAGGTTCTTAAAGCTTACAGCCCAGGTTTGCTCAGGGTGGTTTTCAATGATACCATTTAGTTCCCTAAGCAGATGAGCACAACAAATGGCATGTTTCACATCTTCATACTTCCAGTATGAAGCCCAGCAGTCGTGAACGATAATCCCTGTATAGTGCGGAAGAATTTCTGCTGCATCCATTCCTAAATGACCTCTCTTTTGATTTATGGTCAGATAGGTAAATAAGTTGTCTGAAGCATTATGAACCCACCATGTTTTACCGTCAACACGAGTTCCTGTTTCATCGCAATGAATAAGACCACGTTTAATCATTGTCTGACGTATTCTTTCATATGCCCCAGACATTGCATCCGCACATCTGGTTACCATGTTTTTTATGGTTCCTGTTGATAGTGGAATATTAAATACACTTGAAAGTATTTCGTGGGTACGATTAATGCTTACCGCACCTATGGTATTAAATGCAACAACCATAGCCTGCAGATTCTTGCCATACTGTACGGTTGCTTTTATGTCAGCTGGAAAAGAACCAGCCTTCTCACAGTTATGAAGTGGACAGTTTCTTACCACAATTAGCTGATGTGCTGTGACATTTACAGTTACTTCAGCATCAATTTCGTGACGAATCTCCTTGATACAGGCTTTGTCAAGACAGCTATCATGATAAGGGCAACTATCACAATCAGAGTGCATATGTGGTTCTATAATGTCAGGTTCAGAAATAACAGAAAGACATGTTCCATCGTGACCATTCTGAGCTCCCTGCTTCTTACCGGACTTCTGACGCAGACTACGATTCTTATTTACTGGTGGTTTCTTAAGTCCATCGCTTGAAGGTGGTTTCGAACTATTCTTGGAGTTTTTGTTAAGCTGCTCCTTAAGTTCTTTGATGGTGTGATTAAGCTCTTTAATTGTTTCGTTCATGTCGGATACCTGCTTTGTCAAAGCAGTATTCTGGTCCATTAACTGTTGAACGAATTCCATTGTAATATTAATAGGCAAAACGACCACCTTCTTTCCTTGATTTCTGTAGTATAATTATAACGAAAATCAAGGAAATAAGCGAATTGCAGGAAAAACGCTTATGGTAAAAATGACGGTGGATAAGTATTAAATTTTCAAGCTACAAAGGTATAAACTCATCAGAAAAGCAATGAAAATAGCTATATATGATGAAATATAAATGGATATTCAAAAAGCATTAACGACTTAATAAAATCTATGCTAAGATATCCACAAAACACTAAATAAAGGTTTAAAACAGAATTTTCAAAATCTCTGTTTTGCACAAAAAATTAATCAGAACCCATTAGGGGTTCTGAACAGTTAC
>JBGVNF010000058.1:0-25309 GCA_045125245.1 Lachnospiraceae bacterium
AAAAGCTAGTAAGACCCCTTGAAGACGACAAGGTTGATAGGTTAGAGGTGGAAGCATGGTAACATGTGTAGCTGACTAATACTAATAGGTCGAGGGCTTGACCATTAAGGTAGGTTTGTTCGAAGGAAGTTATTCCAGGAAACGTCTTGAATAGATAAATTTTGTGTGAAGTTTTGAAGGTATAAGTTATATTTATTAAAATTTTGAATATAATATTAATACCTTAGTAGATGGACTTTCCTATGTGTGTTTGCATAAGGATGGTCTATTTTAGAATATGAGCAATCATGTATTCCTCGATAGCTCAGTCGGTAGAGCGCTCGGCTGTTAACCGAGTTGTCGTAGGTTCGAGTCCTACTCGGGGAGCTAGACCAAATTTATATAGAAGATTTGGTCACATATCGGTTGACGAAATGACAAGTCACTGATATAATAAACGAGTTGAAAAACTTAGATAAGGCGCGATCGCCAAGTGGTAAGGCCCCGGTCTGCAACACCGTTATCGCCGGTTCAAATCCGGCTCGCGCCTCTAGTAAAAGCATAGGAAAATATTTCCTGTGCTTTTTGTATTTTGTGGTTTACCAAGAACAAATTTTATGGTATACTACATCTAATAGTCGTGGTTGAGGTGAGAGGTAAGTAATTAAGCTCGATTACGGAAAACGTGAAAAATTAGATAATAATTACATAATAGAAAGGACAAGATTTATGAAGGCATTAGACGTTAGACACATTAATCCATTTTTGCAATCAACACTTAGTATTATGGAGCAGGCAGCTTGCTTAAAACTTGCAGTAGGTAAGCCATCTGTTGCCTTATTGGAATTCCATGATAGTACATTTATTATTCAGGTAGGTGTAACTGGTGTACTTAAAGGCCAGGTTATGCTTGTATTTGAGGTAGAAAAGGCTAAGAAGGTAGCAAGTAGTATGATGATGGGTATGCCTGTTGATACATTAGATGATATGGCTACATCAGCGTTATGCGAGTTATGTAATATGATTATGGGAAGTACTGCTACATTGTTCTCTACACAGCAGATGGTTATGGATATTACACCACCTATGTCTATGCAGGGTAGCAATTTAAAACTTCAAACTGATGTACAAGCATTAAAAATTCCTATGGCTGCAGATGGAGTGGAAATGGTAAATCTTTATCTTTGCATTGGCGAGGATGATTAAAGTAGGAGATAAGTATGGTTACCTTTGAATTAAAGGATATTATTAAGTTAAAGAAGAAGCATCCATGTGGTAGTTTTGAGTGGGAAGTGTTGCGCGTTGGTGCAGATTTTAGACTGAAGTGTATAGGATGTGAACATCAAGTTATGATGTCTAGAACTTTAGTAGAGAAAAATTTAAAGGGAATAAAAAAGCCAGAAGAAAAATAAAGCAAAATAATCCTAGTGAAATACTAGATTTTTAGAAAAAGTACTTGCAAAAGCTTGTATTTTATGGTAAAGTTCATATTTGTGATGAATTAAATTAAAGGACATATAGTGTATGTCCTTTTTCCTTGCTCATTCAATAGAGTGGGCCAGAGACCAAAAGGAGGTAAAGAACATGAACAAGTATGAATTAGCAGTAATTGTTAACGTTAAGCTTGAAGATGAAGAAAGAGCTGCTACAATCGAAAAGGTAAAAGAGTATATCGTACGTTTCGGTGGTACAGTAACAAATGTTGACGACTGGGGTAAGAAGAGATTAGCTTACGAAATCCAGAAGAGCAGAGAAGCATTTTATTACTTCATTCAGTTTGAGTCTGAGAATACAGATTGTCCAAACGAAGTTGAAGCAAATATTCGTCTTATGGAGAACGTTGTAAGATACTTATGTGTTAAGCAGGAAGCATAATCTGAGAGTGCATTAGCGAAAGGATGATAGTATGAACAAGGTTATACTTATGGGCCGTCTTACAAGAGACCCAGATATTCGTTATTCTCAGGGTGAGAATGCAATGGCAGTAGCCAGATACACATTAGCAGTTGACCGTCGTGGCAGAAAAGATGGAGCTTCTGATCAGACAGCAGATTTTATTTCATGTGTTTCATTTGGAAAGACAGCAGAATTTGCTGAAAGATATTTACGTCAGGGTACAAAGCTTGTCGTAGAAGGAAGAATTCAGACAGGAAGCTACACAAATAAGGATGGTCAGAAAGTATACACAACAGATGTTGTAGTAGAAAATTGTGAGTTTGCTGAAAGTAAGAATTCAGCATCAGACGGAGGTAGCTACAGTTCTTCAAGACCTGAACCTGTGAATGCGGCAGGCGATGGATTTATGAGTATTCCTGATGGAGTAGAAGACGAAGGTTTACCATTTAACTAATAGTAAAATAGGAGGTAATAATTATGCCAATGAATAGAGAAAAAGGCGATAAGATGGATGGTTCTATGAAGAGAAGACCAATGCGCAGAAGAAAGAAAGTTTGCGTATTCTGTGGTGACAAGAACAACACTATCGATTTCAAGGATGTAAACAAGTTAAAGAGATACGTTTCTGAAAGAGGAAAGATTCTTCCTAGAAGAATTACAGGAAACTGTGCTAAGCATCAGAGAGCTCTTACAGTTGCTGTTAAGAGAGCAAGACATATCGCTTTAATGCCATACACATTAGACTAATTTTGATGATGTATATTAGACTCATAGTCCGAAAGGATTATGAGTCTTTTTTGATATTTAGTAATTTTTAAAAAAATTTTAAAAAAGTTGTTGACACATTATTATCAAAGTGATATTATCAAAATGTAAATAACAGAAAGGAGGAAAATGATATGACTTGTGAAGAGGTATATGAAACTGGTCTATTGTATCATCATTATGCAAATACAGCATATCCCCTTACGCCAGGTTCTTTTATGCAGTATCGTTTAAAGGATCAGAAGGAGATAAAGGAATTTGTTACAAATGAGTGGAAGGATGTAGAGGAATTAAGTTTATATATACATATTCCATTTTGTAAGACTAGATGTAAATTTTGTGAGTATGTTGTTTTAGAGAATACTGATGAGGACATAGAGAATGAGTATGTAGAACTCCTCCTTAAGGAAATGAATATGTATTCAGAGATTCTTAAGGGAAAAAGAATTATAGGGTATGATTTAGGTGGTGGAACACCTACTAAGCTTTCGGTAGAAAATCTTGAGAGAATTACAACTGCAGTTAATGAATTATTTCATATAAGTGAAGGAGTTACTTTTAGTATTGAAACTACACCACTTATCGCTGCTAATGAACCTGAAAAGATTAAGGCTGTATATGATATGGGATACAGAAGAATAAGCATGGGTGTACAGACTGTGTCAGAGAAACTTCTTTCTGAGCTTGGAAGAGATGGTTCAAAAAGCTTATATGAGAGAGCTGTAGAGAATATTAGGAAAGCTGGTTTTAAGAATTTTAATATTGATTTGATGTATGGATTTTTACATCAGAGTGAGAGAGACTTTGATAATACGCTGCATTACGCAGTGGGATTAGGACCTGAATATATTACGTTATACCGTAATCGTTATAAAGGAACTAAAATAGAGAGTGAAGCAGGTGGCGTTTCTATATATAAAGCTATGTATCAGTATCGAATAGCTTATCGTGTCCTTACAGAAAATGGTTATAAGGCCAATGTGGGAAAGAATACTTTTAGTAAGGTTGATGGGGATTATGGCACAAGTGATTATTTAACAACTAGAGTTATTAATGGTACGCCTTATGTGGGAATGGGACTTGGAGCACAATCCTTTGGAATGAATTATCTTGCGTATAATCTTGGTGCGGCTGAGAAGAAGATGGAGCGATATCGTAAGGCAATTAACGAGGGTATTCTTCCTTTTCAAGATATATATCGCTTGCCACAGGATGAGAGCATAGCAAAAATGGTATCAGTTGCTTTCTACTTTGCGTTTATAGATATGGAGGCATTTAAGAAAAGATTTGGTATCGAATTTAAAGAAAGATTTAAGGATGAGTTAGAATTTGTACTTGAAAATAAATTGATGGAAATTAAAGGTACTAGGATTTATCTTACAGAGAGGGGATCTGATTATATTAATGGTGTGATTCCATTGTTTTATTCCGATAGATCTAAAGAAGAGCTTAAAACAGCATTTTTAAATCAGAAGCGTTCAGAGAAATCGGATGAGGAGCTTTTCCTATCGGCGTATAATATTGAGGATTATGATAGACCATCAGTAACGACGGATATAGTAGCTTTTTCTATTCAGTCAGAGCGGGAGGATACATATAGGCATAATCCGAAGAATAATCTTTCGGTACTTTTGATAAAGCGTGGAGAGCATCCATTTATGAATAAGTGGGCATTGCCGGGAGGATTTATTAAGGCAGATGAAAGTATTGAAGAATGTGCGCTTAGAGAGATAGCAGAGGAAACTAATGTTACACCAGAAGCGCTTATGTTGTTTGATCAATTTAGTGAGCCTGATAGAGACCCTAGAGGTCGAATTATTTCAAACGCATTTTTATCTATTATTAGCGAAGATGGTTTAAAACTTATGGGCGGGGATGATGCTATAGATGCAAGATGGTTTGAGGTATCTTTTGATAAGAAGGAAGAGGGTAATTATTTGTTGCAGCTCAAATGTCAGGATGTGACCATTTTGGCACATTTAAAAGAGAGGGTAAGTCGTTTTGGAAAGATAGAATTTGACATTATTCAAAGTGACGGTTTAGCATTTGACCATGCTAAGATAATAGCTACAGCATTGACGGTACTCAGAAAAAACGTAATGGATTTTGATTTTATTTTTGATTTCTTACCAGATAAGTTTACGCTTACAGCGGTACAGAAGGTACAGGAAACGATTACAAATGTGACTCAGCTTCCAGCGAATTTTAGAAGAAAGATTGCAGATTATGTAGAGGAAACTGAAGAGTATATAACAGGAGCAGGTCATAGACCAGCTAAGTTATTTATTAGAAGGAAAGACATAAATAGCTAGATTATATAGGAAGAAAGGACTTTATTAGCTAGATTGTTAAAAAAAGATTATTTATATTAAATAATAAGAAGAAAAAGAATTAGGGAGGTAATTTTTTATGAAGAAATTTTTAGTAGTAGTTGATATGCAGAAGGATTTTGTGGATGGTGCTTTAGGAACTAAGGAAGCGGTAGCGATTGTTCCTAATGTAGTGAAGAAGATTAATGAATTTGATGGAAAGATATTTGTTACATATGATACTCATTTTGAGAATTATATGGAGACAAATGAGGGAAAAAATCTTCCTGTGGAGCACTGCATAAAGGGTACTGACGGATGGAAGCTTAATGATGAAGTAGCGGCTGCATTAAGTGGTAAGGATTATACAGAGGTAGAGAAGATTACATTCGGTTCTGTTAAGTTACCAGAGCTTGTGAAGGCAGCTGCAGGAGATGAAGAATTTACAGTAGAATTAATAGGCCTTTGTACAGATATTTGCGTGGTATCTAACGCGTTGATGCTTAAGGCTAATTTCCCAGAGATGGATATGTTTGTGGATTCAATTTGCTGTGCAGGTGTTACTGTAGAAAGTCACGAGGCAGCGCTTACAACTATGAAGATGTGCCAGATAGGTGTTAAGTAGAGATATGCAATGATTAAGCTTTATCACTATGTGTATCTGAGAAAGGAAGGATAATTGATATGATTAAGCTAGATGGAAGGGTGGTTAATTTAGGTCATTTTCCAGACGGAACATTACTTATTAAAGAAAATGTTTCAAGAGATTATGAAGCGGAAAGGTCTGCCACTATTAATTGGAAATATGAGAATGATGGTGAACTTGTAGCACTTATTTATCTTACAAGACATTTAAAAGAGCATGGTGTTAAAACAGTGCATCTTAATATGCCATATATTCCAAACGCCAGACAGGATAGAGTAAAATCTGATGAAGATGTATTTACATTAAAATATTTTGCAGAAGTTATTAATAGTCTTAATTTTGCTTCGGTTACGGTACTAGATCCTCATTCGGTAGTAAGCGAGGCGCTTATAGATAGAGTTATAATCAAAACTCCTGCTAAGAATATAGAAAAGGTTTTAGAAAAAATTGGTGAAGAAAATATCTTGATGTTTTATCCGGACGAAGGGGCTATGAAGAGATATTCTAGTATGGCAGATAAGCCTTATGTGTTTGGTATGAAGAAGAGAGATTGGTCTACAGGTCAGATTAATGGTCTAGATGTAGCTGGAGCTACAGAGCTTATAGAAGGTAGCAGAGTTCTTATAGTAGATGATATATGTAGTCGTGGCGGTACATTTTATCATAGTGCTAAGAAGCTAAAGGAGCTTGGGGCAAAGGAAGTTTATTTGTATGTATCTCATTGTGAGAATACTATTTTAGAGGGCGAGGTATTATCTTCTGGCCTTATAGAAAAAGTATTTACAACAGATAGCTTGCTTACCAGGGAAGATGAAAGGATAGAGGTGATTGAAAATGAGTAGAATTAATCCAATGTTACTTATAGATTTTTACAAGGCGGTTCATGCTGAGATGTTGCCAAAGGATATTACAAAATCAGTATCGTATTTTACTCCACGAATGAGTAGAGTTAAGATGTGGGATAAGGTGGTAATGTTCGGTCTTCAGGGCTTTATTAAAACATATCTTATAGATTATTTTAATGAGAACTTCTTTGAGAGACCTTTTGAAGAGGTTATGGGAGAATACAGTCGTATAATGGATGCTGCTTTAGGTAAGGATGCCTATAAGCTTGAAAAAATAGAGAAGCTTCATAAGCTTGGATATCTTCCTATAGAAGTGATATCTCTTCCAGAAGGTGCAAGAGTGCCAATGCAGGTGCCTATGTTTGGTATTACAAATACTCACGAAGAATTTGCGTGGTTGCCACAGTCATTAGAGAGTCTTATTTCAGCAGAGAGTTGGCATCCAATGCTTGCAGCTACAGTAGGAGCAACTTATAGAGATATTGTAAATAAATATTACGAGCTTACATGTGATGATAATATTCCTAAGGCAAAGGCTCTTGGAGCATTTGACTTTAGAGGTGAGGAGTGTACAGAATCGGCTATTAAGGCAGGTGCAGGCTGGTGTCTATCATTCTTAAATACAGCGACAGTGCCTACGATTCCGTACTTAGAGCAGTATTATAACTGTGATTGTACAAAGGAACCTGTAGCATTTGGAAGTCCTAGTACAGAGCATTCTGTAATGTGTTCAAACTATGCCATTGATGGGGATGAGATTACACTTATCAGAAGACTTCTGAAAGAAATTTATCCAAATACAAGTTTTTCAGCGGTGCTTGATTCTTATGACTATTGGAATATAATAGACAATGTATTGCCACAGCTTAGGGATGAGATAATGGGTCACAATGGATGTATGCTTATGAGAGGTGATTCTGGTGACTGTGTAGAGGTAGTTACTAAGACAGTATTTAAGCTTTGGGAGACATTTGGAGGAACAGTTAACTCTAAGGGCTACAAGGTATTAGATCCGCATGTAAAGGCTATTTATGGTGATTCTATCACTATTCAAAGATGTGAGGAAATCTATAAGATTTTAATGGAAAATGGTTTTGCTTGCTCAAATGTAGCATTAGGTGTAGGTTCATTTTCAATGCAATGTGTGGAAGAGGAAGGAATACTTAAGCCATTTACTCGTGATACATTTAGTTCATGTATTAAGGCGACTTATTGTGAAATCGCAGGTCAGCCATATCCGATATTTAAGAATCCTAAGGATGGCGGATTTAAGAAATCACAGAAGGGTTGTTGTGTTGTAAAATTAGACGAAAATGGTAACTATACATATAAGGATGAATATACTTGGGCTGAGGCTATAAATGATACAGAAAATCAGTTAGTTACAGTGTTTAAGGATGGCAAGATGGTTAAGGAACAAAGTCTTGCAGAAATTAGAAATATTCTTCATGGAGGTAAGTTTTAATGTTTGATGCAGTTAAAGTAAAAGATGAATGTGTACAATGGATAAGAGATTTTTTTGAGGAGAATGGTCCTGGATGTAATGCGGTATTGGGTATTTCAGGTGGAAAGGATAGCTCTATAGCAGCAGCATTATGTGTGGAGGCATTGGGTAAGGACAGAGTAATCGGTGTGCTTATGCCATGTGGTGA
Organism: Lachnospiraceae bacterium; assembly: GCA_045125245.1. Lineage (GTDB taxonomy): Bacteria > Bacillota > Clostridia > Lachnospirales > Lachnospiraceae > SVEL01. The sequence continues at coordinate 8,093 of JBGVNF010000058.1, forward strand.
GCAGCATGATATAGATATGGCGCATATGCTTGTAAATCATCTTGATATAAAGCATTATGTAGTAAATATTAAGGACGCTATAGAAGGACTTAAGGGAAGTATGCCACTTGAATTATCTACACAGAGCTTAACAAATATGCCACCAAGAATTCGTATGACAACACTTTATGCGGTGTCACAGAGCTGTAATGGTCGCGTGGTTAATACATGTAATCTTTCTGAGGATTGGGTAGGATATTCTACTAGATACGGCGATGCAGCTGGTGATTTTAGTCCACTTTGTAACCTTACAGTACAGGAAGTAAAGGAGATTGGACGTCTTCTTAATCTTCCTGATGTGCTAATAGATAAGGTGCCTATCGATGGTTTGTGTGGCAAGACAGATGAGGACAATCTCGGATTTACTTATGCAGAGCTTGATAGATATATTAGAACTGGTGAAATTGAGGATATGGCAAAGAAGGAGCGAATTGATACTCTTCATAAGAGAAATTTATTTAAGCTTCAGTTGATGCCAAGCTTTAAGCCAAGTGTGTAATGATGCTTATAAATTAGTATTAATTTATGAGTTTCTATTCAGGAATTAGAGAAATCTAATGAATGGGTAATGTAGAAAAGGACAGTTATTAATGAAGATTCATTAGTAACTGTCCTTTTGTGTATAATAGCAGTTGTTTTTACAACTACGTTAGTCTATATTCTGTTTAAATTATTCTATTGTATAAACCTTGTCAGCTATTACTGCAGCACCTGGCTCCATTGCACCATTTGACTGGTTTGAACCATCTGTGAAGATTACTAATGGATTAATCCACTCTTCTGTAAATGTGTAACAGTATGTACCATCAGCTTCAACTGTCATCTCTACACCTGGCCAAGAGCCATTCATCTTAACTTCACTTGATGATGATTCATCATATACATATGCGCATACTCTGTCAGCCCATCCGTCAGGCTTTACAAAGTAAATCTTTGTACCTTCCTTGATTGGATCCTGCTTCTTGAAGATGTATGAGATGCAAGTCTTGTTTCCAGCAGCATTTTCACCGCGAAGTGTAACAGTTGTCATCTCTGAGTAATCAAGGTCTTTACCAATTGTGATTGTATCACCATTCTTAAATTCTATTTCTTCGCCACCATCGATTGAGTAAGTAGCCTTTGTAGTATTTTGTGCAACTAATTTAACATCAGTAGTGTCGCCGATGAAGTTACCCTGTGTAGCATCATCTACCTTAACTGTAGCAGGTGCAGATAAATCTACATAGCCTTCATTGTAGAGGATAATAACCTGCTTAGCATCTACCTTACCTGTAATCTTGCCGTCTGCAACTGTGTAGCTTCCGCCAGCAACACGGTCAACATATGTACCATTTTCGAGGTTTGTAGCTACATCTAAGTCATAAGAGCTCTTTGAATTATTGTAAATATAAAGTCCCTTTGTACCTCTTTCGATTAAAAGAACTGCATCTGTTCCTTCTGGATTAAACACATTTTCCTTTAAGCCAACCATTGCATTTCTAAATCTGTTAGAAGCAACTACGATTGGATCCTTGTAAAGGTTGTCACCAGCCATACCAATCTTGTTAAATGTTCCCCACATATTTGCGGAAGTAGCACCGTATGGTCTAGCAAAGAAAAGTGGTGTACCGATTTCACGAGCTGCGAGTACTGACCAAGCTCTAGCTACTTTATCATTATCAAGTGTTGAATATGTCTTATCATCACCTGTGTAGTTGTCGTGTGACTCTATCCATGTTACTACGTTTGGAGTAGCTTTACCTATTCTTAAGTTTGTAACTGTGTCAGCTGAGAGAGCGCTTGTTCCAAAAGCTCCTCTTAAAAACTGTCCGTATGTACTAGCTGTAGTTGCACCGATGACATCGATGTAATCGCTAAGTCTTTCGCCACCGTCCTGGAGACATTCACCGTACATAAAGAGCTTATCAGCGTTTGTAACCTCTGTTGTAACTCTTTCCCAGAAGTTGTTTGGGAGAGATGGGTTATCCTGTGGGTCATCCTTTAAACCAATGTGCTTAGCTGTATCATATCTGAAACCGTCTGCGCCACAAGCGATTACGTCATTTAAGTATTCGATGTAGTAATTCTGGAAGTCAGGATTTTCTGTATTTACATCATATAAACCACCAACTGCCTGAAGTGTACATTCTGTACGGTCGTTGTAGTTACCGATTGCTGTCATACCGTTTGAATGGTAAAGCTTATCAAGACCGCCTACTGCATTGATTAAATCTTGACTTATAGCCTCTGTAACCTTTGTTGTGTGGTTTGGAGCTACGTCTACAAGTACCTTTATTCCATATTTGTGTGCTGTCTCACACATTACCTTAAATTCATCCTTTGTTCCTAACTGGTAGTTACCAATCTTCCAGTCTGTTGGCTGATAGTGATAATACCACTTACCAGAACCGAATAATTCCTTACCAGCATCACCGCCGTCGTAGCAAGCGTTAACTGGTGAAGTCTGAATTGTCGAAAAGCCTGCCATAGCGATATCTTCCATAGATTCTGTTATAGTCTTAAATGACCATGCAAAACAGTGAAGAATTGTACCGTCTTTTGTATTGTCTCTAAGTCCGTACGCGTTGTCTGTAGTTGACGCGGATGGATTTTTTGAAGTTTCCTGCTCTGTAGATGTAGTAGAGGCAGTAGTACTATTGTTGCCGTTTTCTTTGTTTGAGTTATCACTACATCCGGCAAAAAGTGAAACACTCATCATGGCTGTCATTGCAAGAGCCACCAATTTCTTATTATTCATTTTAAAACCTCCTCGTTGCACATTTGCAAGCAATGCTGATTATATCATTTTATATTGAATGGGAAAATGCGTTTTTAAAAAGATGAATGAAAATTAACATATTTACGAAAATAATTATATTAAGTGTTGAGTTATCGTATTGAAAAAATAAAAAATAAGAGTATAATATTAGTTAATGATAGAATTGAGGGTATGACTAGGGCAAAAAAACAGATGACAAAAAGAAAGGAGACTAAAATGAAGAAAGGGAAATTTTTAAAATTTAAGGGTATGCTTATAGAAGCAAGACTTAAGAAGGCGTTTAATTATATTATTACACTAGCGTCTATTGGGTCAATTGTAGGACTTTTATCACTTATAATTGTTGTTGGCAACTTTGAGAGAGCTATGAAAAATTATGCATTGCCACAAGGTGATATCGCATTGTTTATGAATGAATATGCAGAATCGCGTTCTAATACTCGAGGAATTATAGGATATGAGGATCAGGCGCAGATTGATCTTATGGTATCTAAGCATGATGAAAGAGTGAAAAAGACATATGAACGTTTGGAAGCTATAGAAAAAACTATGGTGACTAAAGAAGGCAAAGAAGCATACGCTAAGATAAAAGACGCGTTAGAAGCTTATTTTGCTAAGGAGAAGGAAGTTATAGCATTGGGTGCGACAACAGACCAGGAGCTTTGTCGTAAGGCGCAGGAGATGGCTATAAATGAAATGGCACCTCTTTATGAGAAATTAGATGAGGCAACATTACATCTTATGGATATAAATATTGAAAAAGAGCATGAGATGGAAGTTGTATGTGAGATACTTGAAATAGCAGCAGCAGTTATTATGATTGTATTGATTATAGTAATTATTGTTTTATCAAAGCGTATTGCATATGTTATTTCAAAAGGTATTTCTAAGCCATTGGCAGAGATTCAGGATAGATTTAAGACATTTGCTGAAGGCGATATAAAGAGTCCTTTCCCTACATCGGACGAAGAGGATGAGATTGCTGGACTTATGAATTCATCAAACTCTATGGCAGAGAGATTGCAGACAATTATTTTTGATGTAGAGCGTATGTGTGAAGAGATGAGCAATGGCAATTTCAACGTAAGTTCGGAATGTGTAGAAGTATATTGTGGAGATTTAGAGAATTTATATGTATCTATTAACAATATGAATATAAATGTAAGCAATGCATTACAGGAAGTTGAAGAAGTATCAAATCAGGTAAATACAGGTGCGACAAATCTTGCTGAAGCTGCTCAGAATCTTGCTGAGGGAGCAACAGACCAGGCTGCTTCTATAGAAGAGATGTTGGCAACTATGAATACTGTTTCAGAGGGATTAAAGTTTACTGCAACTAGCGTAGACGAAGCATACCATCAGGCGCTTAACTGTGCTAATGATGCTCAGATGAGCCATAGAGAAATGGGCAACATGGTTGAGTCTATGAATAGAATCAGTGAAACATCAAAGAAGATTGAAAATATTATTGCAGAAATTGAAAGTATTGCAAGTCAGACAAACTTACTTTCATTGAATGCGTCTATAGAGGCCGCTAGAGCAGGTGAAGCAGGTCGTGGATTTGCAGTTGTTGCTGATCAGATTCGTGAGCTTGCAGATCAGAGTGCTACATCAGCAATTAATACAAGAGAGCTTGTTAACAATACTTTGAGCGAGATTGAGCAAGGAAGTGAAGTTGCTAACAGAACTGCAGATGTGCTTAATGGTGTGGTAGATGGTATACAAAAGATTGCAGAGACATCTAAGACATTGTCTGAGAATACACAGGTTCAGGCAGAGGCTGTTGAGCAGGCTGATCAGGGTATAGAGAGAATTTCAGAGGTTGTTCAGTCTAATTCAGCTGCAGCAGAGGAGGCATATGCTACAAGTGAAGAATTGTCAGCACAGGCTATGACAATGCATAACTTGGTTGCACAGTTTGAGCTAAAAAAATAATTGAGATAGCGGATTTTTAATAGTGATTTATGGCAATCGAATGTTTCTATATAGTTACTTATATAGAAATGTTCGGTTGTTTTTTATGATATAGGAAAGTTCTCTGAACTTCCTATATCATAAAAACGCTCCGCTAAGGATCGCACTGCGGCGGAGAAGAAGATGTTGCTAAAGCAACCCGCCGCAGGCGGAGAATCTCGCAAGCGAGATTCTTTCTTGTTTTATAGGAAAGTTCCATAATGAATGGTTAATTGAATTTCCCCTTTAATTCTTTTACATTTTGTGGTATCCTATATAAAGCGGTTTTATATCTTTTAACCGGGAAACCGGAGAAATGATGAAGGGAATAGGTAATGAATAGTAAAATTAAGTTAAAAGGGAAAATGCTGACACATTTATTATATCCGATTGTATTAGGATTGATGGCTGTATGTGTTGGTGTGTATGTATATGTACATAATATGATAGCAGGTCTTATAATAATAGGAGCTGGGGCTGTTTATGTGTTAGTCGCGCTGGTTATGTATTTTTTCCATAAGCCAGTTGTTATGCATGATTTAATTAACTTTGCTGTAGATTATGCAAAGGTACAGAAGGTTTTGTTAAGAGATTTAGCGATTCCTTATGGACTTATGGATATAGATGGTAATATATTATGGCTTAATAAGGAGATGGAAACTCTTTTTGACGGCCGTGATGTTAAGGGACAGAATGTAAGTGGAATATTTGCAGAACTTACGGTTGAAGATTTTGTTTCTTCAGAGGAACGTAAGGAATTTGAAACCATATACAATGATAGGGCATATAGAATCGTATGTAGAAGAATAAATGTAAGTGATGTATTTACTTCTACACAGGTTCTTTCTATTGAGGATGATAGAGATTGTCTTGTAGCATTTTATATGTTTGACGAGACTGAGAATAAGAGATTAGTTAAAGAGAATTCAGACCAGAGATTAGTTGCAGGTCATATATATATTGATAATTATGAAGAGGCTTTGGAGAGCGTAGAAGATGTTAAGAAGTCACTTCTTACAGCGCTTATTGAAAGAAAGATTAATCAGTTTGGTGCAAATATAGATGCGGTAGTTAAAAAGCTTGAAAAGGATAAATATTTTATAGCTTTCCAGTATAAATATTTAGAGGGCTTGCAGGCTGGCAAGTTTGAGATTCTTGATGAGGTACGCTCTGTAAATATTGGTAATGAGATGGATATGACTATCAGTATCGGTATAGGTTATAACGGTGATACTTATCTTCAGAACTGTGAATATTCAAGAATGGCTATGGATATGGCTCTTGGTAGAGGTGGCGATCAGGCTGTTGTAAAGGATGGCGATAGAACTTATTACTATGGTGGTAAGTCAAAGCAGGTTGAGAAGAATACTCGAGTTAAGGCAAGAGTTAAGGCCCATGCATTAAGAGAAATTTTAGCATCCAAGGAAAATGTTATCATTATGGGTCATAAGATTGGTGATATAGACTCCTTTGGTGCAGCAATAGGTATTTATCGTGCAGTAAAGTCTCTTAATAAGAAGGCTTATATTGTACTTAATGAAGTGACTACATCACTTCGCCCTATGATTAATAGATTTGCAGGTAATACAGATTACGAGGAAGATTTATTGATAAAATCTCCAGTGGCCATAGAGCTTGCTAAGAAGGAAAGAAATACAGCGGTTATAGTAGTGGATGTAAATAGACCAAGCTATACAGAGTGTCCAGAATTATTGGAGTTATGTAAGACAGTAGTTGTACTTGATCATCATAGACAGACAAGCGAGATTATCGAAAATGCGTTGCTTTCTTACGTGGAGCCATTTGCGTCTTCTACATGTGAGATGGTAGCGGAAATCTTACAGTATATTCAGGATGGAATAAAATTAAAGCAGGTTGAAGCAGATGCCATGTATGGTGGTATTATGATAGACACTAACAACTTTACACAAAAGACGGGTGTTCGTACATTTGAGGCGGCAGCCTTCCTTAGAAGAAATGGTGCCGATGTAACTAGAGTTAGAATGATGTTTAGAAATGATATTGGTGAGTATAAGGCGAGAGCTGAAGCAGTTAGTAGAGCGGAAGTATTCTGCGAACAGTTTGCCATGACTGATTGTGACGCTAGTGGACTTGAGAGTCCAACTGTTGTATGTGCACAGGCAGCAAACGAGCTTCTCAATATCAGTGGTATTAATGCATCATTTGTATTGACGGATTACAATAATAGAGTTTATATAAGTGCTCGTTCTATTGATAAAATTAATGTACAGCTTATTATGGAAAGACTTAATGGCGGAGGGCATATGAACATAGCCGGAGCGCAGCTTGATGGTTATACTATTGATGAGGCGAAGAATTGCCTTAGAGAGACGATTAAACTTATGATTAAGGAAGGAGATATATAAGATGGAAGTAATATTATTAGAAGATGTTAAAGCCTTAGGAAAGAAAGGTGATGTAGTAAAGGTTAATGATGGATATGCAAGAAATTGCTTAATATCTAAAAAGCTTGGTATAGAGGCAACAAGTAAGAATTTAAATGATTTGAAGCTTCAGAATGCCAATAAAGCAAAGATTGAAAAGGAAAAGCTTGAGGAAGCCAAGGCATTAGCTGAAAAGCTTTCAGAAATGTCGGTTACATTAAAGATAAAGGCTGGAGATGGCGGCAGAGTATTTGGTTCTGTGTCAACAAAGGAAATCGCCGAGGCGGTGAAGGAACAGCTTGGTTTAGAGCTTGATAAGAAGAAGATGGTTCTTGATGTTCCAGTGAAGGCACTTGGTAACTACAGCATGAAGGTTAAGCTTCATAAGGATGTAACAGCTAATCTTACGGTTAAGGTACAGGAGAAGTAATTAATGGATGAAGCATTGATAAAAAAGGTAATGCCTCATAGTATAGATGCTGAGAAATCGGTTATTGGTTCTATGCTAATGGACCAAGAGGCCATAACAGCTGCTTCGGAAATTCTTATAAAAGATGATTTCTACGGTAAGCAGTATGGTATTCTCTATGATGCTATGGTGCAGTTATATAAAGCTGGAAAGCCTGTAGATTTAGTGACTCTTCAGAATAAGCTTAAGGAAATGGATGTTCCACCAGAGCTTAGTAGCGTGGAGTTTTTGAGAGATATATTAAGTCAGGTATTTACTTCCGCTAATATAAAGCATTATGCAAATATCGTTAAGCAGAAGGCTATGGCTAGAAACCTTATAAGAACAACTGAAAATATAGCTAATACCTGTTATCTTGAGAAGGCGCCTTTAGAGGATATATTAACTAAGGCGGAGAAGGATATATTTAAGATTGTTCAGTCTCAGGGCGGTGGAGAGTTTGTTCCTATTAGACAGGTTGTAATCAACACATTAGAGAAAATAGAAGCAGCAGCAAAAAACAAGGGAAGTGTAACTGGTATTCCAACAGGCTTTACAGACCTTGATTATCAGACAGCAGGTTTACAGCCTTCAGATTTGATACTTGTAGCGGCGAGACCTTCTATGGGTAAGACTGCTTTCGTATTAAATATGGCAGAACATATGGCGTTTAAGAAGGATGTCACAGTTGCTATATTTAGTTTGGAAATGTCAAAGGAGCAGTTGGTTAACAGACTTCTCTCCTTGGAATCATCAGTAAGTTCGCAGAGGATGAGAACAGGTAACCTGGAGGATTCTGATTGGGAAAGACTTATTGAGAGTGCTCAGATTATAGGTAAGTCAAATCTTATTATTGATGATACACCAAGTATCTCTATAAGAGATTTAAGTTCTAAGTGTAGAAAATACAAGATGGAGCATAATCTTGGAATTATTATTATCGATTATCTCCAGCTTATGAGTGCAGGTGAAGGTAATTCAGATAGCAGACAGCAACAGATTTCTGATATATCACGTTCGTTGAAGGCCCTTGCCAGAGAGCTGAATGTACCTGTAGTTGCATTGTCTCAGTTGTCTCGAGCCGTTGAGCAAAGACCTGAGCACAGACCGATGCTTTCTGACCTTAGAGAATCTGGAGCTATCGAGCAGGATGCCGATGTGGTTATGTTCATTTATAGAGATGATTATTATAATAAAGAGACAGATAAGAAGGGTATCGCAGAGATTATTATAGCTAAGCAAAGAAACGGTCCTATCGGTACGGTTGAGTTGGCTTGGTTAGCTGATTACACTAAGTTTGGCAACCTTGATAAGAGAAGAGGCTAGTAAACTTTTTATTGTCTATGTAAAACTTATGTAAATAATGGGTTTAACCTATTGAAATTTAATAAAAAAGTGCTATTCTTATAACGAAAGAAATTGAAGTGTACTAAATCGCAGTTGCATCGAGGCTGCGATTAAACTAAAGATAACGGTTTGGAAGAAGTGTCCAAGCCGTTTTTTATGATATAGGAAAGTTCTATGAACTTCCCATATCATAAAAAAGCGCTCCGCGAGGATGCGCAGAAACGCATATGGTAATTGTCACTTCGTGACATGCGTTTCGCGCTAAAGCGGAGCAAGTCCCTCTAGAAAGAGGGATTTAGGGAGATGATGCGGACTTGTCCGCTTTGTTCTTAATTATCATATGAGGAAAGTTTAAAATGAGTACTTCCTATATGATAAAAAACGCTATGCTAAGGATCAATACATGGAGGGAAAGTAGAATGGCTGAAGTAATAATTACAAATACAGGAGTAAATGAGGGTAGAAGGTATATGATATCGGATGCGGCAAAGCTTATAGATGTAGAGACGCATGTTTTAAGATATTGGGAAGAGGAGTTGGATATTCAGATTCCACGTAATGAGATGGGACATAGGTATTATACAGATTATTACATACAGTCTTTTAAGAAGATTAAGGAATTAAAGGACCAGGGTTTTTTGCTTAAGGCTATTAAAATTGCTTTGCCGGAAATAATGGACGGGCGTGGTGAGAATGCATTAAGCTGTTTGCCGGAAAAGAGTAATGAAGAGATGAATCTGCCTAAGGCAACTAAAGTAGAGCAATTTCAGATGATTTTGGGTAATGTGGTAGCTGAGGCTTTACAGACAAATAATAAAATTATTATTGATGAGATATCAAAAAATACCAGTGATATGGTTATAAAGGAGATGGATTATCTTTTAAGACTTAAGGAGGAAAGAGAAGAGGAAAGATTTAAGAAATTTGATGAAATGGTAAGAGGACTTCAACAGGATAATAAAAAAAATGCAGTTAAAAATAACGATAAGAAAAGGAGGTTTTTTGGGTTGTAAATAAAAATGCTATCGCTTAGATGCGATAGCATTTTCTCATATAAAGATATTATATGATATGGATTATTCCTGTGGAGCACCAACTGGGCAAGCGCCAGCACAAGCACCACACTCTACACATGTTTCAGCATCGATAACATACTTGCCATCGCCTTCTGTGATTGCACCAACTGGGCAAGCATCAACACAAGCGCCACAAGATACGCACTCATCACTAATCTTATAAGCCATTGAATTGTCCTCCTTAAAGTTTAATTAATGTAAATTCATACTTTATTTTAACTCATTATATGAAATAAAACAAGATAAAATTCTGATATCTTTATGAAACCCAAGAAAAGTCTTGAAAAAAACTAATTTTTGGATTAGTATATATTCTATAGGTTTTGGAAAGGATATGGACAAAATTATGGATTTAAATTTAACAACAGTAAGAGAAATTTATAGAGACAAGGAAAAGTTTATTGGACAGGAAATCACAGTAGGTGGTTGGATTAGAACTGTAAGAGATTCTAAGACTTTCGGTTTTATTACACTTAATGATGGTACTTTCTTTGAAACTTTACAGGCAGTATATGATGATAAGCTTGATAACTTCGGAGAGATTTCTAAGTTAAACGTAGGTGCTGCAGTTATTATTAGGGGTACTTTAGTAGCAACTCCTTCTGCAAAGCAGCCATTTGAGATTCAGGCAAGTGAAGTAATCGTAGAAGGTGCATCTACACCAGATTATCCACTTCAGCCAAAGCGTCACACATTAGAGTATTTGAGAACTATTTCACATTTACGTCCTAGAACAAATACATTCCAGGCGGTATTTAGAGTTCGTTCGCTTATAGCTTATGCAATTCACAAGTTCTTCCAGGAGAGAGATTTCGTATACGTTCATACTCCACTTATTACAGGAAGTGACTGTGAGGGTGCAGGTGAGATGTTCCAGGTAACTACTATGGATTTAGCTAATGTGCCTATGACAGAGGATGGCAAGGTAGATTTCTCAAAGGATTTCTTTAACAAGCCAACTAACCTTACAGTTTCAGGTCAGTTAAATGGTGAGACATATGCTATGGCATTTAGAAATATTTACACATTTGGACCTACATTTAGAGCTGAGAATTCTAACACAACAAGACATGCTGCTGAGTTCTGGATGATTGAGCCAGAAATCGCATTTGCAGATTTAAAGGATGATATGATGCTTGCAGAGTCTATGCTTAAGTATATTATTAAGTTTGTACTTGAGAATGCTAAAGAAGAGATGAATTTCTTCAACAGCTTTATAGACAAGGGACTTATTGAGAGATTAAATGGAGTGCTTAACTCTGACTTTGGACATGTTACTTACACAGAAGCTATTGAGATATTAGAGAAGAACAATGCTAACTTTGATTATAAGGTTTCATGGGGCTGCGATTTACAGACAGAGCATGAGAGATATCTTACAGAGGAAGTATTTAAGCGTCCTGTATTCGTTACAGATTATCCAAAGGATATCAAGGCGTTCTATATGAAGATGAATGATGACAATAAGACTGTAGCAGCTATGGACTGTCTCGTACCTGGTATCGGTGAGATTATCGGTGGTAGCCAGAGAGAGGATGACTACGATAAGTTAGTGACAAGAATGAATGAATTAGGTCTTAAGCCTGAGGATTACGATTTCTATCTTGATTTACGTAAGTATGGAAGTGCAAGACATGCTGGTTTTGGTCTTGGATTTGAAAGATGCGTAATGTACCTTACAGGTATGTCAAATATCAGAGACGTTGTTCCATTCCCAAGAACAGTTAATAACTGTGAATTGTAAAAGGAGACAGACCTTATGGCAAAGGGCAAGGGAAAGGCTAAATCTAGTCGTGGTACTAAGGCTAGAAAGAGTTCTAAAAAAACTAAAAATAATAGAATTAAACTTGGCATAAAACTTGTTTTAGCAGGCACACTTTTAGTGTGCCTTTTTGTCATATTAAAATATGGTGCAATGGTGCTAAGATATAAAGAGTATGCGGCTGAATTAGTATCTGACAGAGAATCTTTTAAAAGCAGCTTAACAACCTTGGTTTATGATAAAAATGGAGGAAACATCATAAATTTAAGTGCTGAAAAGGATTCTTATTATCTTGAAGCAGATGAGATACCTTATATCGTAAAAAGAACCTTTGTAACAAGTGAAGACAGAAACTTTTATAAACATGAAGGTGTGGATTTTAAGGCAATTGTAAGAGCTTTTGTAGCACTTTTAAAGAATAACGGTGAGGTAACTCAGGGAGGAAGTACTATTACTCAACAGCTGGCTCGTAATATTTTTCTTTCTCATGAGGTGTCTATTGAGCGAAAAGTAAAGGAAATGTTCATAGCGACAGAGCTTGAGAAGGCTTACACCAAGGATGAAATATTAGAATTTTATATTAACAATATTTATTTTGGAAATGGCTTTTATGGAATAGAGGCTGCGTCTATGGGATATTTTAATAAGACTATAACAGAGCTTAATAACTCAGAAATGTTATTCTTATGCGCTATTCCAAATAATCCTACAAAGTACGATCCTGTAGAAAATATACAGCATACAATTAACAGAAGAAACCTGCTAGCAAAGCAGCTGTATGAACAGCAGGAAATAGATAAGGAATTATATGAGGAAATTATTGGCACAGATGTGGTGATACATTTAACAAATGATACTAAGCATGATTATGTGGAGACGTTTGTGAGATATTGTGCCACCAGAGAGCTTATGCGAGCTAGAGGCTTCGTCTTTACATACGAATTTGATTCTAAGGAAGCAAGGAAGGCTTATGAGGAAGCATACGCCAGTGAATATAGTTATTGTAATAGCTTATTGTTTACAGGTGGTTATAGAATATATACGTCCATAGATATGGAAAAGCAGGCTGAGCTTCAGGGCACGGTAGATAAGGTTTTGGAAAGATACGATGATGTCAATGAAGCAGGTATATATAAATTGCAAGGCAGCAGTACTTGTATCGATAATCTTACAGGTTTTGTAGTGGCTATCGTAGGCGGTAGAGAACAGGAACATGCAGGATATAGCTTAAATAGAGCTTTTCAAAGCTTTAGACAGCCAGGAAGTAGTATAAAGCCATTGCTTGTATATACACCGGCTTTTGAGAGAGGGTATACTCCGGAGACCATAATTATTGATGAGAAATTTGAAGGTGGTCCTGTGAATGCAGATAAATCTTATGCTGGTGCTATGGATATTAGAACCGCAGTAGAGAAATCTAAGAATACTATTGCATGGAAGATATTTGATAAGATTGGTCCGTTTACCGCTATGCCATATATACTAAAGATGGATTTTAGGAAAATTGTGGATACAGATTATGTAAATGCTGCGTCATTAGGTGGTCTTACTTATGGCGTATCTACATTGGAAATGGCGGGAGCATATTCTGCACTGCAAAATAGTGGTGTATATAGAACAGCGACGTGTATTGTAAAGATAACAGATGATAGTGGCAATGTAATTATAGATAATACGGGAGATAAGCATATTTCCAAGCGTATATATGAAGAAAATGCCGCAGATACCATGACAAATGTTTTGTTAGGAGTGCTTACTAAGGGAACTGGTAGAAAATATCCTGTAAAGGGAATTACTTGTGCAGCAAAAACAGGAACAACTAATAATGATTATGACTCATGGTTTGTAGGGTATAGTTATTATTATACTACAGCTGTTTGGTGCGGATATGATATGCCGGCATCGTTAAGTGATGGATATGGAACTACCTGTCCTGGACTTATATGGCAGTCTTATATGACATATTTACATAAGGATTTACAAAATATAGATATAGGAACGTATGTACCTACACCAGGAATTCCAGGGGAAGTGGAAACAGAGGAGGAGACAACCTTAGAAGTGGAAACAGATGAAAATGGTAGTATAATAGAGCCGGAAACAGATGAGTATGGCAATGTAATTGAACCTGTTACGGATATACAACCACCAGAGGAAGAAACCACTAAAGAAGAAGCTACTAAAGAAGAAACTACTGAGTCAGAAACAGATGAGTTTGGTAACGTAATAGAGCCGGATACAGGAGTTTATTATCCAGAGAATTTAGATATAATAGAATAAAATATGGAGGCAGACATGGGAACATTTAATGTAGAATTAAAAAAAATAGTTGATGATAGTTATGATATAGAGATAGGATTTCATCTTGAAGATAAACTTATAAGTGATTTGAAGGCTGGATTGGTAGGAAAAATAAATAAATTTGCTATTGTCACAGACAGTATAGTTAAGGATTTATATGCTAAGCCTATCATGGATAAGCTTGTAACTGAGGGATATAAAGCAGATTTATTTGTCTTTGAGGCAGGAGAAAAGCAGAAAACCAGAGAGACTAAAGCTATGGTAGAGGATGCTATGCTAGAAAGCGGTTACAGAAGAGACTGTTGTATTATAGCTGTAGGTGGTGGCGTGGTTACTGATCTTGCGGGATTTGTGGCAGGTACTTTTGGAAGAGGTGTTCCATTTATTAATTATGCAACTACACTTCTAGCAGCAGCCGATGCTTCGGTGGGTGGAAAAACAGCTGTGGATACACCGTTGGCTACAAATCTTATAGGACTTTTTAATCAGCCTAAAAAGGTGTATTTGGACATTGCTACATGGCAAACGCTTCCAGCTAGACAAATTTATAGTGGCCTTGCGGAAACTATAAAGCACGCTTGTATAGCCAGTGAAGAATTGTTTAAGTTTTTAGTTGATAATATGGATGCTATTCTTGCTATAGATAAGGAGGCTTGCGAATATATTGCTAATGAAAATTGTAAGATAAAATATCAGGTAGTTATGAAGGATGAGCGAGAAAGTGGTCTTAGAGAGATTCTTAATCTCGGTCATACTGTAGGCCGCGCTATTGAGACAGTGAGTGATTATCAGCTTCTTCATGGGGAAGCACTTTCAATAGGTTTAGTCGCTGAGGTTAGGTTGGCTACTGATTTAGGGTATATGACTAAGGAGGAGGCTGATGCAGTAGTGGCATTGCTTGAAAAAGCTAAGCTTCCTATTACGATTCCAGAGTATATAGACAAGGAAGAATTGGTTAAGAAGCTGTACACCGATAAGAAGGTAAAAAATGGCAGATTAAGATTTGTTATTCAAAAAGGAATCGGTGATGTGGTAGAATTTGAAGAAGGTGTATTTGCAACACCTATTGAAGAAGAAGTTGCTCGTCAGATAATTATGAGTATATAGGAGAGGATTATTTATGAAAAGAGTATTGGCATTATCATGTGTTTTTATATTATTAGCATCTGTTGTAGTTATGCTTGTGGCAGCGTTTTCAGGAAGCCCACATGCATCTACAATATTTGTAGCAGCATTGGCTGTAAATATTATTTTCCCTGTAATGATTTGGGTGTTCTTGCAGACGGCAGAGTACTTTAAGAAAAAGGGCGAGAAGATACGTCAGGAAGAAAATCAGGAGTAATATAGATGAAAAAAAGTATATTTCTTACGATTGTTTTGACATTGTCTGTGGTATGGATGATTGGTTGTCACAAAAGCAATATCCATAATAAAGAAGTGATTAAGGATAGTTATTCAACTGAGGAAGAAATTAGCGAAGAAATAACTACAGATAAAACTGAGGAAAAAACTACGGAGATAGTTACTACGCCAATAGCAGAGTCGACAGTGGAAATGGTTATAGACACCACTACAAATGATTCCACAGACAAAGCTTTTGTAACAAAGCTAACAAAGAAAATCAACGAGATAATGGATAGATAACTAACTTACGATATTAACAGTAGCGCTGGTGCCAAGTCTGTCGGCACCGGCGTTTACCATTTTTAGAGCTGTTTCTTTATCTCTGATTCCACCAGAGGCCTTTACGTATGCATTATCACCAACAACCTTTCTCATAAGAGCTACATCTTCTGTGGTGGCGCCGCCTGTAGAAAATCCAGTTGATGTCTTTACAAAATCTGCTTTAGCTTCTAAGGAAAGTTCGCAAGCTTTAATTTTTTCATCATCTGTTAAAAGGCATGTTTCGATTATAACTTTAAGAGTAATTTTGCCTGGTTCACATACGTTTCTAACAGCTTTAATATCATCAAGAACTAATTCATATTCTTTATCTTTTAATGCACCGATATTGATAACCATATCTATTTCTGTTGCGCCATCTTCTATAGCGCACTGTGCCTCATAGGCCTTAACCTTGCCGGATGTAGCGCCAAGTGGGAAACCAACCACAGCACAAGTCTTTACGTCGCTACCTTTTAGTAATTCACTTACAAGCTTTACACGACACTGATTAACGCATACTGATGCAAAATTATATTCTAAGGCTTCGTTGCATATTTTAATAACTGCATCCTTAGATGCGTCTGGCTTTAAGATAGTGTGGTCAAAAAGTTTTGATTCTAAGTTCATATTGAAAATCTCCTTTGAAATATATTGTAAATTTAAATATCCAATGTGTTTTGTATGATTTAATATTATACTTTATTTCACAATTAAAGTGTATCATAAAATAAAGAAAAGTAAATGTGCATAGTTGCAAGAGAAGGGGAAGAGTGATAAAATCGAAAAAATAGTAGGTATGTATATAAGAAAAAATGAAGAAATACAAATGTAAGCATTTTGTTTTATAAAATATATAGGAGGATGGATAAAAATATGAGTGAAACTAAGAGACTTATAGAGTTGATAAAGAATGGAGATTTAGATAATCGACTTGAGGATATATATGTTGATAATTCGGTATTAGATTATCAGAGAAATCGTTATATAAACGCTATAGAAAAGTATGAAAATATATATTTTGACAATTCCACAGGGGAATGTATGGAAATAAAGGATGTACACCTATTTAGTGCGCCTGGTCGTACAGAAATAGGAGGCAATCATACAGATCATCAAAGAGGTGAAGTATTGGCGGCAGCAGTTAATGTGGACGTGTTAGCAGTTGTAAGTAAAAATGATGAGGGGATTATAAAACTTGTATCTGATGATTATGAGATGATTACAATAGATGTTAACCAGCTGGAAGCGAAGGAAGAAGAGAAGGGAACACCCGCAGCCATTGTAAAAGGAGTGCTTGTTGGACTTAAAAATAAAGGCTATGCCATAGGTGGCTTTAGGACTTATATGACTAGCGATGTGCTTATTGGAGCAGGTTTATCATCATCAGCGGCCTTTGAAAATATCATAGGAACTATTCAGTCGTATCTATATAATGAAGGTCAGATTTCATCAGTTGAACTGGC
>JBGVNF010000059.1:0-24796 GCA_045125245.1 Lachnospiraceae bacterium
TGCATATATATCAAGCTCTGGAGCGTTAAAATCTGTTATTTCTATGATGTTTGACATAGGTTTCTCCTTAATGTAAAATGAAATCTAAAGTTTATTATAGTGATAAGAGTTAAATGTGTCAAATTGAAGATTATAGAAGGATAAATTTATGGAAAATAGTATGAAGCTATATGAAAACTGCAAATTGTGCCCTAGACAATGTGGTGTAAATAGAAGTATTCAAAAGGGAGTCTGCAAAAGTAGTGATAATTGTAAAATAGTAAGAGCAGCACTACACTTTTGGGAAGAACCCTGTATATCGGGTACAGAAGGCTCAGGAACTATCTTTTTTGAAGGATGTTCTCTTGGTTGTGTATTCTGTCAGAATTATGAAATATCTGATGGAAATTCAGAGTATGGAGTGGAAGTGACAGTAGAACGATTGGTTGAGATTTTCTTTGAACTTAAGGAAAAGGGTGCCAATAATATTAATTTTGTAACACCTACACATTTTATGCCGCATATTAAGGCTGCTATAATTCTGGCAAGGGAACGAGGTTTTAAGCTACCATTTGTATATAATACAAGTGGATATGAGAAGGTGGAATGCTTAAGGGAGTTGGATGGACTGATAGATGTGTATCTTCCGGATATGAAATACGCTGAAGACGAAGAGGTAGCACTAATTTATTCTAAAGCTGGAGATTATTTTGAAAAAGCAAAAGAAGCTATAGCTGAAATGTTTCGTCAAGTTGGAACACCTCTGTTTGATGAAGATGGTATGATTAAGAAAGGTGTTATCGTAAGACATATGATATTGCCAAATCATACTAAGAATTCAAAGAAGGTTATTGAATATCTATATGGTACATATAAGGATGATATTTATATAAGTATAATGAATCAATATACGCCTGTTAAAACAGAAAGAATGGAAAAATATCCTAAGCTTCAGAGAACTTTAACAAAGAGAGAATATGAAAAGGTTATAAACTATGCTTTAGAGCTAGGCGTAAGTAATGCGTTTATTCAGGAAGGAGAGACTTGTAAGGAGAGTTTTATTCCCGAATTTGAAGGGGAAGGGTGTTAGAAAAAATAAAACGTTAACTTATGATAAAACTGGAATAGGAAAATGTGTAGAACCCTTGGAAACTGTATGATTTTCAAGGGTTTTGCTATGTTTTGATTTATGGATAAATATCGCATGACGATAAAAAAGAAGTTCTGAATTTTCTTATTGATGTATGAATTGTAATGTGATATAATAACCACACAATGAGTGGAGGAAAGGTAGTATGGAAAAGAAAGAGCAATTAGAGAAGCAAATTAGAAGATTAAAGCAAATTAGGGAAGATTTAAGAATGAATAGAACAGAGTTCTCATTGTACATGGAGATACCTCTAAGAACATTAGAAGAGTGGGAAGCAGGAAGAAGAAAGATGCCGGATTATGTCCTACGTCTTATTACTTATTATACAAAAATGGAACGTTTGCTAGCAGAAAAGAAAATTGAATTGGAGGAAAATGAGGATGCAGAAGAATAAAGTTATAAAAGTTCAAAATTTGCCAATTACAGTTTCAAAAGAGGATATAGATGACTATGAAAGGAATGAATTAATATCTGAAAATAATATTTCTTTTGATGTTTTAACGAACAGTATTAAAGAGATTAACAATAGAGCTAGTGGTATGGCGAAAAGCGCTGTTAATCAGTTAATGACACTAAGAAATTGGGCAATCGGATATTATATTGTTGAATATGAACAAGGTGGTAAAGATAAAGCGGAATATGGAACAAATTTATTGAAAAATCTAGAAAAACAGATTTCTGAAAAGGGTTTAAATGAAACGCTTTTTCGTGTATGTAGGCAGTTCTACTTAACTTATCCGCAAATTCATTCGACAGTGTCGAATGAATTCAAATTGGAAGTTTTTGTAAATTGTTCGACGATGTCGAACGAATTTGTGACAAAGCCTGATATATTAGTTCAGAATTTGTCGTTTTCCCATATAAGGGAAATTATGGTAATTGATGATGAGTTTGAAAGATTTTTTTATGAAACACAGTGTATTAAGTGTAATTGGAGTGTTAGAGAATTACGAAGACAAATAAAAACAAATTTATATGTGCGAGCTGGAATCAGTAAGAAACCAGAATTATTGATACAGTCATCAATTGATAACTGCACAAATACAATGCTTACAATAAAAGATACGTTCACATTTGAATTCTTAGGGTTAGAGGCAAAAGAGGCAGTTTCTGAATCGGATTTGGAGCAAGCACTTATGGATCATCTGCAAGAGTTTATGCTGGAATTAGGCGAGGGTTTTTGTTTTGAGGCAAGACAAAAAAGAATTATCATAGATGATAAATATTATTTTGTGGATTTAGTGTTTTATAATAGATTACTGCACTGCAATGTGATAATTGAGTTGAAAAATGATGAATTTAAGCATGAGGATTTAGGACAACTCAATGCATATGTGGGATATTATAAGAAAAACGAAATGATGCCGGGAGATAATCCGCCAGTAGGTATTTTGCTTTGTACGGATAAAGGCTCACAAATGGTAGAGTATGCGTTGTCAGGTATGGATAATCAGCTATTCGTTTCAACATATATGTTGCATTTACCAGATAAGAAGAAATTGGAAGAATTTATGTTAAAAGAGATGGAAGAAATGGGAATATAGCAAAACTTGTGTTTTTTGACATGAACAAAATATAGTGCAAATAAGTGATTGAACAGACCGTGAAAATTCAGTTTGTAAGAGAGAATGTTTTGTGATAAATATCCACTTCTAGTCCCTTGGACTAGAAGTTAACAAAACTTTAACATTTCAAAAACATTTCAGAAAAATTTTAATTATATTATTCCGTATGTCAGAGGAAATAAGACATAAACAATAAGATATATAAATCAAAACACGAAAGGAATATTATAATTATGAAAAAGACAATGTATTTAGTAACAGGAGCAGCAGGATTTTTAGGAAGCACAATTTGCAGACAGTTAATAGAGAGAGGCGATATGGTTAGAGCATTTGCTTTACCAAATGATAAGTCAGTAGAATATTTACCAAAGGAAGTTGAAATTTGTACTGGTGATATATGTGATATGGATGATGTAAAGAGATTTTTTACCGTTCCAGAAGGAATAGAGACTATAGTTCTTCATATTGCAAGTGTGGTTACAGTATCACCAGATTATAATCCACTTGTTATGAATGTAAATGTAGGTGGTACAAAAAATATTATTAGATGTTGTCTTACACATCCAGAATGTAAGAAAATGGTGTACTGTAGTAGTACTGGAGCAATTCCTGAGGAAAAGAAGGGAAGAAAAATTAAGGAAGTTATGTATTTTGATGAAGATCAGGTGCTTGGATGCTATAGTCGTTCTAAGGCTCTTGCTACTCAGGCGGTACTTGATGCAGTTAAGCTTGAAGGTTTAAATGCTTGTGTGGTTCATCCTTCAGGAATCCTTGGACCAGATGATTTTGCGGTTGGTGAGACAACTAAGACTGTTATAGAGATTATAAATGGTGCAATGCCTATGGGAATAGATGGTTCGTTTAATTTTTGCGATGTAAGAGATTTGGCAGCAGGAACAATCGCTGCAGCAGATAAGGGAAGAAAAGGTCATTGCTACATATTAGGAAATGAAGAAGTTTCTTTTAAGGATTTTACAAAGATGCTTGTGAAGGAAGCTGGTTGTAAGCCGATTAAGAGATTTTTACCAATAAGTATAGCTAATTTCTTGGCATCTATATTGGAAAAGAAAGCCAAAAAGTCAGGTAAGCAGCCACTTATGACTACGTTCTCAGTATATAATCTTGCGAGAAATAATGCTTTTGATTCAACTAAGGCTAAGGAAGAATTGGGTTATACAACACGTTCTTATGAAGAGACACTTAGAGATGAGATAGCATGGTTAAAGCAGGAAGGCAAGATAAAATTATCGTAAATTAATGTGATTTAAGAGGTAAGTATTTATCGGTAAATAAAGAGTTGTAGTGATAAAAATAAATTCATAGTATGTATAAGATAAAAATCAAGAAAATCGTAGTTATTAAAACTACGATTTTCTTGATTTTATTACTTTAATGTGATACAATGTTTTCGTTATACATATAAAATTAAGAAAAGTATTAATTTCTTATAGAGAAAGGAAGGAAATAAAGTGGCAGAGAAGAAGATTATGCTTGGTAACGAGGCTATTGCCCGTGGTGCTTATGAGGCAGGTGTTAAGGTGTCTGCAGCATATCCAGGTACACCAAGTACAGAAATTAGTGAAAATATTGTAAAGTATAATGAGATATATGCAGAGTGGTCTCCTAATGAGAAGGTTGCTATGGAAGTTGCTATCGGTGCATCTATAAGTGGTGTGCGTGCTATGGCATCTATGAAGCATGTAGGTGTAAACGTAGCTAGTGACCCACTTTACACAATTGCTTATGGCGGTGTAAACGGTGGTTTAGTTCTTGTGGCTGCTGATGACCCAGGTTTATATAGCTCACAGAATGAGCAGGACACAAGATGTGTTGCTAGAGCAGCTCAGGTTCCAGTATTAGAGCCATCTGATAGTCAGGAAGCTAAGGATTTTGTGAAGTATGCGTTTGAGTATAGTGAGAAGTATGATACACCAGTTATCGTTCGTACTACAACACGTTTATCCCACTCACAGGGGCCTGTTACACTTGAGGAAAGAACAGAAGTAGAAGATAAGGTATATGAGAGAAACGTAGCGAAGTTCGTTATGATGCCAGGTAATGCTAAGAATCGTCATGTATTTGTTGAACAGAGACTTAAAGATATGGCTGAGGACGGCGCAAATATGCCTATTAACCGTATTGAATATAATGATAAGAAGATTGGTTTTATCACAAGCGGTATCGCATATCAGTATGTAAAGGAAGCTTGCCCTAACGCATCTGTATGTAAGTTAGGTCTTGTGCATCCGCTTCCAAGAAAAATGATTGAAGAGTTTGCTAAGAATGTTGAGACATTATACATATTTGAAGAGTTAGAGCCGGTTATCGAAGAGCAGGTTAAGTCTTGGGGAATTAAATGTATTGGAAAGGAAATCTTTACAGTACAGGGCGAGTACAGCGCAAATATGATTCGTGAGAAGGTATTAGGCGAGGAGTTAGAGCTTAAGGCACCATCACAGGTTCCTGCACGTCCACCAATTCTTTGTCCAGGATGTCCACACAGAAGCGTGTTCTCAGTGCTTAAGAAGCTTGGAATTCACGCTGCAGGTGATATCGGATGTTATACACTTGGAGCAGTTGCACCACTTTCAGTAGTTGATACTACAGTATGTATGGGTGCTAGTATTTCAACACTTCATGGTATGGAGAAGGCAAAGGGTAAGGATTACATCAAGAACTGGGTAGCAGTAATCGGTGATTCTACATTTATGCATACAGGTGTTAATTCACTTATGAATATGGTTTACAATAAGTCTACAGGAACAGTTATGATTCTTGATAACTCTACAACAGGTATGACAGGACATCAGGACCATGCTGCAACAGGTAAGACACTTATGGGTGAGCCAACTAATGCTATAAATATTTACAACCTTTGTAAGGCTATAGGTATCGAGCATGTAGTAGAAGTAAATGCTTTCGATATAGCTAATTTAGAGAAGATTGTTAAGGAAGAGACAGCTAGAGAAGAGGTTTCTGTAATTATTACAAAGTCTCCTTGTGTACTCTTAAAGAGCAATGTATTCCCTAACAAGTGTGTTGCTATTTCTGATAAGTGTAAGAAGTGTGGTGCTTGTCTCAAGCCAGGATGTCCAGCTCTTACAAAGAATGAGGATGGAACAGTTAAGATTGATGAAACAATGTGTAATGCATGTGGTCTTTGTAAGACACTTTGTAAATTTGACGCTATCGAGGAGGTTGCAAAATAATGGAAACTAAGAATATTATGATTGTCGGCGTAGGCGGACAGGGAACACTCCTTACTAGTAGAATACTTGGCGGAATCGCTATGCAGGCTGGATATGATGTAAAGCTTTCAGAGGTACATGGTATGGCACAGCGTGGTGGAAGCGTTGTTACATTTGTTAGATATGGCGAAAGCGTTGCAGAGCCAATCGTTGAAGAAGGATGTGCAGATGTTATTATCGCTTTTGAGAGATTAGAGGCAAAGAGATATGCTCATTTCCTTAAGAAGGACGGTGTAATGATTATAAATGATCAGAGAATTGATCCTATTACAGTTGTTACAGGTGCTGCTACATATCCAGAAGGAATTATCGAGGAATTACAGCAGGAAAATAAGGTCTTTACTGTAAATGCTATGGAAGAGGCTAAGAAGCTTGGCAATTCAAAGGTATTTAATATCATCGTTTTAGGTATAGCTGCAAAGCATATGGATTATACAAAGGAACAGTGGCTTAACGTTATTGAGAATACAGTTCCACCTAAGACAATTGAGATAAATAAGAAGGCTTTTGAAGTTGGATATGAGATGTAATTTGATATAAAATATAAGCTAATTTTGGAGGAAAGACAAATGATTTGGAACGAAGCAAGAGAATGTATGAGTCGTGAAGATATGAATCATCTTCAGAGCGCAAGATTGCGTAAAATTGTGGACAGAGTTTATCACAATGTAGAACCATACAGAAAGAAAATGCAAGAGGCAGGCTTAGAGCCAGGAGATATCAATGGAATCGAAGATTTACATAAACTCCCATTTACTACAAAGGATGATTTGAGAGATAATTATCCGTTCGGATTATTTGCTGCTCCTCAGACAGATATTGTAAGAATTCATGCATCATCAGGAACTACAGGTAAGGCTACAGTAGTAGGCTATACTCGTAAGGATATCGATACATGGAGAGAGTGTGTAGCTAGATGTTGTACAATGGCAGGACTTGGCAAGGATGACATTATTCAGGTTGCTTATGGATATGGTCTCTTTACAGGTGGTCTTGGTGGACATTATGGTGCAGAGCATCTCGGTGCAACTGTAGTACCTATGTCTACAGGAAATACAAAGAAGCTTATTGATATGATGATTGATTTTGGTGCGACAGGTCTTATGTGTACACCTTCTTATCTTATGCATATTGCAGAGGTTATCGAAGAGATGGGTGTTAAAGATAAGATTAAGTTAAAGGCTACAATCAATGGTGCTGAGCCATGGACAGAAAATATGAGAATTCAGATTGAAGAGCGTCTTGGAATTCATGCTCATGATATCTACGGTTTAAGTGAGATTATGGGACCTGGTGTAGCATGTGACTGTATACATCACAAGGGACTTCATATATTTGAGGATCATTTCCTTCCAGAAATTATTGATCCAAAGACATTACAGCCAGTTGCACCTGGTGAGACAGGTGAGCTTGTTATCACAACACTTACTAAGGAGGGTATACCACTTATCAGATATAGAACAAAGGATTTAACAAGTCTTTCTTATGAAAAGTGTGAATGTGGAAGAACAACAGCTAGAATCTCAAGATTTAAGGGTCGTTCTGATGATATGCTTATTATCCGTGGTGTTAATGTATTCCCAAGTCAGGTAGAGGCAGCTCTCCTTACAGTAGATGGTATTACACCAAACTATCAGATTGTAGTAGATAGAGTAAATTATCAGGATACACTTGAAATCTTAGTAGAAGTGGAAGAAAGATTCTTCTCAGATGAGATTAAAGAGCTTGAGGGACTTACAAGAAAGATTGCTCACACAATTCAGCAGGCTATTGGCCTTTCAGCAAAGATTAAGCTTGTAGAGCCAAAGAGTATTGAAAGAAGCATGGGTAAGGCTGTAAGAGTAATTGACAAGCGTAAGTTTGATAATTAATTATTATAAGGAGGTGTAGCTATGTTTATTAAGCAGTTATCAGTATTTATTGAGAATAGAGAAGGTCGTCTTGAAAAGGTTTTGAAGACACTTAAGGACAATAATATCAATATTATTTCATTAAGCCTTGCGGACACAAGTGATTACGGAGTACTTCGTATGATAACTTCTAATCCTGAGGATGGAAAGAAGGTACTTAAGGATAATGGATTTTCTGCAATGCTTACAGATGTATTAGCTGTGAAGGTTGAGCATAAGGCAGGAGAGTTGCAGGAGGTTCTTGATATTATCTGTAATGCAGGTATCAATGTCGAGTATATGTATGCATTAGCAACAAAAAATGATGATGCTACAATCGTTATCAAGACATCAAATGCTGAAGAAGCAGCATTACTCCTTCAGAAGGAAGGGGCAGAGTTCTTAACATCAAAAGATATAGAAGAACTTAAGAATGTTTAATAAGGATTTTTAAAAGTTATTAAAATCTTAATATTGCTGAACAAAATAAAGAGCAGATTCTAGGATTTAATCCCAAGAATCTGCTTTTAATGTACAATTAAATCTTATGAAGATAGGAATTCCCTGTTAGCTTCATGATGCTGACGCTTATTGTCATACATCATCTGATCTGCTTTATGGATAATTTGGTCGATATCTTTACCTTCACCAAAGGAATATCCATATGAAACAGATATAGGAATGTTTTCAATAGGCTCAGCATTTTTTGTTGTTGAAATCCATTTATTAATCTTTTCTAACACGTTCTTTTCTGTAGCGCCACTCATAATCATTACAAATTCGTCGCCACCTATTCGATAGGTTTTATCTTTATCAGTGTCTAACTGTCTGATACTTTGAGCTACAGTTAGAATGAGTTTATCGCCATATTCATGACCGTAGGTATCATTTATTCTTTTTAGATAATTTATGTCCCAGAAAATAACACCGATAAGTCTCTCTTTTTTATAATCATTATCAATCATTGATAAATATTTACTCTTAGTATAAACACCAGTCATCTGGTCTTTTTCTGCTAAATCTCTCATAGAATTGGCATAATCAGAGTTTATAGTTATTATCTTAGATATGTTTGAACAAACTAATGATATGGCAACATATAAAATACTTCTAGGAAACACATAAAACATCATAAGTGTAAATACCAAGTCGTTATTAAGATTGGTAAGTGAAAAAGTATTTTGTTCAGTTATATAACTTGATAGAGGCTTGTCTGTAAGCAGAACCATATTAGCATCACAAATACCGTGAAAGTAACCAACAAATACAGTGACAAAGGTACTTAAGATTACACATATAACAGTGTAATATTTTAACTTGTTTGAAGAGTGCATAGATGAAAAAATAATCGGCAATATACTACCTATAACAGCGTGATATGTAAGTGATGTTGTGACACAAGTTATCAATACAACTGCCCAAGTTATAATGAAATATTTCATCCACCATTTAGATAAATCAATATTAAGACATACAAAGGCACCTATAACATAAGTAACGAGTGTAAGTAGTAAAGCAGTGCTTGTGACACCTTTATCTATCAAAAATATATTAACAACAGTAAGAATCCATATAAATAAAACGATAGATTGAGTTATAGTTACACAACGAATAGCATATTGGTTGGCTGTAACCTCGGGGTTAATATTAAATTCTGGCTTAATCAATATCTTCAGTTTATTTAATTTATTCATAGTTTACCTCTTTGTTCCACGTTCAAATACATATAAATATTTTACAGTATAAATAGTATTTTGTCAAATTATATACGTGTTTGATGATACTAGTTGAAACAATAGTTAGTTGACTAAGAATGAAAGAAGAAGTATGATATACAAGAGATTAATGTAAAAAGGAGAATTGGCGTGGAACAGATTTATAGAGCTATAGAACAAAAAATAAAGGATGCAGGCTTTGAAAGACAAGTTAATGGTGCTGATGTGTATGATGACATTTGTGAACAGATTGATGACAAAGAACCAGGTACATATTTATGTATTTCAAAGTTTTTTGATGATGTAGTGTTTGAATATACAATTGTAGTTATGGAGGAAGAATTTAATCTATCATTACTTACTATCGTAGAGGGCGATAAGAGAATTGAAATAGATTTTGATAAGTAGAATTAAGTTAAGATTGTAATTATTTAGAAATTATGCTAATATAACGCAGGCAATAAAGACAAAGATTAATAATATAAAAGCAATCAGATAAAGGAGCGAGAGCATGAAGAAGAATTTATTAGTAGCACAGTCAGGTGGACCAACAGCAGCCATTAATGCAACATTATCAGGAGTTATCGATGCAGCGATAAAGTCAGGTTCTATAGAAGAGGTATATGGAGCTTGCTATGGTATTCAGGGTGTTTTGGAAGAGAAGTTTGTTAATTTAACTCAGAAGGTGGATTCTGCCGAGAAGAGAGATATGTTAAGTCGTACACCAGCTGCGGCTCTTGGTTCTTGTCGTTTTAAGCTTAAGGATATCAACGAGGATGATTCTCAGTATAAGCAGATTATTGATATTTTCCATAAGCACAATATAGGATATTTCATTTATATTGGTGGAAATGATTCTATGGATACAGTTTATAAGATATCTGAATATTGTAAGAAGAATAATGTAGATGATGTAAAGGTTATCGGTGCTCCTAAGACTATAGATAATGATTTATGTGGAATTGACCATTGTCCAGGATTTGGTTCAGCTGCTAAGTATATTGCTACAGTATTCTCAGAGCTTGAAAGAGAAGCGGTTGTATATGATACAAAGAATGTAATTATCGTAGAAATGATGGGACGTCATGCAGGATGGCTTACAGCAGCAGCAGCGCTTGCATATGGAAAGAATGACGAGGTTCCATATTTAATCTACCTTGAAGAAAGAACATTTAGCGTGGATAAGTTTATCGCAGATGTAAAGGAAGCACTTAATAATCATACAGCAGTTATGGTAGCTGTAAGTGAAGGCGTTCATGATGAGAATGGAAGATATATCTGTGAGCAGGCTCAGGACAAGATAGAGAAGGATGTATTTGGTCATACAAAGCTTACTGGTACAGGTAAGGTATTAGAGGAAGCTGTAAGAGCACAGATTGGATGTAAGGTTCGTTCAATTGAGCTTAACTTATTGCAAAGATGCGCTTCTCATGTAATGTCTAAGATTGATATTGAGGAATCACAGGAATTAGGTGCATATGCTGTTAAGTATGCAGTAGAAGGCATAAGTGGTCAGATGTCTTCTTTGATGAGAAAGGATACAGAGGATTATCAGGTAGAATATACTTCTGTAGATATCAAGCAGGTTGCTAATATGGAAAAGAAGGTGCCTGTGGAGTGGATTAATGAAGCTGGCAATGGTGTTAAAGAAGATATGATAAAATACCTTAAGCCTTTAGTGCAGGGAGAGATTTCAAACATCTATGTGGATGGTGTACCACAGTACATGTTGCTTAAGTAAATAGTGAGATTAAAATTCGTCCTTTTATAAGGGCGAATTTTTTTCGTATAATTAAAGTAATTTTGTGTATGTGGTTTACTTTTTTAAAAAATTGGTATAAAATAAAAAATATATATATGGAATGTGAAAAAATAAATATGTGGAGAGATTATATATGAAGGGTAAAAGAATATTTTTAGCCAGTTTATTAATTGTACTTTTTGCTATGTTGACATCATTGTTTGTAGTAGATACATATGCGGAGAATAGTAGAAAAGTAAAAGTGGGCTTTTTTCCAATGGAAGGATACCATATCGTGAATAAAGATGGTTCTTATGATGGTATGGATGTTAGATATCTAGATGCTATAAAGGAATATGTAGGCTGGGATATCGAATATGTAGTGTGTGACAGTTGGGAAGATGCATTAAATCGTCTTGAGAATAAGGAAATCGATTTGGTAGGGTCCGCGCAGTTTTCAGAGGAGAGAGCGTTAAAGTTTGATTATGCGGATCTTTCTAGCGGCTATACTTTTGGTGTAATAGCCACTACGAGTAACAGCGTGCTTGCCTATGAAGATTTTGAAGCCATAGCTGATGTGAAAATAGGTATGGTTAAGGGGTATGTAAGAAGTGCAGAATTCTATGAATATATGAATAATAATGGTATATCTGATATTGATGTTATAGAGTATGATTCTACAAGTCAGATGCAGGATGCATTGAATAAAGGAGAGATTCAGGCATATGTACATACATTTACAGAAGTAAGAGATGGTCAGAGACTTATAGGAAGATTTTCACCAAGACCATTTTATTATATTTCATATAAAGGAAATAGCGAAGTAATGGCTGAGCTTAATAAGGCCATATCTGATGTGAAGTTTAAGAAACCAGCTTTAGAAGCTGAATTGATGAATGAGTTCTATTATAATCGATTTGACAATGCTTCATTGCTCACTGTTGAAGAAAAGAAATATATCGCAACAATGGATGGGATAAAAGTTGGTTATTTAACAGATATTTTTCCATTTTCCTATGAAAAGGATGGAGAGTTTAAAGGGTTAACAAAGAATCTTTTGCTGAAATCATTAAGAAGTATAGGTGTTTCGGCTGAATATAAAAAGTATAACTCTATACAAGAAGGTATGAAAGCATTGGAAGCGGGAGAGATAGATATGCTTTCATATGGAGTAGTATCTAAATCTGTTTACGATAATTATGATTTTATAAAACTTTGCGATTATGTTAGTTCACCGCTAGTGTTGGTTCATGATAAAGATAAAAATGCTAAAAGTATCAAGTCTATTGCCATAGTTGATATGTATTTAGAGGAATATCGTGAATTTATGGATGTAGATGACCTGACCGTAGTAAAATGTAATAATCAGGCTGACTGTTTTGAAGAATTGCGTAAGAAATCAGTAGATGCAGTATTGGTTGATGGATATTATGCTGAAAATGTTATTAAGAATGATTATAAGAATAGAAATCTTGAAATAGAGAATGCATTAAGCGGAGAATATAATGTTTCTATGCTTATGAATAAGGATACTGACAAGGCACTTATAGGCATATTATCAAAGATTATATCGCCAATAGAACCAAATGAGATAAGTGAATACATCCTTAAAGAAGGAGAATATAAGCCATTTAACTTAAATCAATTTATACAAGAAAACAGTATGATTATCATTGCGCTTATGTTTGCTGTGATAATTATAATTGTACTTGTGGCAAGACATATTATTAATGATGGCAGAAAGATACAGAAGCTTATGTATAGAGATAGTGTTTATGATATCTGGAATATGAATTATCTTATATTCTGGGGTGAGCATCGTATCTTGCCAGAGGCTAGACAAGCTTATGCAGTAGTATATACAAATATATCTCAGTTTAGAAGATATAACATTATATACGGATGGAGTGCCGGCGAAAAGATTATAAAATGTCTTATTGATGTAATTAACAAGAATACGGATAAGAATACTGAGATATGTGCAAGACAGCAGGGAGATAGATTCTGTATGTTACTTGCATATGAAAATAAGGAAGAATTCGAAGAAAGATTGGAGAATCTTCGAAGAGCCATAGAGAAACATATCAAAAAAGTTACAAATAATAAGATGAAGGTTCAGTTTGGTGTATATTATTTACAGGATAATAAACAGGATTTACGATTAGCTGGTAACTATGCAAATCAGGCATTAGAGCATATCGGAGATAGCAAAACAGAAACTATAAAGTATTATGATGAAAATCTTGAGAATATCATAAAAGAGCGTCACGAGAAGGAAAAGCTTCTTGAGGCAGTGGATGTAAATAAGGATTTTGTGGTTTACTATCAGAGTAAGGTTGACATAAGAAGTGGAGAGATAGTTGGTGCAGAAGCATTAGTGCGATTCGCAGACCCTACAGATGGTGGGAAAATCAAGGCTCCAGGCTTCTTTGTGCCATACTATGAGCAGACAGGTAGGATAATCGATATCGACTTCTTTGTATTTGAAAGTGTATGTAAATTAATAAGAAGGAGATTAGATGAGCATAAGAAGGTGGTTGTAGTTTCTTGTAATTTCTCAAGAATGCATTTCGTAAGAAGCGGCTTTGCAGAGAAGTTTGAGGGAATACTTAATAAGTATAATATTCCAAAAGATTTAATCGAGATAGAGATTACAGAGACATTAGTAGTGGAAGAACTTCAGCATAATATGGTTAAGAAGACATTGGAAGTTATCAAGGAAAAAGGCTTTAGATTGTCTATTGATGACTTTGGAGCTGGATATTCATCACTAGGTGTATTTGAACAGATACCGGCATCGGTTATTAAGCTTGATCGTTCGTTCTTGTTAAATCAAGAGGACAGAGATAGACAGGTTAAGATAATGAGAGGTATAGTAAAACTTACAAAAGAGCTTGAAGCGCAAGTTGTATGTGAAGGTGTAGAGAATGAAAATGACGTAGAACTTATGAAGGAAATCGGTGCATATGTGGCACAGGGATATTTTTATTCTAAACCAATTCCTGAGAGCGAATTTGAACAGAGACTTGATGATAATAAAACTAATTAACATTAAATTAAAGGCAGGCAAACCACTTGTAGATAAATATTTGCAAGTGGTTTGCTTTTAAGTAAAAATATGATATTATAAGAAATATGTAAATTATACTTTGTGGAGGAAAATTATGGGAAAGAACAAAGAAAAAGCTACAAATATGGCAAAAGGCGCAACTAAGAAGGTTGGTGGATTTTTTAGTGAGTTTAAGACATTTGCACTTAAGGGTAATGTAATGAGTATGGCTATCGGTGTACTCATCGGTGGTGCGTTCAGTGGATTGGTTACATCTCTTACAAAGAATATAATCACACCACTTCTTAACTGTTTTGGTAAGATGGATGGTTCAGTATCTAAGCTTGCACTTAAGGTTAGAGGACAGTCATTAGAGTTTGGAGCATTCTTAGCGGATGTAGTTAATTTCTTAATTATGGCTTTTATCGTATTCTTACTTGTAAAGGGAATGAATGCATTGGCAAATATAGGTTCAAAGAAGAAAGAAGAAGAGGAACCAGCTGCACCAACTACAAAGACATGTCCATACTGCAAGAGTGAGATAGCAATTGATGCTACAAAGTGTGCTCATTGTACAAGTGATGTAGCATAAGTTGATGATAGAGATATAAATATATCAAAAATGATATGGAGCAGAGAATATGTATAATATAGAACTTGGTAAAAGTAATATAAGTGTACCTACTATAGCAGTAGGATGTATGAGAATTAGCAACATGTCAAAGGAAGGGCTAGATTATTTTGTAAATACAGCTCTTGAAAATGGCGCGAGTTTTTTTGATCATGCAGATATTTATGATGGTGGAAGATGTGAAAGCTTATTTGGAGAAGTAATTACTCCTTCTATGCGAGAAAATATTATATTGCAGACTAAATGTGGTATCGTGCCTGGGAAAATGTTTGATTTCTCATATGAACATATTATACGCTCTGCTGAAGAAAGCCTTAAGCGATTAAAGACAGATTATATAGACGTATTTTTGCTTCATCGTCCAGATGCTTTAGTTGAGCCAGAAGAAGTGGCTAGGGCATTTGAGGAATTAAAGGCATCAGGTAAAGTTAAGGCTTTTGGTGTGTCTAATCAGAATCCTTATCAGATACAGCTTCTTCAAAATGCACTAGATATGCCATTGTGTGTCAATCAGTTACAGTTTGGAATAATGCATTCATCTATGATACAGTCAGGCATTAATGTAAATATGTTTAATGATTCTGCAATAAATAGAGATGGAGGAGTGCTTGATTACTGTAGACTTAATAAAATCACGATTCAGGCTTGGTCACCTATACAGTACGGATTTTTTGAAGGATGCTTTATAGATAGTGATAAATTCCCGGAACTTAATAGGGTTATGGATGAGATAGCTAGCCGCTATGGTGTTAATAAGAACACAATAGCATTTGCTTGGATTTTAAGACATCCGGCAAAGATTCAGCCAGTGACTGGAACAACTAATACAGATCGTTTAAAGGATTATTTAAAAGCGGCAGATATTATATTGACAAGGGAAGAATGGTATGATATTTATAGAGCTGCAGGCAATATTTTGCCATAGAAAATAAATAGATTTAATAAGCTGCCACCGGGTAGCAGAATGTAATTAAGCATTCGTAAGTATATCGTTAGGTCTTAGAAGATATGCTCGCGGATGCTTTAATATTGTAGGAGAGACTTGATAATGAGATATTTTACTAGATTTGAAAAGATTTTATGGATAGTGTCTGTTTTGGCTATTATTATATCGTTTATAATTTTTGGTGGAGACAGTTTTCTTGATATGATAGCGTCTATCATAGGCGTTTCAGCCCTTATACTATGTGCTAAAGGCAATTTTATAGGACAGATTTTAGTTATTATATTTAGTACATTATACGGATACATATCATATAGCTTTAGTTATTATGGAGAGATGATAACTTATATGTGTATGACTTTGCCTATGGCGGTGATTGCACTGATATCATGGCTTAGAAATCCATACAATGGTAAAAAGACAGAAGTGAAGGTATATAAGGTCGGGATTAAAGAAATAGCAGTAATGAGCTTTTGTACAGTAATTGTAACGATAGTTTTTTATTGTATATTGTCTGTATTTAATACTGCAAATATAGTACCTAGTACATTTTCAGTTACTACAAGTTTTGTGGCAGTTTATCTTACATATAAGAGAAGTCCATATTTTGCATTGGCATATAGCGTAAATGATTTGGTGCTTATAATATTGTGGATTTTGGCAGGAATTAAAGATATTCGATATTTTAATATGGTTGTATGTTTTGTAATATTCTTTATCAATGATATCTACGGATTTATAAGCTGGAAGAAAATGGAAAAGATGCAAGATGGAGAGAAACTAGATGTATAATATGAAAAATATCTAATTACAATAATATTTAATTATAATAATATTTAATTATAATAATATGTATTCTGGTGAGTAACATTTAATAGTGGGTATCGTCTTTTATAATTTTGGTAATTATGATATATTGTAGGTATTAGTGTTGAGATGAAATTTATGTATGGAGGTAAAAGATGACTGAGAAAACTTATATAGCTATAGACTTAAAATCATTTTATGCCTCTGTAGAATGTGTGGAGCGTTGTCTTGACCCACTTACTACAAATTTGGTAGTAGCTGATGCAAGTAGAACGGAGAAGACTATTTGCTTAGCTGTCACGCCTGCGTTGAAGAGTTTTGGGATTCCAGGAAGACCAAGACTGTTTGATGTGGTACAAAAGGTTAGGGAGGCAAATGCGGAAAGAAGAGCAAAGGTGCCAGGTAGGAAATTAGAAGGTTCATCTTATAATTTAGATGAACTTAATAATAATCCTTCATTGGAAGTTTCATATATAGTAGCTGCTCCAAGGATGGCTTACTATATGGAATACAGTACGAAAATATTTGATATTTATTTGAGATATATTGCGCCAGAGGATATGCACGTGTATTCGATAGATGAAGTATTTATCGATGCGACATCTTATCTAAAGACATATAAGATGACAGCGAGAGAGCTAACTCTTAAGATGATTAAGGATGTGCTTCGAGAAACGGGAGTTACCGCCACGGCGGGGATAGGTACAAATATGTATCTATGCAAGATTGCCATGGATATTGTGGCGAAGAAGATGCCAGCGGATGAGGACGGAGTGCGTATCGCTGAGCTAGACGAGATGTCATATCGTAAACAATTGTGGAACCATGTACCACTTACAGATTTTTGGAGAGTAGGTCCAGGGTATGCCAAGAAGCTTATGGAAAATGGTTTATACACTATGGGAGATGTGGCAAGATGCTCTTTAGGAAAGGCAAATGATTATTATAATGAGGCTTTGCTGTATAAGTTATTTGGAATTAATGCGGAGTTATTAATCGATCATGCTTGGGGCTGGGAGCCGACGACTATCGCGGAGATAAAATCCTATAAGCCACAGCGGAATAGTTTAAGTACGGGGCAGGTGTTACATTGTCCGTATACTGCGACGATGGCTAAGACTATTGTCAAAGAGATGACAGATTTACTTGTTCTTGACTTGGTAGATAAAAAGCTTGTCACAGACCAGATGGTGTTAACGGTTGGATATGATATAGATAATCTTACGGACCCAGCCATAAAAGTTAAGTATCACGGTGAGATTACAACAGATAGGTACGGTAGACAGATTCCAAAGCATGCACATGGAACTATAAATTTAGAAAGTGCAACATCATCTACTAAGATTATTATGAAAGCTGTAGAGGAGCTATATGATAGAATAATAAATTGGGATTTGTTAGTGCGCAGGATAACAGTGGTGGCTTCTAGAGTTATACCAGAAAAGGAAGCCGTGAAAGTAGAATCTTTTGAACAGCTTGATTTGTTTACTGATTATACAGCAGTGGAACAGGCTCGAGAGCAGGAGAAAAAGGAGCTTGAAAAAGAGAAGAAGATTCAGCAGGCGGTTCTAGATATAAAAAAGAAATTTGGAAAGAATGCAGTATTAAAAGGAATGAATTTTGAAGAGGGAGCAACCACAAGGGATAGAAATGCGCAGATTGGAGGTCACAAGGCATGAGTGAATATTATAAGGATGCAAATAGATATGACGATATCATTAACATGCCATACCGCCAGTCAACAGAACGAGAGCATATGTCATTGCATGACAGAGCAGCACAGTTTGCGCCTTTTGCAGCGCTTACAGGTCACGAGGATGCTATCGAGGAGACATCAAGACTTACAGATGATAAAATTGTATTAGATGACAACGCCATAGAAAAAATCAATAAAAAAATATATGATATTTCTCAGCATCTATCAGAACAATGGAACGTTTCAGTCACATACTTTCGCCCAGATACATTAAAAAGTGGTGGTGCGTATCTTACCGACGTAGGAACTATAAAGAAGATAGATGTGGCGGATAAGATGATTATTATGGATAGTGGCATGAAGATTGATATGGGACAGATAGTTGGAATAGAGATTATATAATAAAGTGATGGAATAAAGTTAGTTGCATAGAAAAAATATTTGGAGGTAAAGAAATGGTAGTTTTAGTTTATAGAAAATGTAGCACATGTATAAAGGCTCTTAAATGGTTGGAAGAGAATAATATAGAGTTTACAGAGCGTCCAATGAAAGAGGAAAATCCAACTTACGAGGAATTAAAGGAATGGTATGAAAGAAGCGGATTACCACTTAAGAAATTTTTTAATACAAGCGGACTTTTGTACAAGGATATGAAATTAAAGGATAGACTTCCATCTATGACAGAGGAGGAACAGTTACAGCTTCTCGCTACAGATGGAATGTTAGTTAAGAGACCATTGGTAGTGGCTGACGATTACGTACTTACAGGCTTCAAGGAAGCAGAATGGGAAGAAAGGATGAAATAAATATGAAGTCATATTTAATAAAAGATACTACAAAACAAGAACGTATAGAGCTTATAAGACAGTGGGTTCCTGCAGATGAGGCTATGGAAGACTGTGGCATTGATTTATGGGATATGTATCATGATTATATAAATGGTGAGAGGGAGATAGCGGAGATAAATGCAGCGTTTGTGAGGGAGAGCGTATAAAAAAGAAACTATATTTTCAAACTTTGGTGGAAGAATCAATAAGAATAAGATAACAATATATGGTTGATATACCTTGTGAGATATATTTGAAAAGAGAAATATATCTTGCAAGGTATATTTTGCTTGACTTTACACATAATATGGAATATATTAAGTGTAGAGAGGTGGATTTTATGAGTGATTTTCAAAGTTTTTTAGATAAAACCTTGACTCAAATTGATGTTGAGGCCATAAAGGTAGAGGATAACGAAGTTTACGAATATGATATTTATAGAGAGGTCCGAGAACTTGTCATAGCTGCAAGAGATAGAGCTGGTCTTACACAAAAAGAACTTGCTGCTAAAAGCGGGCTTACTCAAGCTAATATTAGTAATATTGAAAAAGGAACTACTCGTCCAACAATAGATTCGCTTAAGAAGATAGCAGATGCAACCGGGAGAAGATTGGTTATTCAGTTTGGAGATAGAGAGGTGATGTTGTAATGGCAATGATTAGCAGATTAATGGTTGAAAAATTTCGTGGCATCAATAATTTAAAGATTGATAACTTAAATCATATCAATTTATTTGTTGGTGATAATAACTGCGGAAAAACCAGTGTGATGGAAGCTGTGCAATTATTTAGAACTTCAGAATTGTTGGGAAATATCTATACCATTGCAAGACAAAGAGAAAGTATATTTTGGATGAATTCAAATTCTTTATATGAGAATTTTATTTGTATGTTCCCACATGATGGAAGTGGTTTGGAGATTCGTGTGTCCGGAGTTTGCAATGGAAAAGATATGACTTATAGCGTTAAAGGAAAAGAGAAGCAAATTCTTATTGATGTCAAAGAATTGGATAGATTCTTTATTAGGGAGAATTTAGATTGGTTGGCTACAGAAACAAAGACGGAGGAGTTTGATGGTACTATTTCATATAGATATGGTGAAATGGTTAAAGAAGAGCAGATGAAAATCAATCGTTTGACTGGAATTTCTGGAACTCCGGCATCTGAATCAGATGAATTTAAGATCATTTATGTAGCTCCGTTTGAACATTTAAAAGGAAGTGTAATCAGTCAGATTATTAAAAATGATGGTTACAAAGAAATTTGCTTGAAAGCATTACAGTTATTTGATCCAGAGATAGAGGATATGATGATATTCAAAAGTGATATCAGTAATAGGCCAGTTGAATATTTAAAGCATAGAAGATTAGGAAATATGCCATTGTCTACATTTGGTGATGGCATTAAAAAGGTACTCGTATTGTCTAATGCCATTGCAAAAGCAGCAGGTGGAATCTTGCTAATTGATGAAATTGAAACGGCTATTCATAAGAAGTATTATGATGATATTTTTAGATTCATTGTGAAAGCATGCAAGGCTTTTGATGTTCAGGTATTTGTTACCACACATAGCTTAGAGGCAATAGATGGTCTTTTGGCAACACAGGATTATGAAGAACAAAAGGAAGAAGATAGCATTAGTGTTGTGACACTCAAGAGGGAGGGCAACAATACTTATTCGAGAGTTCTTTCAGGAAGAGAAGTTGCACAGAATCGTGAAGCCTTCGGATTTGAGGTGCGTCTATGAATAAACTTATTTTATGTGAAGGTAAAACAGATGCGATTTTGCTCAGTTATTATTTAGGAAAGATTGCTGGATGGAAATTTGTAAAGAAAGGGCCAAGTGGTCTGGCAATTCAGCAGCCAAATGATAATGAGTCTATAAGTTGGTATAAGAAAAATGATGACTATCTTTTGATTTGTGGTGTTGGAGGAAAGGATAACTTTGGTAATTTTTTTAATGAAAGAATTAGAATCCCGCAGATTACTACCAATGCGTTTGAAAAGATAGCGATTATTACAGATAGAGATGATAGAGAAGTGATAGATATTTGTAACTCTCTGTCAGAGGATATGTCTGGATTTTTTAAAGATATTCAAGATAGAGAATGGTGTGAGAATTCGTACCAGGATGCTTTTGGTATGGAAAAGACTGTTCAGTTGCTATTGGTTATTATTCCGAAGGAACATATGGGTGCACTGGAAAACGTAATGCTATCTGCAATATCCGAAGATCCATATGATAAGAATATTGTAGATAAAACGGCTGTGTTTGTTCAGCAAATGAGGTCGGAAGCAGACAAGTACATATCTACGGAAAGATTACAGTTGAAAGCACATTTGGGTGTTACATGGGCGGTGCAGTTCCCTGAAAAGGTATTTAGCATGATTGATGAACAGATTAATAGTGTTCGTTGGGAAGAGTATGATACGCTCAAGGAATGTTTTGGGATATTGAATGAGATGTAGAAATCGGAGTGATGCAGAGTATGAAATTACTAAATTTAGCAAGCAATAATTCCTTCTGGAGAGGAATTAATTATCATCATGAAAAACGAATAATTAATTGGAAAGAGATTGCGGATAACTGTTATCAAGGAAAAGTCAAAGGCAGTGGTAGTGCTGTATATGATGTAATGATTGATATAGCACATCCAAAAAAATCTGTTTGTAATTGTCCATTTGCAGAAGGACGTAGAGTTATTTGTAAGCATATGGTTGCGCTTGATTTGGGCATTTTTCCAGAGAAAGAGCAACAGATGATGGATTATATAGAAGAGCAGAATCAGATGTACGAGGAAGAATATGAACAGGAAATGCAGAAGCACGAGGAAGAGATTCGCGAGTATGTTATGAATTTGTCAAAAGCGGAGCTCCGAGAAATGCTAATTCAGCGGATGATAGATGATTTATATTATTAGAATTGAAAGGAAGGTGCCTTATGTTCCCTTTAATCAACAAACGAGAAACTGGTGTTAACTTACGCAGAATCATGGATATGCGTGGAATTACACCAAAGGATGTACAAGAATACCTTGGACTTGGTTGTGTGCAGAGCGTATACCGTTGGTTTGATGGTGTAAATATGCCGACAATTGATAATTTGTATGCATTAAGTGAGCTGCTAAATGTTCCAATAGATGCAATTGTGCGTGGAAATAGAGCACCGATTATACCAGAGAGTATTATTAAGAATATGGATGCTAGACATAGAAGACTGTATGAATATTATAAGATAATAAATGAAAAGCACGCTGCATAAAATTATTAAAAGAATTGTTCAAAGCCACCTCGAAAACGTAAACATTTTCTCGGTGTGGCGTATCCGCCAAATAAATTAATCAAGATATGCTTATGAATATATATTCATAAGCATACCATAGATGAATTTGCTTAGCTCTGAACAGAAACAAATTGAACTACAGATTCAATGACAAATGAAAAGTCCTCCATTAGAATTGTTTTTAGAGATTAATTTTAAGAACAATTTTGATGGAGGATTTTTGTTGAAATCCACGATGAAAGTTAAAGCGATAAGCTGGTTGGCTGGAGGTAATCCCTGTGGCTGTAATGTAGGCATATATATTAGACGATGGAGCCGTGGCGAAAGCTACGGCCTTGTTTGCTGAGGTTTCGTTTTGAATCTCAAATAAAAAAGGAGTGTGACTGCTATGGCAACAATATTAGTAGATTATGAAAATGTTTCTTCGTCAGATGGATTAAAAGGCGTAGAATATCTAAACGAAAAAGACACCCTTATCCTGTTCTACAGTCAATGCTGCGAGAAGATACGAGCAGAATACATAGATATGATAGAGAAGAGCCAATGCGAATTTAGAACATACAAATTAGCTCGAACTGGAAAGAATGCATTAGATTTTTATATAGCTGTAGAATGTGGCATTTTAGTTGTGCAAGGGGAAAGACAAATAAGTATCATTAGCAAGGATAAAGGTTTTGGAGCAGTTTCAGATTTTTTTAAAATCAGAGCTGAATTAGAAGGTGTGGTCGTTCGTGTGGCATCAAATGTCGAGAATGCTATAGTATCATTAAATACACCTGAAGATGAGGCGAGGAAGAAACAAATAAGAGAGAAAACAAGAACGCTTAGTATAGACGCTGAGCAAGCAAGAATAGCGGAGCACAGAGCTTTTGTAGAGAAAATAACAAAAGCTTTTGAAGGAACAGAGTATGAGAAACAGACAGATAAAATCATACGATTTATAGAATGCAGAGACATGAGAACACCGAGAGTTTTATATACAGGTTCAATGCACGAATTTGGAAGAGAAGATGGAAGAGCGATATATCATGTGCTGAAGCAAGTAGTGTAAGGAGGTAAAACAAAATGAGTGTATGGATGATAGGTACAGGAAATATAACGATTAAACCAGAAGTGGATGAAACTCTTATAAAGGAATATATACAGTTTTCAAAAAGTTGTTTCCCAGAGGAGTATGGAGACGAGAATTTTGCAAATACATGGTTTTTTGATGAAGAAAATAAACTGTTTTCAATATCAGGGAAATTTGCA
The DNA here is from genome assembly GCA_045125245.1 of Lachnospiraceae bacterium. Taxonomy (GTDB): domain Bacteria; phylum Bacillota; class Clostridia; order Lachnospirales; family Lachnospiraceae; genus SVEL01. Next base: position 23,774 of record JBGVNF010000059.1, read on the forward strand.
GAGCCATCAATCTGGTATCGTCATATAAAAGAAAAATTCTTTGAAATAAAGGGATATGAGTTGGAGGGGGAGATGACGATACTTTGCGAAACTGAACAGGGGTTTGAGGAAATTTGTGAAAAAAGTGAAGAAAAGTATCAGCAATGGAAAAGGCGAATGCTTTAGCTTTGTATTTTAATGTGGTCAAATTTAAACACTTTATGAAAATGATAGGAGGATATTTTTATGGCTAAAGAAAATGAAATTGTATTATTTGAAACTGAAGACAAGAAAATTGTTTTACCAGTAACGATTGAGAATGAGTCAGTTTGGTTATCTATTGATCAGATGGCAAAACTTTTTCAGCGAGATAGAAGTGTAATAGGTAAGCATATTCGAAATATATTTAAGGAAGGAGAATTGGTAAAAGATTCAGTGTGGGCAAAATTTGCCTACACTGCAGATGATGGTAAAAAGTACCAAGTGGACTATTATAATCTAGATGTCATTATTTCTGTGGGATACAGAGTGAAATCTGTAAGAGGCACTCAATTTAGAATTTGGGCAAATACTATATTAAAGCAATACATATTACAAGGTTATGCAGTTAATCAAAGACGTATTCAGCAGTTGGGTGAAGTAATACGTATCATAAAACGCACAGAGAATGAATTGGATAGCAAGCAGATATTGTCTGTTATCGAAAGATACAATAATGCATTGGATTTGTTAGATGCATATGATCACCAGACTATGAAACGTCCAAAAGGAAATGATGCAACTTATGTGCTTACATATGAGGAATGCATCGAGGTAATTCAAAGCATGAGATTTGGAGATGAATCTGATTTGTTTGGGAGAGAGAAGGATGATTCCTTCAAAGGTAGCATAGGAAATATATATCAATCCTTTGGCGGTAGTGATGTGTATAAATCGCTTGAAGAAAAAGCGGCTCATCTTTTGTATTTTGTTACAAAGAATCATAGCTTTTATGATGGCAATAAACGAATTGCAGCGACTATGTTTTTATATTTCCTGGATAAA
>JBGVNF010000060.1:0-69273 GCA_045125245.1 Lachnospiraceae bacterium
ATTTTCTTATTTCTAGGAGTAAAACAGGTGGTGATGGATTATCAGGCATCCATAAAAAATAAGAAAATGAAGTTGGAGCTGGAGAATAGTCGTATTACTGTGATGCTTAGTCAGATACAACCGCATTTTTTATATAATTCGTTAACTAGTGTAATGGATTTGTGTGATAGTAATCCAAAGCAGGCAAAAGCCGCTATTGCAGACTTTGCGGATTATTTGCGAGGAAATCTATCTTCTTTAAAGACAGAAAATTTGATAACCTTTGGTACAGAATTGGAACATATAGAAAAGTATCTGAAGCTTGAGAAACTCCGATTTATGGACGAGTTAGAAATTGTATATGATATACATTCCAAGGACTTTATGCTTCCGGCATTGTCTGTACAGCCACTTGTAGAAAATGCAGTAAAACATGGAGTTGGTAAGAAAATAGGCGGGGGAACGGTTACTATACATACATCTGAAACCGAAAATGAGTATATCATTTGTGTAACAGATGATGGTGTCGGTTTTGCAGAAGGTGAATATGCAGATGATGGCGGCACGCATGTGGGGATTGAAAACATTAAGAAACGATTAGATATGATGATAAATGCCAGATTGGAAATTGAAAGTAAGAAAGGAATCGGGACAAAGGCTTGTATCTTGATTCCGAAAAGGAGAGATTAAACATGCATATCATTGCAACAGATGACGAACAAAGTGCATTAAATGTATTAATGGGAGCTATAAGGGATGCGGTTCCGCTCGCTACTGTTCATGGTTTTCGCAATCCGCTGGATGCGCTTGAATTTATGAAAGAAACAAAATGTGAGATAGCTTTTTTAGATATACAGATGCGAGAAATGAGTGGTATCGTATTTGCGAGGAAATTAAAAGAAATATATCCGAAGATAAATATCGTATTTGTGACAGGGTATTCACAGTATGCAAACGAAGCATTTGCACTTCACGCAAGTGGTTATGTGTACAAACCGGTAACAGCTGATAAAATTATAAATGAAATGGAGAACCTGCGTAATCCTGTTAAATGGAAGGATACAGGTATTGTTGTAAACACCTTTGGGAAATTTGAGCTGATAGTGAATGGAGAAGAAGTTTCTTTTGGCAGAGCAAAGGCGAAAGAACTGCTTGCATATCTGGTGGACAAGCAGGGGAAATCGGCAACCAGAAAAGAATTGGCGTCAGTATTGTTTGAGAGGGAAGATTACTCTAGAGCAACACAGAATTATTTGTCGAAAATAATTAAAGAGTTAGTGAGTGTTTTAGAACGGGTTGATGCAGATAAAATATTAAAGCGAGGATTAAATAGTTATTCAGTTGATGTGGATGCTTTTAACTGTGATTTGTATGATTACGAAAGTGACAATGTGACTCCAGAGGAATTAAATCGTTTTCAGGGAGAATATATGAAGCAATATAGTTGGGCCGAAGTGACACTGGCAAGATTGCATTGGAAAAAAGAAAGTTAATTGAAATTATTTAGCAGAAAGAGAACTGTTGATAATGAATAGAAGGCAGGTGGTTAAATCCGCCTGCCTTCTTGGCGTTTCTATGTTAAGAAAGAATGAGAGAACAATAAAATGTCGCATATAGAGAAGGTAAATGATTTATAGTTCACTAAACATTGTTAAAAAGTTCACAATATTTGACAAAATCACATAATACATAGATAATAGGTAATTGTTAATAGTATAACAATTACAAAGGGAGACCTAATATTATGACAAATACTGAACTTATCGAGAAGATAAAGAAACTTAAAGACGAAAAGGATGCAGTAATACTTGCTCATTATTATGTGGATGATGATGTTCAGGCTATTGCAGATTATGTGGGAGACTCATTTTATTTAGCTAAGGTAGCGACTAATATAGAGAAAAAGGTTATAGTTTTCTGTGGCGTTATGTTTATGGGTGAGAGTGCTAAGATTTTAAATCCAGAAAAAACAGTACTTTTACCAGATGAGACAGCTGATTGTCCTATGGCTCATATGGCACAGATTGATAGAATAAATGAATTAAGAGAGCAGTATGAGGATTTAGCAGTTGTATGTTATGTTAATTCTACAGCAGAGCTTAAGATGCATTCAGATATATGTGTTACATCTTCTAATGCATTGGAGATTGTTAAGAGCATTCCAAATAAGAATATTTTCTTTATCCCAGATCAGAATCTAGGAAGCTTTATCAAGGATAAGGTTAAGGATAAAAATATTATCTTAAATGATGGATATTGTCATGTTCATCATGAGCTTTCAAAGGAGAGTGTATTGAAGGCTATGGACGAGCATAAGGAAGCGGTATTCTTAGTTCATCCAGAATGCAGAAAAGAAATCGTAGATTTAGCTGAATATGCTGGAAGTACAGCTGGCATTATCGATTATGCTACGAAGTCTGATAAGAAGGAATTTATCATTGGAACAGAGCTTGGTGTTATGTATGAGCTTCGTGAGAAGAATCCAGATAAGAAGTTCTACCCAGCGTATGAGAAACAGATTTGTCCAAATATGAAGAAGATTACATTAGAGAGAGTGGCAGACGCTCTTGAAAATATGACATATGAAGTGAAGCTTACCCAGGAAGTTATAGATAAGGCAAATGCTCCACTAAAGAGGATGCTTGAATATTAACACAAACACGAAGGTGGGATGACGATGGATAATTATGATGTAGTAATTGTTGGAACTGGTGTGGCTGGTTTATACGGTGCATTATCACTTCCAAGAGATTTAAAGATTCTTATGATTACTAAGGATGTGGCAGAAAATAGCGATTCATTTTTGGCTCAGGGCGGTATATGTGTACAGCTAAATGATGAGGATTATGATAGCTATTTTGAAGATACTATGAAGGCTGGAAGATATGAGAATCGCAAGGAATCAGTTGATATAATGATTCGATCTTCTAGAAATGTTATAAATGATTTGATAAAGTATGGTGTAGAATTTGAAAAGGAAGAGGATGGAAGTTATTCTTATACAAGAGAGGGTGGACATTCAGAATTTAGAATTTTACATTATGATGATGTGACTGGTAAAGAGATTACGTCAAAGCTTTTGATGCAGGTTAAAAAGCTTTCTAATGTGACATTTTTAGAGTATACTACGATGGTAGATATAATTGCTAAGGATAATGAAGCAAAGGGTATCGTAGTAGCAGATAGAGACGGCAAGGTTTCTTGTGTATTTTGTAAGAAACTTATATTGGCCACTGGCGGTATAGGTGGATTATTTAAGAATTCAACTAATTTCCGTCATCTTACAGGAGATAGCTTTGCTATAGCTTTAAAGCATGGTGTGGAGCTAGAAAATATCCATTACATACAGATTCATCCTACAGTTTTTTATTCTGAGGAGGAAGGTAGAAGATTTCTTATCTCAGAGTCTGTAAGAGGTGAAGGTGCTATTTTACTTGATAAGAATGGCAATCGATTTACTGATGAATTGCAACCTCGCGATGTAGTAACAGGCGAGATTGTAAAGCAGATGAAAAAGGATGGAACTAAGCATGTATGGCTTTCCATAAAGGAAGCTATGGACGCCGAGGAGATTAAGGAAAGATTTCCTAATATTTACGCTCATTGCTTAGAGGAAGGCTATGATTTGACTAAGGAAGCTATCCCGGTAGTTCCAGCGCAGCACTATCTTATGGGTGGAATTCATACAGATAAGAATGGTAAGACAACGATGGAAAATCTTTATGCTGCTGGTGAGACGGCATGCAATGGTGTCCATGGTGCTAATAGATTAGCTAGTAATTCATTGCTTGAGAGCTTGGTATTTGCTAAGAGGGCAGCAGATGAGATAAGTCAGAATATTGCCAATGTCCAGATTGATAAGATAGATGTGGATATGAGTCAGTATGAAGATTTAAATAAATTAAAAGAAGAAAATAAAAAGATTATCTTAAATGAGATAAAAAGAAAGGATGAAGACTTTTATGATAAATGGTGTAACAATGAAGATTAATGTGGATGATTACATTTTAAACGCACTTAAGGAGGATATCACAAGTGAGGACGTAACAACTAATGCTGTTATGAGAGAGGCTAAGAAGGGTAAGGCAGACCTTATCTGTAAGCAGGATGGTATCATCTGTGGTCTTGATGTGTTTAAGAGAGTATTTGAGCTTTTATCAGAGGATTCTACATTTGAGACAAGCTTTAAGGATGGCGATAAGGTTAAGAAGGGTGAGCTTATTGGAACTGTTTATGGTGATATAAGAGTTCTTTTATCTGGTGAGCGTACAGCACTTAACTACCTTCAGAGAATGAGTGGTATCGCAACTCTTACAAATGAGATGGTTACAGAGCTTGCAGGATATAAGACAAAACTTCTTGATACAAGAAAGACAACACCTAATATGAGACCTTTTGAAAAGCATGCCGTTAAGGTTGGTGGTGGTACAAACCACAGATATAACTTATCAGACGGTGTCCTTATAAAGGATAACCATATCGGTGCAGCTGGAAGCATTACAAAGGCTGTTCAGATGGCTAAGGAATATGCTCCATTTGTTAGAAAGATTGAAGTAGAGGTAGAGAGCTTAGAGCAGCTTAAGGAAGCTGTGGAGGCGGGTGCTGATATTATCATGCTTGACAATATGGATAATGATACAATGAGACAGGCTGTTGCACTTGTAGCAGGCAAGGCTGAGACAGAGTGCTCAGGAAATGTAACAAAGGAAAGACTTAAGGAAATCGCTGAAATCGGTGTAGATTATGTATCTTGTGGTGCACTTACACATTCAGCTCCTATAATGGATGTGTCTTTAAAGAATCTTGTACCTATTGAGTAAGATAAGTATTGATAAAAGTTATGTTATGGATTAAAATATAGTTAATATGTTGAGTGAAATATAATAATTTTTATAAAAAACATAAGTTAAAAATTATGAGATAAAAAATATTTTAATTCATATATTACGAATAGAGATAATACGGAGACTTGTATGGGAAGCATAAAGAAATTCTTTTTATTCCTTACAATGGTTGTATTTGTCGTAGATATTATACTTGTTATTATATATGTAAAATCTAATGAAGAGGGGGAGCCCATTATAAATGTACCAACATATGATGTGCTTCCGCCTCTTTTTTCAGAGATACCTACAAAAGAAACATCAGATATATCTATATGGCAGCCAGATACACCAGAAAAAGGAGTAATTATTAATATTGAATATTATAATCAGGATAATTTTCCTACCTTTTGTGAGGGTGTAACTACCCTTATGTCGCTAAGATATATGGGGTATGATGTGACCATTGATGATATTATAGCGAAGGTACCATATTATGAACCTAAAATAGTAGGCGGGAAGTTATACGGAGAAGACCCTAATCTATTTTTTGTGGGACATCCTAGAAAGTCGGATGCTCGTGGCTGCTACGCACCTGTTATAGAGAAACTTCTTAAGGAAATAGCTGGAGAGGATGCGGTTCACAATATTACAGGAATGGAGATAGAGAATATACTCACACAGTATATTAATAAAGGTATTCCAGTAATTTTTTGGGCAACTATGGGGATGGCAGAGCCAACTGAGGGAACAACATGGACCATTGAGCGAACAGGGGAAACTTTTAATTGGAAGGGTAGAGAACATTGTTTGCTTCTTGCAGGTAGTGATTCTAAGAGCTATTATTTTTATGATCCACAGAATAATAAGGGAATTATCGCTTATGATAGGGCAACTGTGGAGAAGAGATATGAGCAGATGGGGAAGATGGCGGTTGCGCTGGTGAAAAAGGGGAAGTAGATGCTTGCCAGCAAAGTTCTTGTTTTTTTACAATGATAATACTGATGTAGAAACAATTGAACAGACAAAAGAGTGCCCTTATTTTTACCAAATTGATTAGGAATAAATGCTTAAGGAGTATGGCTATATACAGTTTCTTACATATGAAAAAAATAGTTTATTTATATATTTACAAATTAGAAGTATAGTGTATAATATAAATAGGAAAAGTGCTACCGTAAAGTAAACGGTTGCCCCTAATAATTTTGTTATTTATAGAATAACCGCTTAGTTGGAGCTAGGGCGGTTATTTTCTTTTACTGGAAAGTTTGCCTATGGTATATCCTAAAGCATAAGCTCCGCCAGTAAATGTTGCTAGAACTAGAGTAAAACTGAAAAGAATTTCAATAGTCACCATTTCAAGCATCCCTCCTTTACGAATATTTCTTTAATTGAAGATATTTATGTAATCAGAGGGTTCAGTCCCTCTGGTTTGAGGGTCAACCGCCTACCGTACTTAGTAGCACTTATGGTATATATTCTATCATATTAGTATACAAAGTCAAACATTAAGTTAGTTAAAAAAATTATAATGTAACAAATAAGAAAAACCACTTGAAAAAAATCTATACTTCGTGTAGTATAAAATTAGCGTTCACACAACTGGCGGAAAGCTGATATGAATCAGTGGTAGGTAAACCTATAGGGAGTGTGAAGAGACGTAGCCGACCGCCTGGGCATGTACAGTAGGTATATGCTCAGGCGGTTTTTTCATTACATAGGGAAGCTATTAAACATACTATAAGATGAAAAAGCTACGACGGTTTGAGCACTAAAATATAATCGAAGTTGCTTTGCAGCTACGATTTATTTTCCAAGAAGAAAGGATGGTAACACAAATGAACATGTTAAATCTTGAAAACGAGTTAAAGGCAAATGAGTACCCAGGTAGAGGTATCGTAATCGGCAGATCTAAGGATGGCAAGAAGGCAGTAACAGCCTACTTCATTATGGGTAGAAGCTCAAATAGCCGTAATAGAGTATTTGTAGAGGATGGCGAGGGTATCCGTACACAGGCATTTGATCCTTCAAAGCTTGAGGATCCAAGTCTTATTATCTATGCACCAGTTAGAGTACTTGGAGATATGACAATCGTTACAAACGGTGATCAGACTGATACAATTTATGATGGAATGAATAAGGGTGAGTCTTTTGAAGAGTCATTAAGATGTCGTGAGTTCGAGCCAGACGGCCCTAACTTCACACCTAGAATTTCTGGTATTATGAATATTAAGGATGGCAAGTATGATTTCGCTATGTCTATCTTAAAGAGCAACAACGGTAACCCAGATTGCTGCAATAGATACACATATACATTTGACGCTCCTGTAGCTGGTGAAGGTAGATTTATCCACACATATATGCATGATGGAAATCCACTTCCAAGCTTTGAAGGCGAGCCAAAGTGGGTAGAAATCGATGGAACAGATATCGATGCATTTACAGCTAGTGTATGGGAAAGCTTAAACGCTGACAATAAGGTATCATTATTCGTAAGATTTATCGATATCGAAACAGGAAAATATGAAACTCGCATCATTAATAAGAACGTGTAAAGGCAACGAGGAAAGTATGTAAATATGTTGTGCTTGCACAGACAGATTTATATATTTGACGAGTGCAATACATAAGTAACGAAGTGCAATAGCACGTAGTTACGAATGGATTTGATTGTGAGAGTTGCGAAGCAACGAAACAATCAGAGTTTACAAGTAGAATTTGAGATTATAAGGAGAAAAGAAAATGAACGAAATTCAGTTAAAGTATGGATGTAACCCAAATCAGAAGCCATCAAGAATCTATATGGCAGATGGCAGTGATTTACCTGTAACAGTATTGAACGGTAAGCCAGGATATATCAATTTCCTTGATGCATTCAATGGTTGGCAGCTTGTTAAGGAGTTAAAGGAGGCTACAGGTCTTCCAGCAGCTACATCTTTCAAGCACGTTTCACCAGCTGGTGCAGCAGTAGGTCTTCCACTTGATGATACACTTGCTAAGATTTACTGGGTAGATGATTTAGGTGAGTTATCACCACTTGCTTGCGCTTATGCTAGAGCTAGAGGTGCTGATAGAATGTCTTCATTCGGTGATTTTATCGCATTATCTGATACATGTGATAAGGATACAGCTATGCTTATTAAGAGAGAGGTTTCTGATGGTGTTATCGCTCCTGGTTACACAGATGAAGCGCTTGCTATCTTAAAGGAAAAGAAGAAGGGTAACTACAATGTAATTCAGATTGATCCTTCATACGTTCCAGCAGAGCTTGAGACAAAGCAGGTATATGGTATTTCTTTCGAGCAGGGAAGAAATGAGCTTGATATCAACGGAGAATTATTATCAAATATCGTTACAGCTAACAAGGAGATTCCAGAGTCAGCTCTTATCGATATGAAGATTGCTCTTATTACACTTAAGTATACACAGTCTAACTCTGTATGTTATGTAAAGGGTGGACAGGCAATCGGTATCGGTGCTGGTCAGCAGTCAAGAATTCATTGTACAAGACTTGCTGGACAGAAGGCAGATAACTGGTTCCTTCGTCAGTCACCACAGGTACTTGGACTTCAGTTCGTAGACGGTCTTGGCCGTGCTGATAGAGACAATGCTATCGATGTATACATGGGCGATGAGTGTATGGATATCTTAGAGGATGGCGCTTGGGAGAGAATCTTTAAGGTTAAGCCAGCTGTATTTACAGCAGAAGAGAAGAAGGCTTGGCTTGCTAACAATCAGGATGTAATCTGTGGTTCAGACGCATTCTTCCCATTCTCAGATAATATTGAGAGAGCTAAGAAGAGTGGTGTTAAGTATATTGCACAGCCAGGTGGCTCAGTAAGAGATGACCTTGTTATTGAGTGTGCTGATAAGTACAACATGGTAATGGCATTTACAGGAATTAGATTATTCCACCACTAATTTGTAAGAAAGTTAATAGTATGTGTTAGGCTTGATAATATCCAATAGAGATTGTGCTTAATACAATGTGGGCACCTTGTTTCTTATTTGAACCGAAAGATTGAATTTTGTTATGAACGAGAAGCAAGGTGTTGTTTATTATAGATTGAGTAAATTCAAGGCAATTGATGATTTTATTGAGGAGTTTTGGAATATTATGTAAGGTGAGAAATAAAATGAGGAAGTTTTTTACAAAGAAAAGAAATATTATAGCAATAGTAACAGTAATACTGGTGGTTATATGCGCAGTAGTTGCTTATAACATATACCCAATAATTTACGGAAAGCTGTATTCTGGGAATCATATCACCCTTGATTTATCTATAAGCTACGAGGAAAAACAATTGGGAACTGATGATTTCAAGGTGGAGTGTGTTAATCCAGAAGGTGATATTGAAACCATAAGCAGAGAGGGCTATAAATATGCCGTTAAGGGTGGTGAGTATGGTGAATATAAGTTTGTAGTAACTATAGATGCGAAGATATTTGATGAAGAATATATAGAAGACAATATTGTTATTGAATTAAAGTTTGTAAATGCTAATGATTGGTACATTTCAGATAACAATTGTCTTATTGAAATACAGAATATAGATGGCATATTAAACTGTAATTGTAGAATTGATACAGAGTACAATGATGGTACATCATCAAATTATTCTAAAGAAAAGCCAATGGAAAATGGAAAAGTAGAATTTTCATGGGGTATATAAAAAGCAAGATAGTGTTATTTTTTGACATTATAGTGAATGGACAACCGAACATAAAAGTTATATGATTTAAGTATAATAAAGCGCTGAGTTATAATTTTATTTATAGTAATTAGGAGGTCTTTTATGGTTGAGAAGTTATTTGAAGAATTAAGTGGGATACCAGAAGTTGAAGCGATTGCTCTTGGAGGTTCTAGAGCTGGAGCAAATTTTGATGAGAAGTCAGATTATGATGTGTACTTATATTGTACTGGAGATGTAGACATCGAGGTTAGAAGAGATATTCTATCTAAGTATTGCGATGTGATGGAACTTGGAAATCATTTTTGGGAGTACGAGGACAACTGTGTGTTAAAAAATGGAATCGATATAGACATTCTTTATAGAAACCTAGATGATTTTGTAGAAGATGTGGCATCGGTTGTAGAAGAATGTCAGGAGAGAAATGGTTATACAACTTGTATGTGGCATAATCTTCGTACATGTAAGGTAATATATGATGAGAATAATAGGTTAACTAAGGCTAAGAAAAGATTTGATGTGTCTTATCCTGCTGAACTTAAGAAGAATATTGTTGAAAGAAATATGAAGCTTTTGTATAAGGGGTTACCAGCATATAGTGGACAGGTTCTAAAGGCAGCAGGTAGAGATGATAAGATTAGTGTAATACATAGAAGTGCAGGATTCTTTGAATCGTATTTTGATATTATTTTTGCCATTAATGAGATGACTCATCCTGGTGAAAAGAGAATGGTGAGTATATGTGTAAAAGAGTGTAAAATATTGCCTGAAGATTTTGAGAAAAACATAGACGAATATTATGAAAATATGTTTAAAAGCAAAAATGCAATTGAAGGCACATTAGATAAAATTGTCAAAAATTTACAAAAAGTGGTTGACAACTTAAAATTATGGTAGTACTATTCTAAAATATTATTTGAAAAGGAGTGATTGAGATGATTATAACTACACATTCAACAACAAGAAATAAAGGTGTCGCGAACGCATAGTTTGCAACTGTGATTTTTTGTATGCACAGTTGTAAACGAATTAGTCGTATATGTCTGTGCAAGAGAATGTAGATATTATAATCATTTTCGATTTATTATCTATAGAATATTTTTATTTTAATTTGCATCGGCATATATTAAAATGTCGATGCATTTTTTTGTTATTGTAAAGGGAAGAATGAAAGACAGAAAAGAAAGAAGGCGAAAAGGGATATGAGTAATAACAACATGATTGAAGTAAAAAACGTATCAAAAGAATTTAAGAAGATTATAAAGGAACCAGGTCTTAAGGGAAGCGTGAAATCGTTATTCCATAAGAAGCAGGAAATCGTTAAGGCTGTAGATGATATTTCTTTTACAGTTGAAAAGGGAGAAATTCTTGGATTTATAGGACCTAACGGTGCAGGTAAAAGTACAGCGATTAAGATGCTTACAGGTATCCTTACACCTACATCTGGTGAGATTATGATAAATGGTCAGATACCATATAAGAACAGAAAGAAGTATGTTAAGGAAATCGGTGTAGTATTTGGACAAAGAACTCAGCTTTGGTGGGATTTACCATTGTCAGAGACATTTACAGTTCTTAAAGAGATTTATCAGATTGAGGATAAGGCATTTAAGAATAGAATGGATTTCTTAAATCAGGTGCTTGATTTAGAGCCTTTCATAAAGAGTCCAGTTAGAACATTATCATTGGGTCAGAGAATGAGAGCTGATATCGCAGCTTCCATGATTCACAATCCTAAGGTGTTGTTCCTTGATGAGCCAACAATTGGTCTTGACGTAGTAGTAAAGGATAATATCAGAAAAGCTATTACTGAGATTAATCAGAACGAAAAGACAACTATTATCTTAACAACACATGATATCAGTGATATTGAACTTTTATGTAAGAGAATCGTTATGATTGACAAGGGCAAGAAGGTATATGATGGTGCCCTTGATAAGATGAAGGAAAAATATGGAAAAATGAGAGAAATTCATATTAATCTTAAGTCAACAGAGGATATGAATAAGCTTGCATTTGCTGAGAAGTTCGATTTGCTTGAGGATGATTTGGAAGTAAAGCTTGAAGGTAAGAAGGCTACAGTTAAGTTTAATTCTTCAAAGGCTCAGGTGTCAGATATGCTTTCGTACATACTTGCAACTATTACTGTTAAGGATATCGCAGTAAGCGAGGCTGATATCGAAGAAATTATTAGAAGACTTTACAAGGGGTGATGATAAATGTTTGGAAAGATGAGGAAAGTCTATGGCGGTTTCTTTAGAGCGGGAGCTCAGGGCGCTATGGCATACCGACTTAATTTTATGGGCTTTTTCATAGGTGAATCATTATATTGCTTTGTTATGTATTTCATGTGGAAAGCAGTATTTATGGCATCTGGAGAGAGCACATTTATGGGATTTACATTGGTAGATATGACAATGTATGTATTTTTATCAAATATCGTAGGATTCTTTACTGGTACAGATTCTACAAGAGCATTGGCTGAAGAGATACGAGATGGAAATATTATTATGCGTATGATAAAGCCAGTAAATGTAGATTTAAGCTTACTTGCAAATGAAGTTGGAAATAATGTTGTGTATTTTGCATTTATATTTGCACCTGTTATGCTTGGTGTAGAGATTTACAGATATTGTGCGCTAGGATATGTAGCGTTTGACATAGTATCATGTTTGATTTTTATTTTAAGTATGATTCTAAGCTATATATTATCATTTTATCTTAACTTGATATTTGGATATTTGGCATTTTGGCTTATGAACATCTGGGGATTTGATATATTAAAAGGCAGTATAATTAAGTTCTTCTCGGGAGCAATGATTCCATTGGCATTCTTCCCAGGAATTGTGAGAGATATTTTTGAACTGCTGCCATTTGCGTCAATGGTATATAAACCTACTATGATATATATGGGAAAAATTTCCGGTGTGAATATATTAATTGCACTTGGTGAACAGATTATCTGGATATTAGTATTTTATGGAATAGCTAAGTTATTGTGGCATTTTGCCCAGAAGAGACTTGCAGTACAGGGAGGTTAATAAGATGAGATTTTTAAGACTATATAAAACTTTTGTTGTACAGCAGCTTAAACGATTGATGGAGTATAGAGTGGATTTCCTTACGGGAGCAGGTAGTTTCCTTATAGGACAAATCACAAATATTGTATTTATCAGTATTATCTTTGCACAGATACCTCAGTTACAAGGCTTTAAATATTATGAAATAATATTTATCTATGGATTTTCACTTGTTCCTAAGGGACTTGACCACTTATTTACAGATAATCTGTGGAAGGTGGCATGGTTTATAGTAAGAAAGGGTGATTTTGATAAATATCTTACAAGACCAATCAATCCGCTTGTACATGTAATTATGGAAGCGCTGCAGTTCGACGCATTAGGTGAGCTTCTTACAGGTATAGTGCTTATGATTATTGCTTCTATGAAGCTTGGAATTAGTTATACTGTTGGAAGTGTATTGCTTATGATTTTAGCATTTATATTTGGAACAGTAATATACTCTGCTATAAAGATTGCAGGAGCAGCATTAGCCCTTTGGATAAAGTCAAGTGGTAGTATATTGCAGGTGCTTTATATGTCAAGTGACTTTGCAAAGTATCCAGTAACAATCTACAATGGCGCCGTTAGAAATATTATTACTTATATATTGCCATTTGCATTTACTGCATACTATCCAGCAAGTTATATTTTGCGAGGAAATAATCCATGGTTCTGCTTTGGAGCGGGAACGGTTATAGCTGCAGTGTTGCTTACACTTTCAGTTCTACTTTGGAATAAAGGAATAAATGCATACGAAAGTGCAGGAAGTTAAAAGTAAAATTAATTAGAGTGTAATAAAAAAGTAATCAAACTCATATATGAGAAGGGTTACTTTTTTATATTTAGCATTGCATAGAAATTAAGGCTTTGCTATAATCAGTATATAAGTTACACAGTTAAAGATTCATTAGGGAGAAGATACATATGAAAGTTTTAATTGTAATTATCGGATTTATACTGATTTGGGGAGGTATAATTTTTCTGTTATTGCTTGCCCATAGAAGAGATAAAAAAGCAAAGATAAAAGCGATAGAAAAATATGCAGAGGAAAGTATTAATAATATTTCATTTATAAGAATAGATGATGCAAGATATGTTATGTATGGTAGTCATTTTAAGGTAAATAATCCTATTGCTAAAAAGAAAAAATTATTTAAATGCAAAGGTGATGTATTGGAGGGGTTTGTTCTAAAATGTAGATTTGAACAAGTAGAGGATACAGTTATATATACAGATACTATATTGGGAACCTATATTGGTTATAATAGATTTGATAAATGGATGGCTGGATTTTTGAGAATTATAGAGAGTATTGTGGCAGGGGTGTCTTTTTATATGCCAATACTTTATGAGCAATTTTCCGTGAAGTGGATATTTCATATAATTTATATAGTATTATTTGTAGTTAATTTTGTGCTTACATATTATATTACGTTATTTTTTAGTAGGAAAGAAATTATGACGATAGTAAGAACTACAGAAGGAGATTATTCAGTGGGAGATATATATGTAGGAGAAACAGTTAGAAAGTTGCTTCCAGAAAAAACAAGAGGTGAATTTAGTATAGAACAAGTAAATGGACAATGATTTGCTGGTTTTAAGATATGAAGAGAGTATTAATCGTATATGTGTTGATACCTAATTAATACTAAGAGGAGGTTAATGTGGATATGACTGTTTATAGGATAATATTAGTATTAGACATCATTCTATTCATATGGTTAAGTGTAGGAGATAAGCTTGTTGAAAGAATAAATATAAGAAAACTTAATAAGTTTTATGATACTAATTCGAAAAGGCTCAAGCTTAAGCGTGTTGATGATTTACATTATAAAATCAAAGGAAAACATTATAAAGTAAAGAATACTACTATTATAAAAAATGTCCCACGTAAATTTGAGGGAAGAGTGGTAGAGACATATGAACTTGAGGGACCTTTTGTTAAAGTAAGAAATACTATAATTGATATAGCATCTATTAAAGGGGTGTATGTAGGGTATAATCGTGCTAAAATAAAGAAAAAAGTAACTAGTAAGTATGCGGTGCTTATGTTGCTTTTGATGGTGTCTACACAATTAATGAAAGGAGAAGTTGTTGAATATACATATATTGGGAGTATTGTATTATTTCTAGGATTTATTTTTTGTATTATAAATTATAAAGATAGTAGGATTGTATTAGAGGCCTATCCTAATACTATAATTAAGACTAGTGAAGGTGATTACATTGTGGGTTCAGTTATGTTTTTTGATGAAGTTAAACGAATGTTAGGATATAATGGTATTGAAAAAAAAGATATTTCAAATGTACAATATTAGTTATGTTATTATAGTGATGAATAGACAGAATAATAAAAAGTAATCAAACTCAATGAGTTTGATTACTTTTTTATGGAAAATTGCAATAAAAGAAATTGTTTGGTAAAATACTAAATAGTTATAATTTGATAGGAGTGGGAAACGTGAGAAAGAAAATTTTAGCTGCTATTCTTGCAGCAACTAGGCCTGAATTAATGGGAATTAGAGGTAAAAAATCAGGTGATAAAAGTTCAATAGATTCTTCTGAAAAAATAGAAAAGCTTATGACAGAAGAAATATTAATAGAAGAAAAATCAGCAGATGAAATTGTAGCGGAGGAAATTGTAACGGAGGAAATTGTAACAGAGGAAGTTGAAACGTCAGAAATTGTAGCAGATGAAAGTATAACAGTTGAACCTATAGTAGAAGAAATTACACTTAAGAAAGCTATTATAGAAGAAAAAAGTATGTATACATATGAGTTTGAAGGCAAATATTGGCTTCGTTATTCGGATTATGGACATAAAGGCTTGTATTTTGATGGTTCAAAAGCTATTAGTAAAGCGGAGAATCAAGGAGTATTTGTAAAAGATTATTTTGTAGAAGATAATTTAATAAATATTGGCGGTGAAAGTTATTTTTATGAGATTGTAAATGGAAAGTTAGGCCTAGCTATGACAAGGGATATGCTGGGTGGCTTTTCATATTATGATGAAGTTGAAAAAGCAGAATATGATAGCATATTTAGCTATTATTTTAAAATGTAGATTTGTAAAGGAGTGTTGCCAATGAGAAAAAGCAAATGTGTTGTGATTGCTATATCGTTGTGTGTATGTAGTATTTTGTTTACCGCTTGTGGTAGTGATAAAAATAAAACGAAAGGTAATAAAGAGACAACAACTATTTTTGATAATTTAATGGAAATCGAAACAACAAGTGCGAAAGAATCTACCACAGAGCAAAAAACAATTACAAAAGAGGATGTAACTACAGCTACTGAAACAACTACAGTTCCAGAGACTACGACAAAGCCAGAAACAACAACTTCAGCAGAAGCTACAACTAAGCAAGAGACAACGAAAGCTCCAGAAACTATAACTGCAGAAGAAACGACTACGGCCCTTACAGTTACAGCACTTGATAAATCTATGTATGTAAAGTCTTCTGTTAATGTAAGAAGTGGTCCATCTACTGACTTTGATAAAATAGGTTCATTAGGTAAGGGAAAGGCTGTTAAAGTTACAGGTCAATCAGATCAAACAGGTTGGTATCGTATTGATTATAATGGTAAGGTGGGATATGTAAGTAATAGTTACTTACAGGCGGAACCATTGCTGGAACCAGAGACAACAACTAAGGCACCTGTGAAGGAAACTTCTAAGCCAGCGGCAACGGGCATCCAAAATGTATTAAACAATGCAACGCTTAATCCATTTAGAAGTGATTTCACACCTGCATATGAGGAAATAGATAAGGTATTTGAAAGCATATTTAAAGATGGTATGACAACTTATGATAAGGTGAAGGCTTGCTATGATTATCTAATTAATAATTGTAGCTATGGTCATAATGAGTATGTGATGGATTACATAGATGCCTATTTTTACGGATATACATATGAAGTCAGAACATACGGAATTCTTAAGGGAAAGATAGGTGTATGTGATGACTATTCGGCAGCATTTGCTACTATGATGCAGGCCCTTGGACTTAACTGTTATGTAGTAGGTGGTCAGACATCTAAGTCAGGTGGCGGATATACAGGACATGCCTGGTGTGAAATGAATATAGATGGAACTATATACGTATTTGACCCACAGGTTGAGGATAATATAGCAAAGGGTGGAAAGATAAAGGATTATAGATTTGGTAAGAAATATGAGCAGGTTCCAGGAAAGTATATTAAGGCTGAATAGATGCCTTAAGTTATAATTAGAAATACTAGATAGTAAACTGAAAAATCTTGAAATTATATAGCTAAAATGTTATATTTGTAAGAGTATTATTTTAGCGAAAGCTTTAAGCAATTAAGGAGATTAACGATGGGAAAGATAACTATTATAGAAGAGACACCAAAGAATCCAATTAGCCTGATGGGACAGCGTGCAGGTGTATGTTGGGGTGCTAACATTGATGATAAAGAGAAGAATTATGCAAGAGGAATTGATTGTATTAAGTCTGGTCACCATAGAGTTATGGAATATGTGGGTGTAGAGATGATTCTTGATGGATATTCAGCAAGAGTTATCAGAGAGTGGTATACACATATAGGTGGAGCGCCAACTAGACTTCAGGCTAGTACACGTTATATAAATTATAAGGATTTTGATTATGTGGTGCCACCAACAGTTGCTAAGAATGAAGAGGCAGCTAAGCTTTATAAGGAAACAATGGAAAGTATTACAAAGGCTTGCAGTGAGTTAGAGGCAAGCTACGGTGTGCCTAGAGAGGATGCGGCGATGCTTCTTCCACTTGGAATGAGCACAAAGATTGTGGATAAGAGAAATGTAAGAAATCTTATCGAGATGTCACATCAAAGATTATGTACCAGAGCATACTGGGAGTATCGTAATCTTATGAAGGATTTAATGGAGGCTCTTAGAGAGTACTCAGAGGAGTGGGCGTATCTAGTAGATAACTACTTTATGCCAAAGTGTGAAGTGGCAGGATATTGTACCGAGAAGAAGTGCTGTGGTAGAAAGCCATATAAGGAAATATAGAGGAAAAATTAAACTTCAATGTGTAAAGTATGTAACATGCTTTACGAATTGAAGTTTATTTTTTAATTCATTTACAACAGAGTATTAATATGTTAATATTAAGCTATTATAAACGTGATTAAAATTACAGAAAGAAGGGTATATATGATAATAGATACACACGTACATACTGGCTTTTTTGTATCGCCAGAAAAAATTGTAGATATGAGTGAGGAGGTTGTATTAGAATCTCTTAAGAAACATAACATTGATTTTGCGCTTGTTTCTAATAGCGCAGAGGAAGTAGATTGCTTGTTACAGCCGATTCCAAAGGAACGTCAAAAGACTCAGGAAAAGGCATTTTTAGAGGCGATTAATTTTGCAAGAAATAATATGGGCAAAATAGGTATTATGCCATGGGTAAAGCCAGCAAGTGAGACTGCAGATGAAAGATTAGAAGAGCTTATTAAGGAAAATAGAGATATAGTATATGGCATAAAGGTTCATCCATTCCACTCTGATATAGAGTTTGATTCAGAAAGAGTTGAGCCATATATTGAGTTGGCTAAGAAGTATAAGCTTCCAGTTGCAGTTCATACAGCTGACTATGATAAGGCTAGTCCTATGAGAGTTTACAATATGGCAAAGAAGTATCCAGAAGTAAACTTTATTATGGTTCATATGGGACTTTGCACAGACAATAAAGAGGCTATAGAGCTTCTTGGAAAGTTGCCAAATCTTTATGGTGATACTACTTGGGTATCCTTGGAGAGTACTATCGAGATTGTTAAAAGATATGGTAGTAAGAAGATTTTCTTTGGAAGTGACAGTCCTATAGATGGAGTGAATACATATACTCAGAATGCTAAAGGTGAGCCGTCATTGTATTTAAGATATTTTAATGAGCTTGAAGATATAATAGGTAGTGAGGCTTATGCCGATATAATGTATAGGAATGCTATGGAATTTTTTGGCATAAACCTGTAACATAAATATACGTACAAAGTGAAAAGGATTTCACATATTTAATTTAATCGCAGTTACTTTGTAACTACGATTTAGTTCAAGGAGGAATGATTATGATTAAAGCGTATGGTGTAACATCAAACACAAATTTTTATGACAGCAAGGTTCAGCAGAAAAAGAACGGTGTAGATACAGTAAAGGATAGTAAGTCCACTGAACAGGTAGCAAAGTCTAGTGAGGATAAGCTTTCAAGCAAGGCAAAAGCATATCTTGAAAACCTTAGAAAGACTTATGGAGATTATGATTTTATAATCGCAGATGCAGGTACGGACAGAAAAGAATTGCTTAATCAAAGTGATAAAGAATATTCTGTTATGTTCTCCAGTGCAGAATTGGAGAGAATGGCATCGGATGAAGATTATGCAGCTGAAAAGATGAGAAATGTTCAGACTATAGTAGATATGTCTAATAGAATCTTTGAGCAGTTTAATATTGAGCGTGCATGGGAGGAAGGTGCCCAGGGCGATGCTATGATAAATAAGCTTGCCGTGTCTATCAATGATGATGGTACGATGACTATTTTGGCCGAGATAGAAAAGTTTTCTGAAAAGAAAGAGGCGTATCTCAAGAAACTACAAGATAAGCGCAGTGAGCAGGAAAAGATAGAAGAAAAATTAAAGGAGAAAACTGAAGATAAGAAGGTTAATCCTTATAAGAAGGACGATGAAGCTTCCGTGAAGAAAACGGTAGTTAAGGCTTCGTCTGAGGAAGAGCTTATAGATAAGATTACAAACTTGAATTGGGACAAAGTACAAGGAGAGAAAGTAGGAGCAAAATTCGATTTTTCGATATAAGAGATAAGTGAAAAAGGTCATATAACCCTATGTTTAGATATGGTAATATGACCTTTTAATATACCACAATAAGAGTGTTAGCTATGGGATATACTCATATTGAGTTAGGTTAATCACGTAAATAATTTCTCATGGATTTTAATGCATTTTTTTCTAATCTACTAACTTGTGCCTGGCTTATGCCTACCTCTTCAGCTACTTCCATTTGTGTTTTACCCTTGAAGAAACGCAAGTCAATAATATTCTTTTCCCTGTCTGGAAGTCTGCGAATGGCTTCGTTTAAGGTTATTTCTTCCACCCAATTTTCTTCGCGATTTTTTTTATCACTTATCTGGTCAACCACGTATAAAGTATCTCCACCGTCATTGTAGACAGGCTCGTAGAGAGATACAGGGCTTTGGATTGCATCTAAGGCAGCTATAACAGATTCTTTGTCTACCCCAATTTCTGTAGCTATTTCACATATGGTTGGTTCCTTGAGAGATTTTTTCATAAGATTTTCCTTGGCGTATATGGCTTTATAAGCGGTGTCTCTGAGAGAACGAGATACACGGATGCTGTTATTATCTCTTAAATAGCGTCTGATTTCACCGATTATCATAGGCACTGCGTAGGTAGAAAATTTTACATTTAGGTCTCGATTGAAGTTATCTAAAGCTTTAATAAGTCCGATACAGCCTATCTGAAATAAGTCGTCGACATTTTCAGAGGAGTTACTAAAACGTTGGATTATACTTAAGACAAGACGAAGATTGCCATTGATAAATAGTTCCCTAGCTTCCTTATCGCCTTTGTCAATTCTATCAAATAATTCTTCCTTCTCTGCATTTGTAAGAATTGGAAGTTTGCTTGTGTTTACTCCACATATTTCCACTTTGTATATAGACATAGATTTATACTCCCTTCGTAAAGATTTGCTGATTTTATAAATAAATGTTTTGCAAAAAGAGATGGAAATATACTGTCATATTAACAAATAAAAAAAATATAACCCCTTGACAAAGTGTTGTAACAAAAATATAGATTTTTTCTACAATTTGTGGTAAAATAAGGGATAATTCTAAGATGATGTGTAATTATATATTTTAAGAAAATAGGAGGGGTAAAATATGGCAACACCACATAATAAAGCAGAGGTAGGACAGATAGCAAAGACAGTTCTTATGCCAGGAGATCCGTTGAGAGCAAAGTTTATAGCAGATACTTTTTTGACGGATGTGAAGCAGTTTAATGATGTAAGAAATATGTACGGATTTACAGGAATGTATGAAGGAGTCGAAGTTTCAGTTATGGGTTCTGGTATGGGTATGCCATCTATTGGCATATATTCTTATGAACTATATACACAGTACGGTGTAGAGAATATTATCAGAATAGGTTCGGCAGGTTCATACTGTGAGGAAGCAAAGGTATATGATGTGGTTTTGGCGACAGAGGCATATTCAGAGTCTTCATACGCTAAAACACAGAGTGGCTATGATAAGGATAAAACATATCCTAATACAGAGCTTAATGATATGATAAAGAAGTGTGCTTCTAAGCTTGATATTCCAGTTCACGAAGGATGCATACATTCATCGGATGTATTTTATAGAGAGGGTGGAACAGATTATCAGGCATTGTATAATGAGAAGGGATGTTTGGCAGTAGAGATGGAGAGCTTTGCTTTGTTCCACAATGCAAGTGTACTTGGAAAGAAAGCAGCGTGTCTTCTTACTATATCAGATTCCTTTGTTTCAAATGAGGTTACAACGGCTGAGGAACGACAGAATTCATTTACAAATATGATGAAGATAGCTTTACAGACAGCAGTTGAATTTGGTAAATAGATATTTTAGCAATTATATACATTTTTTGACATAATTTTGGAGGTATGTGAATATATATGAATATTAGGGAACAGCTAGAACAATGCGAGGAGATTACTTTAAGTAAATATGCAGCCCACAGTAAATTATCCCGAGGTCGAGATGTGTTTGAAGAGCAGTGCGATATGAGAACTGTATATCAAAGAGATAGGGATAGAATTATTCACTGTAAGGCATTTAGACGTCTTAAGCATAAGACACAGGTTTTCCTTGCGCCAGCTGGTGACCATTATAGAACGAGATTAACACATACTTTAGAGGTATCACAGATAGCTAGGACTATCGCCAAATCTCTTAGGTTAAATGAGGATTTAACAGAGGCTATAGCCTTAGGTCATGATTTAGGTCATACTCCTTTCGGACATGCAGGTGAGAGAGCTCTTGATGAAGTGTGTTCTTTAGGCTTTTCGCATTTTGAACAAAGTGTTCGAATAGTGGAGAAGTTAGAAAAGGATGGACGTGGACTTAATCTTACTAAGGAAGTAAGGGATGGAATTCTTAATCATAGAACGTCAGGAAATCCATTTACTTTGGAGGGTAAGGTTGTCAGATTATCAGATAAAATAGCGTATATTAATCATGATATTGATGATGCCATAAGAGCAGGAATTCTTTCTGAGGAAGATATTCCTAAGAAGTATTCTGATGTGCTTGGTGCATCGACTAAGAGTCGATTAGATGGACTTATAAGAGATATTGTGAACAATAGTATCGATAAAGATGACATACATATGTCGGTGGAATTTGAAGATGCTATGAAAGGTCTTAGATTATATATGTTTGATAATGTATATAAAAATCCTGTGGCAAAGGGGCAGGAATATAAGGCTGAAAGTATGATAAAAAGTTTATATGAGTATTATTTGGCAGATTTAGGTAAGCTGCCAGAAGAATATATATATATGATAAAGGAATTAAATGAAGCACCAGAGAGAGTTGTGTGCGACTATATTTCAGGTATGAGTGACCAGTATTCAGTTCAAAAATTCCAGGAGGAGTTTGTACCGAAGTTCTGGAAGATATAAGAGATGGAGCAGATATGTATTATTCAGATGATTTAATAGAAGAGATAAGAAGTAGAAATGATATCGTGGATGTTATTTCTTCTTATGTCAAATTAACAAAAAAGGGAAGCACTTACTTTGGTCTTTGTCCTTTTCATAATGAAAAATCACCGTCCTTTTCAGTTACGCCGTCTAAGCAGATGTATTATTGCTTCGGCTGTGGTCAGGGTGGAAATGTATTTACCTTTGTGATGAAATATGAAAATATGACATTTACAGATGCGGTAAAGTTCTTGGCGGATAAGGCGGGTATAAGTCTTCCTGAGCAGGAATATTCACCGGAGGAGAAGAAAAAGGCGGACTTGAAATCTCAGTTGTTAGATATTCACAAGGAAGCGGCTATGTATTTTTATCGCTTACTTAAAAGTGAGAAGGGGCAGAGAGCTTATGAGTATCTAAAGGGAAGAGGTTTGACAGATGAAACTATAAAAAACTTTGGATTGGGATATTCTAGCAATTATAGTGATGATTTGTACAAGTATATAAAAAGTAAGGGATACAGTGACGAGGTTTTAAAGGAAAGTGGATTATTTTCATTTTCGGAGAAGGGTGTATACGATAAGTTTAATAACCGAGTTATGTTCCCGATTATGGATATAAATAATCGAGTAATTGGATTTGGTGGACGAGTTATGGGAGATGGTAAGCCAAAGTACCTTAATTCACCAGAAACTATGCTTTTTGATAAAAGCTGTAACCTATATGGTATGAATATCGCCAGAGGTTCTAGAAAGGAATCTTTCTTAATGTGCGAGGGTTATATGGATGTCATCGCCCTTCATCAGGCAGGATTTAATAATGCAGTAGCGTCATTGGGAACAGCACATACACCTAGACAGGCAAATCTTATAAGAAGATATGCAAAGGATGTATATTTAACCTTTGATAGCGATAATGCTGGAGTTATGGCAGCTCTTCGAGCTATTCCTATGCTTAAGGCATCGGGGCTTAATGTGAAAGTGATAGATATGCGCCCACATAAGGATCCTGATGAATTCATTAAGGCATTAGGTCCAGAGGAGTATCAGAGACGCATTGATAATGCTAGAAATTCTTTTCTTTATCAAATTGATAATATGAAGGCTAGTGTAGATATGTCTATGCCAGAAAGTAAGGCTAAGTTTTACAATGATGTGGCCAAGAAGCTTTTAGAATTTGAAGATGAATTAGAGAGAAATGTATATATTGACGCAGTAAGTGAAGAATATATGATACCTAAGGATAGTCTTGTTAAGTCTATAAGCAGGATGGCACTTACTTATGAACCACCAAAGAATAAGTATGAATCGGCAAATACAGAAAATGATAAGACACAGGACAAGAAGAAGATAGAAAAGGATGACGGTATAAGAGCTGCACAAAAAACTCTTATTACATGGCTTATTGATGAACCAGAGCTCTATAGCAAGATAAGGGGCATTATAAGTGCAAGGGATTTTGTGGAAAAACCATTTGATATAGTGGCGAAGATGCTTTTTGAACAGTTAGAATCTGGAAGCATCAATCCAGCTGGCATTATAAATCGTTTTACTAGCGAAGTAGAGCAGTCAGAAGTGGCAAGCCTCTTTAACAAAAATCTTCTTGAAGATATGTCTTTAAGCGAGAAGGAAAAGACACTTAATGATACAGTGATTAAAGTGAAAAAGAATAGTATAGATTACAGAAATAGTACAGTGACTGATATTATGGAGCTTCAAAGTATTGTTAAGGAGCAAAATGAATTGTCAAAAATTCATATTCGTTTATAGAGGGTGTAAGGGAGGTTTTTATGGACAATAATATGACAGCATTTGAGGAAGGGTTAAATAAGCTTGTAGAAGAAGCAAAGAATAATAAAAATGTTATCGAATATGATAATATACCGTCTTATTTTAATGATATTCAGCTTACAGATGAGATATATGATAAGATTTTAGATGAGCTGGATGCAAGAAAAATAGATATTCTTAAGATAACAGATGAAGATGAAGACATAGTGCCAATTGAGGAATTAGCAGAGATAGAAGAAAATGCTATGGAAGCTGATGAACTTGATTTGGAAAAGCTAGAGATGGAAGTGCTAGATGGAATCAATCTGGAGGATCCTGTAAGGATGTATCTAAAGGAAATTGGCAAGGTTCCATTATTATCATCTGATGAAGAGATTGAATTGGCAAAGAGAATGGAAGACGGTGATGAACTGGCGAGAGCTCGTCTGGCCGAAGCTAATTTAAGATTAGTAGTTAGTATCGCAAAGAAGTATCTTGGAAGAGGATTACTATTCTTAGATTTGATTCAGGAAGGAAATCTTGGACTTATCAAGGCTGTAGAAAAGTTTGATTATAGGAAAGGGTATAAGTTTAGTACTTATGCTACATGGTGGATAAGGCAAGCTATAACAAGAGCTATAGCGGATCAGGCAAGAACTATTAGAATTCCTGTTCATATGGTGGAAACCATCAACAGAGTTACAAGAGTTTCTAGACAGATGATGCAGGAATTAGGTAGAGAACCTTCGGTTGAAGAGATTGCAGAAGAGATGAATTTATCTGAGGAAAAGGTAAGAGAGATATTGAAGGTTGCACAGGAGCCAGTATCACTTGAATCGCCTGTAGGAGAGGAAGAGGATAGTCACCTTGGAGATTTTATTCAGGATGAAAATATTACAACACCTGCAGATGCAGCAGCCTTATTGCTATTAAAAGAACAGCTAGATGAGGCTATGTCAGCGCTTACAGATAGAGAGAAAGAAGTTTTGAGAATGCGCTTTGGGTTAAATGAAGCACAGCCACTTACTTTGGAACAGGTAGGCAAACACTTTAATGTAACAAGAGAGCGTATAAGACAGATTGAAGCGAAGGCATTGAGAAAGCTTAAGCATCCAAGTAGAAGTAAAAAACTAAGGGATTATCTTGAGTAATTAGGAGACAACATATGAAAAATATTCAGATATCGAAGAGATTAAAATATGTGTCGGATTTTATTACGCCGGGACTTGTGCTTGCTGATATTGGTACAGATCATGGTTTTATTCCCATATATATGGTATTGGATGGAAAAACTCCAAAAGCATATGCTATGGATATCAATGAAGGACCATTGGAGCGAGCCAAGGAACATATTTTAGAAAAACAGCTTGGAGATAAAATTGAAACTAGATTATCTGATGGACTAGATAAACTTAATGGAGGAGAAGCTCAGTCGGTGCTTATAGCTGGTATGGGTGGAGCTCTTATTATTAAGATTTTAAGTGAAGGTGGACATGCTCTAGAGGGTGTAGAAGAGTTGATATTATCGCCACACACGGAAGCTGATTTAGTAAGAGAGTTTCTTAAGTCCACAGAGTTTATAATTGAAAAAGAAGGTATGGTTATCGACGCTTCTAAGTATTATGTGGTGATAAAAGCAAGGCGAAGAAAAGATGGAGAAGAGGGCTTGCTTTATGAAAAAGAAGATAAAGCACCACAGGGTGTAGATGAAGAACTATATAGGACGCTTTGTATTAAATATGGAAGAGTACTTTTAGAGGAGAAGAACCTTATATTAAAAGAATTTTTAAATAAGGAGCTTGGTACATATAACAAGATTTATGAAGGTCTAAAAAGTAATGTAACTGAAGCTGGCTTAAAAAGAAGAGAAGAAATTTGTGAAATTTTAGAACATTTAAAAGCAGCTATTAATATTTTATAATATGAAAGGGGGAATTTACCCATGGCAAATGTAATGGTAAATGTATGTGGTGAGGAAAGAGAGTATCCGGCTGGAACACAGCTTTTGGAAGTGGCCGAGGAATATAAGAAAATATTCCGTTATGATATAGCTCTAGCGATGGTTGATAATAAGCTCAGCGAGCTTACGAAAGCATTGAAGCCAAATAGTAAGATTAAGTTTGTTACAGTAGGTGAAACCTGCGGTAATCAGGCGTACAGAAGAAGTGTTACTCTTCTTATGCTCAAGGCATTTTATGATGTGTGTGGAGAGCAAAATATTGATAAAATCACTGTAGAGTTCTCGCTTAGTAAGGGTTATTACTGTACTCTTAAAGGAAATGTAAGGCTTACTAGAGAATTGCTTATGTCTGTTAAAAAGCATATGTCTCAGATGGTATTTCAGAATCTTCCTATTGTCAAAAGTACTATTCCTACAAATGAGGCGATAGAGAGATTTAAAAAGAACAATATGCCTGACAAGGAAAAGTTATTTAGCTTTAGAAGAAGCTCAATGGTTAATGTTTATTCTTTAAATGGATTTGAGAATTATTTCTATGGCTATATGCTTCCATCTACAGGGTACTTAAAGTATTTTGAATTGTATCCATATGATGAAGGCTTTGTGCTTCAGATGCCTGTTAAGGAGTCGCCTGAGACAGTGCCAGCCTTTAAACCACAAAACAAGCTTTTTAATGTTCTTAAAGAGTCTACAAGCTGGGGAAGAATGATGGGTGTAGATACTGTTGGAGCTTTGAATCAAGAGATATCAAAGGGAAATATCAATGATATTATATTGATTCAGGAAGCATTACAGGAAAAGAGAATTGCTTTAATAGCACAAGAGATTGATGAAAGACCAAATGTGAAGTTTGTTATGGTAGCAGGACCATCATCATCTGGTAAGACAACATTTGCACATAGACTAGCTATTCAGTTGAAGACTTTGGGTAAAAAGGTTCACACAATTGCTGTTGATGATTATTTTGTAAATAGAGAAAACACTCCAAGAGATGAGAATGGTGATTATAATTACGAGATATTAGAGGCATTGGATGTAGAGCAATTTAACCGTGATATGACAGCTCTTAAGAATGGTGAAGTAGTAGATATGCCTACATTCAATTTTAAGACTGGTAAGAGAGAGTATAAGGGAAAGAAGCTACAGTTAGCAGAAGGCGATATACTTGTTATCGAAGGTATTCATTGTCTTAATGATAACTTGTCATATTCTCTTGATAGAGATAGCAAATATAAGATTTACATCAGTGCTCTTACTTCGTTAAATGTAGATGAACACAATAGAATTCCGACAACAGATGGAAGACTGATTAGAAGAATTGTAAGAGATGCAAGAACTAGAGCAACATCGGCGGAAGAAACTATCGCAAGATGGCCTTCTGTTAGAAGAGGTGAAGAACATCATATATTCCCATTCCAGGAGGAAGCAGATGCTATGTTTAATTCAGCTCTCATATATGAGGTGAGTGTGCTTAAACAGTATTGTGAACCATTACTTTTCAGCATACCTACAACTAGTCCATATTATGCTGAGGCAAATAGATTACTTAAATTCCTTAATTACTTCTTAGGAGTTAGCAGCGAAAATATTCCAAGCAATTCTTTGATAAGAGAATTCGCAGGAGGAAGCTGCTTTAAGGTATAATTGTTCAATTGACAAATCATTGATAAAGTGATATAAAATGTGAGTGAGTAAGACGGATGGTCGCGGCTGCAGAGACGAAAGGCTGCAGGTGAGGAAAGTCCGGGCTTCATAGGGCAGGATGCCAGATAACGTCTGGTGGAGGCGACTCTAAGGAAAGTGCAACAGAAATATACAGCTAAGTCCAGAATTCGCTTTGCGAATTCGGACATAAGTCCAAATTTCCTCGGAAATTTGGACCAGTCTTGGATTTAGTAATGGTGGAATGGCAGTGTAAGAGACTACCGCCTGGTTGGTAACAAACAGGGCATATGTAAACCCCATCCGAAGCAAGACCGAACAGAAAGCATAAGGTGGCCCGCTTCGCTTTCGGGTAGGTCGCTTGATTCCGTTGGTGACAGCGGAACTAGATAGATGATCATCGATAACATAACCCGGCTTATAGTTTTACTCATAAAAAAGAAGCATGAATTCTATGATTCGTGCTTCTTTTTTGTATAATCCCAGTTAATATAAGGAATTACATATTTGAAAATTTCTCTTCACAATATTTACATCTATAAACCTGTTTTGCTTCATCTGTCAAATAGAAAATCTGGTCTAATTCCTGCTCAATAGATGTGATACATCTAGGATTCTTGCATTTTAAAACATTCTTAATTGACTTAGGAAGAGTGAGCTGCTTTTTATCTACGATAGTAGAATCGTGGATGATATTAACAGTAATGTTGTGGTCTACATATCCTAAGATATCAAGGTTAATAACATCGATAGGACACTCGATTTTGATAATATCTTTTCTTCCCATTTTGCTACTCTTAGCATTCTTGATAATAGCAACCTGACAGTCTAATTTATCAAGACCAAGGTATTTATATATTTCCATAGATTTGCCAGCCTTGATATGGTCAAGTACAAATCCTTCCTTTAAACTACCTACATTTAACATATTCATACATCCTTTCTAGATTAGTTATCGTCAGTTAATCCAAGAAGTGTCAAGATAATGGCCATTCTTACATATACGCTGTACTGAACCTGTTTGAAGTAGCAAGCTCTTGGGTCATCATCTATCTCTACAGAGATTTCATTAACACGTGGAAGTGGATGAAGTACAAGCATTCCTTCGTTTGCTAAATTCATCTTTTCCTTATCGAGAATATATGAATCTTTTAAACGGATGTATTCTTCTTCGTTAAAGAAACGTTCCTGCTGAACTCTCGTCATATAGAGAATATCTAAATCCTTAAGCTTGTCTTCCATATGAGTTACCTCTTCGTATGGAATGTTATTGGCATCAAGTACATCTTCTCTTATGTAGCTAGGAATTCTAAGCTCCTTAGGGGAGATAAGTATAAACTTTACATTCTCATATCTAACTAAAGATTTGATAAGAGAGTGAACTGTACGTCCAAACTTTAAGTCACCACAAAGACCGATTGTGAGATTGTCTAATCGACCTTTTAATGAACGTATAGTCATCATATCTGTAAGAGTCTGGGTTGGGTGCTGATGTCCGCCATCGCCTGCATTGATAACAGGAATACGTGATTTCATAGAGGCAACTGTAGGTGCACCTTCTTTTGGATGACGCATGGCACATATATCTGCATAGCAAGAAACCATACGAATTGTATCAGAAACGCTCTCGCCCTTTGACGCAGAGCTTGATGAAGCTGATGAAAAACCTAAAACTGAGCCACCTAGGTTAAGCATGGCTGCTTCGAAACTGAGACGAGTACGAGTGCTTGGCTCATAGAATAATGTAGCGATTTTCTTTCCTTTACATTTTTCGCTGTATTTTGCAGGATTCTTTTCAATATCGCTTGCTAAATCGAGTAACTTTGCTGTCTCTTCAACTGTAAAATCCAAAGGATTTAATAAATGTCTCATTTGACACATCCTTTCCGCATATTGCTTTTTTAACTGTGCATATTTTAATACAAATTTACGCAAAAATCAATGGTATTAGGGATAACAAAAATAATAATTTTAGCCTATTTACAAATGTCGAAAAAAGGAGTAATATATACATATCTTATTTTTATTTTTCAAAAAATCATCTGTGAATCACAGAGTTATTTCCCTATGCTTTTTTGTAAAGATTGGAGGAAAAATGAATATTGCGTTTTGGAGTATGACTTCTGGTAGGAGTGCGACTTCTTCTAATATGTTAGCTGTGGGCGCTATGTCAGCATTGGCTTATTCTGTAGAAGGAACGTTGCTTCAGCTAGATCAGTTTAGTATGTCTTTAGATGAAGCGTTTGGTGAACGTAGACAGACTAATCTTCTGATGGAGGAATATTCATATTATAGTAAGAAAGGGATAGATAGATTAGTTGATAAGGCACAATTAGAAGATATAAATATAGATGACTTAAAGGATAATGCTGTACCTGTAAAGGATACAAATATGAATTATGTTCCAGCATCGAAA
Organism: Lachnospiraceae bacterium; assembly: GCA_045125245.1. GTDB lineage: Bacteria > Bacillota > Clostridia > Lachnospirales > Lachnospiraceae > SVEL01. The sequence continues at coordinate 30,090 of JBGVNF010000060.1, forward strand.
AGAGTGGGACTAGGGAATAGTAGCAGAGAAATGCAGGTGTTTGTAAGAAAGGTATTTGATGTCCTAGATAAAGAAAAAGAATTTAATTTTATTGATTGTGAGAATGGTGAAATCGCTATATCAAAAGCAATTTTAAAGAGTGCGGATGTGGTAGTTATCAATCTATGCCAGGGGATGAGCCTTGATACTCTTGATTTGGATAAAGAGATATTGAAAAAGGCTGTATTTCTTGTGGGTAAATATGACGACGCATCAAAGGAGGATGTAACACAGATAAGGAGAAAATACGGTATAGGCAGAGGCGATATTGCTACAATTCCTTATAATATTCGTTTTCATGATGCTATTCACGAAGGAAAACTTTTAGCTTACATATCTAAAAATATGAACACAAAGATTAATGATGACAATCTTTCGTTTATTAATAGTGTATTCCTTGCGACAGATATGATCTTAAGGAAGGCGGGATATGATGAAAGAAGTAGATAAGCTGACGGAACTGATTGATAAGGTCAGTGAAGAGATAAATGGAATATTACGTACAAACTTATACGAAGTAGGCTTAAATGATTCTGATTTAGATAGTCTAAAAAAGAGGAAAAGTGATTTAAGAGAAGCGTTGAGAAATAGCGGCATAGGTGATGTATATGCCAAGCGTTACGTAAAGCAGACTATTAAAAACATAATCGTATCTAAACTTATAGTGAGTTCTGATGATTACGATTTATACATACCTTTTGGGAATGGAGATAAGCTTAGTGTAAGAGAAAAATTTGATATATTGCTATATTATTTTTCATTATCAGACGGTGAGATGGCATTGGCTAGAATGATAGATGATTATATATTTGGTGAAGATGTATCTATTTTTGATAAGCCATGCATTACAGAAACGCAGATTGAAGAGCTTTATGACAGAGTGGATATATATTTATCAAAGAGTGATAAATTAGATATTTTGGTGCAAAGAATTTATAGTCAGTATAAGGGTCTAGGAGTAATTGATGATATTCGTGATATGAAGATAGAAGGTGTAAGTGCTGGTGTGTCAGGTAGATACGGCGAACCTTCTACGGTCTGGATTCTTTATAGAGGTGTGAGCTTGCATCTAGCTTTTTTAAAGTTTGACAGCGATAGAGAATTGGAACGAGTATGTATGAATATTTATCGATATGGCTCTCCTGGTCAGTTGTCCAAATCAAAGGGATATATTGTAAATGAGATGAAGGATAATTCCCGTGTTGTAGTTGTACGCCCACCTTTTGCGGAAAATTTTGCATTCTTTGTAAGAAAGTTTGACACTATTGAAAATAAGAATCTAGAACAGTTACTTATAGATGAAGGCTGGGAACTGGTAAGTGAGGTGTTGAAAACTATTATAAAGGGCTGCCAAGTAAGTGCTATAACAGGTGCACAGGGTTCTGGAAAGACAACTTTGCTTATGTCTCTTATAGGATATATTCCCAGTAATTTTTCACTTCGTATTCAGGAGCAGGCGTTTGAACTTCATTTGAGGCAGATTTATCCTATGCGAAATATTTTGACCTTTAGAGAAACGGAATATGTATCAGGACAGGAAGGTTTAGATATTCAGAAGAAAACAGATGGCGTGGTAAATATTTTAGGTGAGGTAGCCAGCAATGAGGTGGCAGCCTGGATGATACAGATGTCACAGGTGGCTTCATTGTTTACGTTATTTACCCATCATGCTAAAACTACGGATAATCTGGTGAAATATATGAGAAATGCCTTGATAATCAATGGTAATTTCAATAACGAGCGTATCGCCCTAGAACAGGTTGTAGATGCGGTTCGTTTTGATGTGCATATGGAAAGGGACAGTAAAGGCCATAGATATATTGAAAGGATAAGTGAAATTGAGCAAATTTCAGGAGAAGAACTATATCGTATAAGAGATGTCATCAGGTTTGACGGAAAGAAATATGTCCTTGCAGAGGGCTTTTCAAAAGCCATTATTCACCATATGAGTAAATATTTAAATGAGGCGGAGGTGAAGTATCTATATGAGAATTTTTATATACAAGATAAGTAAAAAAATTTTTCTAACTGAAGATATGGTAAGACATATAGAGGGAAGGATGGCGATACTTTATCCAGCTACTAAGAAAATAGTGAGACAAAAGGTCGGAGCACAGTTGATGAAAATATATGCAATGTGTTTAGCTACAGCTATTTTGCTATATATGTTTGCAGAATTTTCTCTTTATTTTACAGTAGTAGTTTTTGCAACTGTATATGTTATCGCAGATTCAAATATCCATAAGGGTTTGAATAAGGTAGAAATAAAGCTTTTAAATGAGATGCTTTTATTTATCGAGAATGTGAAATTTAAGTTTCAGTTTGATGGCATGATAGAGGAAGCACTATTGGATGCAATTAACGACAGCGGTTATCAGATGTCAGTTCATGGGCAGATTATATATGACCATCTTAAGGAAAGTTATTCGGATGATAGATGTGATTATCAGGAAGTATGTCCAAATCATTTTTTTCTAACTTTTTATTCTCTGTGCGAATCGGTTATGAAGTATGGAGATAAGAAGATGAAAGATGGTTCGTTATTTATTAAGAATATGAGCTATCTAAAGGAAGATATAAATATTTATATTCTTAAACAGAAGGCAGTGGAGAATGCTTTTATGGGGCTTACATGGATATGTATTTTACCTATTTATTTTATGAAACCCATAGAGATATGGGCCTTATCCAATATGCCTGAATTGTCAAATTATTATGGTGGGACACTTGGTAAAATATCGGTTATCCTGTTGGCTTTTTTGTCATTGGGTATATACAAGATAGTTGTAAGTCTTAAATATCCAAAGACTCACAGCAATATGAAAAAGAAATGGGTAGTTAAGCTTATTTCAAATAAAAGGATAGCTAAGTGCGTTACTAAATATATGAATCTGTTTGTGAATGAGATGAAGAAACTTGATAAGTTACTTCGTACTATTGCGTACCCATACAATATTATGGAATTTTGCGTTAAACGGGTTGTTATTTCAATGTTTAGTGGATTGTTATCTTTGATTCTTCTAATTACATTAGATTTAGGATGGCTTAGTGCATTTATAGGTATAGGTATATTTTTGTTTACGTATTATGGACAAGTGATAGCTATCTATATAAAGAAAAATCTAATGATGCTTGAAAGAGAGGATGAAATCATAAGATTTCAAGGTATTATTCTTATGCTTATGCATGCAGATAAGATAACTGTTGAACAGATACTTAACCAGCTAGAGAGATTTGCGGTGGCATTTAAAAGGCAAATAGAAGAGATGAGTGATAAGCTGTCATATAAGGGTACAAGCGTATTTAAGGAACAGAAAAATAAATCAGATTTTTTGCCATTCAACAGATTGATTGATGGCTTTATAGCTTGTGATGATATGTATATTCATAAAGCATTTGAGGATGTGGAGATGGATAGGCGCTACTATATAGAAAAGCATAAACAGGAAAATTTGTTTTATATTGAACAAAGAAGTGCCATAAGCAAATTTTTATCATTTATTCCCGTATGTGCAGTCGTGTTGATAAATCTTATAATACCGTTTGTCCTAGAAGGTATGCAGCAGTTAAGCATTTCAAATATGAGTTTATAAAAAGAAAGGAGTAGGGCGTAAGCCTGTAAAAAAATGGATAATAGTTTAAAAGGATTGATATTGGCAGCAGGTACAATTATTACCTGTGTGGTTATTTCACTTGGCTTTTTTATAGCAAGAGAAGCTAAGGATACAGCGTCTAATGGAGCAAATCAGATTAATAAGTTAAATTCTGAATTTGTAGAGAGTGATAAGGTTATATATGACGGCGCTATGGTGTCTGGAAGTGAAGTAGTAAATGTTATTAAAAAATTTAAGGATGAGAAGATTGGAATTTTTGTAAAAACTAATAGAGCATCAACTTATTATAACAATTCCTTTGATGTAAAAAGTGGCGAGTTCGGAGGGGCAGTATCTACTCAGTATGACCCCACAGATATAAAAAGCGAATTTTATGTTAATCCTTATGTGAATTTTCAAGGGAAAATTGTGCGTGATGAAAATGAGGTTATTACTGGCATAATATTTGAACAGTAGGAGGGGAAAATGGAACATACCTTAGAAGTATTGATGTTGGGCTTTTGCGCACTAGTTTTTGTAATGTCTATTTCTCTTGTTGTATTAATGTATAGTAATTTTGATAATTTGTATAGTAACACGAAGAATCACGTAAATATAAAGAGTGTATTGGAGAGTGATATTCTTGGGCGATAGTTTTTCAAAAATGGTAGCCATATTACTAGCTGTTATTCTTATGTTTATAGTTCCGGTATTTTATATGAAGGAGGAATCAGTGCGTCTTAAACAGACAAGAATCATAGAAGAAGTAACATTCTTTGTGGATGGCGTGCGAAATACTGGGATATTGAGCAGAGAGGATTATCAAAGGTTAGAAAAGATACTGTATAATCTTGGCGGAGGATACAGGATTTGTATGTCGCATTATTCGCATATAATAGATGAGGATAATAAAGAAATTTTATTTAATGAAAATGCAGATTATGAAGGGCAGATTTTTGAGACATTTAATAAAGGAGAGGATTATTATCTTAATAAACAGGATTATCTAAAGGTAATAGTTAAGGACAGTGATGAACAGATAGTTGCCTGGTATGGAGGTAGTGTAAAATATGAAGCTCACTGATTTTGCCATTGTTGCAAATATATTCTTTATATGTATTCTTGTAGTTTGTCATGTAAAAGGTGATGTGCTTCATCATAAAACTATGAATCAGATTATGTATAATAACGTTATGGATAATGTGACGGAGGATTCATTAGCTGCGGCTTATGTAGGTGTAGGGATAAATGGAAAACCAGAAGTTAAGCTGGATAGATTAAGTTTATTCTTTGAATCGGAAGCGAAGCTATATGGAGAGAATTCAAAGCATATATTATGCTACGTGGAAGGAGATGGATATTATCTTTGTACTTCTTATGAAGGCTATAAATGGAGTGAAAAAAATCTCTTTTCGGAAAACGGTGAAATATCTCATGAGGAAAAGGTAAGTGAAATAGTGGAGTGTATTAATAGTGATTACAGCATCAAGCTATCGTTACCTTACAATGAAGGTGAGAAATGGAGTAACAGTATATGGGAGTATACGTTTTTTTCTATTTCTTATGATAGATTAATGGGAATTTACTGTTTTAGTGGCGCTAGAATTCATAAAAAGTAAAGTTAAAGCTCCGCGTATGCGGAGCTTTGATTTTTATAGTTATTTACTTTCTGCGGTTTCTGTAGCTTCTGAAGCTTCCTCTTCTTCAGTTGTAGTATTAAGATATATATGAACCTTATCGATTCTGTTTTTATCCATTAAATCAACTACGAGAGTAACTGCCTCTGTCTCAACCTTGTCACCTGTTGTAGGTAATCTGTCAAGAGAGCCGATAATAAATCCGCCGATGGAATCATAATCGTCAGAAGTGAGTGAAAGGTTAAGAAGGTCATTCACATCATCTAACTTTGTCTGACCGTCTACTAAGTATTCATTTGGTGCAACTTCCTTTAGGATATCTTCTTCATCGTCGTCATATTCATCTCTGATATCACCTACGATTTCTTCTAAAAGGTCTTCTATAGTGATAAGACCCACAGCTGCGCCGTATTCGTCAAGGACGATAGAAATATTTACAGAGTCTTTACGCATTTCTGCCATAAGCTCGGAAAGCTTCTTATATTCATATGTATAATATACATCTCTTAAATAATCACGGATATCAAACTTATCGCCGTGACGATAGAGAATAAGGTCTTTTATATTAATAATACCTATAACATTATCAGTAGTATCCTGGTATACAGGAAGTCGTGTGTATCGGTTTTCTTTAAATAACTCGATTAACTCTTCGTATGTAGCGTCTACATTAATCATACACATATCAATACGAGGAATCATGATTTCTTTTGCCTCAGCTTCGCCGAAGTCAAACACATTGTTAATCATCTCGCGTTCTTCTTTTTCGATGACACCTTCTTCATGACTTACTTCCATGATAGTTCTGAGTTCTTCTTCTGTAAAGGTACTTTCTTTTGTATTTATATTCAATCTTAAAAGCTTCATAATGCACGAAGCAAGGAAATTAATAACAATAATTACTGGTGTAAGTATCTTGGTTAATAACCATATAGGCTTGGAAACTATAAGTGAAAACTTATCTGAGTAGCCTGTGGCAGCAGTTTTTGGTGTTATCTCACCAAAAATTAAAACAAGTATTGTAAGTACACCAGAACCGATACTAATAGCCCAATTGCCCCATTGCGATTGTACAAATATTGTTGTAAGAGATGAAGCTGCTATATTTACAATGTTATTACCGATAAGGATTGCACTGAGCATCCTATCAGGGTTTTCCTTAAGCTTTAATACAAGCTTTGCGTTTTTGTTACCGTTATCAGCTAGTGACTTAAGTCTAATAGCGCTAACTGTTGTCAGAGCTGTCTCAGAAGATGAGAAAAATGCTGACATAGCTAATAAAATAACGATAGTTATAAGTTGAATAATCTGACTGGGATCCAAAAATGATCACTCCTTTTTTTATTATTTTGCATAAACTTCTCATTTATTGCAATTTCGTCTATTATATGGTATGTTATGAAAATAGTCAAGGTGTAGTGAAAGGAGCAGAATATGAACATAGTGAAAGGAGCAGAATATGAACTTAATTGCAGCAGTTGATAATAAATGGGGAATAGGATACAAGAATAAACTTTTAATAAGTATTCCAGATGATATGAAGTGTTTTAAAGAGATAACTATGGGTAAGGTCTGCGTTATGGGGCGAAAGACTTTAGAGAGTCTGCCGGGTGGAAGACCCCTTAGCGGGAGAGTTAACATAGTATTAACTGCTGACAGCACATATAAAAAGAATGATGTGATAGTGGTAAACAGTGTGGAAGCAGCTTTGGAAAAGCTGAAGGATTATGATACAAAGGATGTATTTATCATAGGTGGAGAAAGCATTTATGAGCAATTTATGCCATATGTGGACACTGCGTATATCACCTATATAGATTACGCATATCAGTCAGATAAGCAACTTCCTAATCTAGATAAATTGTCACAGTGGAAGCTGGTTAAGGAGAGCGAAGAGCAGACATATTTTGATGTAGAATATTATTACAGAAAATACATAAAGGAAGATTAAGTGGAAATATACTTCAATTCGCAAAGTACAGCACATAATTCTCATTATCAGAAAATCGTCTCATAGCATTTATAAGTTCAGATAATGAGAATTATGTGCTTTGCGAATTGAAGTAGACATAAAAAAACTTGATTTTTGTCGTCATATGTAGTAAAATTCTTAGGAATATGCTGTAATAATTAGGCAGCACTAAGATTAAAATGCAAAGGATGGTAATATTATGGCACAGGAAATGGAAAAGGAATATACACTTCTTGAAACTTGGAGAGGCATTGCATATGGTGCAGGTAAGACTCAGAAGGAAAGCGATCAGTTTTGGGCAAAGTACTTTACAGTAGAGAAGTCGTTTTATGAAAAGATATTGGCATCTGATGAAGTAGTATCAGGTACAGTTAAGGAACTCGCAGAGAAGTTTGAAGTAGAAGTTCTTGTTATGGTAGGTTTCCTTGATGGTATTAATGAAAGCTTAAAGACTCCAAATCCAATCGAGGAGATGACAGAGGATACAGTTGTAAGCCTTGATTATGATAAGGAACTTTTATATAAGAATATGGTAGAAGCTAAGGCTGAGTGGTTATACACACTTGAGGCTTGGAATACACTTATTCCAGATGAGAACAGAAGAAAAGAGCTTTACAAGGAGCAGAAGAGCTCACATACAGTAGTAAAGGATAAGAAGGTTTCTCGTAACGAGCCATGTCCATGTGGTTCAGGCAAGAAGTACAAGTTCTGTTGTGGTAAGTAATAAGACTCTATCATAGGTAGAATAAGGAAGTTTTATTAACTTCATAAATAACTATAAAAATGGGCTGTCAATTAGACAGCCTTAAAGAGTTTTATATAATATAATGGGGATTGAAAAATGAAAAGACTATTATTTATATACAATGCAAAATCAGGAACAGGCGCAGTAGCTAAGAATCTTTCGAATATAATTGATGTATTTGTAAAGAGTGGTTACAGAGTGGAGGCATATCCTACTCAGTGCGTTATGGATGCAAAGAAGCAAATAATTGAAAGAGCTCATGAGTTTGACCTAATCGTATGTAGTGGCGGAGATGGAACATTGAATGAAGTTGTATCAGGAGTGATGCAGTTAGAGGATAAGCCGGTCATAGGATACATACCGACAGGTTCGACAAATGATTTTGCTGGTAGTATAGGTCTAAAAAAGAATATGTTACTCAATGCTAAGATAGCAGTGGGTGGCTGTAAGTATAAGGTGGATGTAGGTACCTTTAATGAAGAGAGGAATTTTGTCTATGTAGTTGCCTTTGGAGCTTTTACAGAAGTTTCCTATGCAACACCACAGAGATTAAAGAATGTTATCGGACATCCGGCTTATGTGATAGAAGCCGTTAAGAGTTTACCTTCTATAAAGTCATATCATATGAGATTTGAGTTTGATGGTAAGGTAATTGAGGATGATTTCATATATGGTATGATTTCAAATTCTAATTCAGTAGGCGGTTTCAAGGGACTTACAGGAAAAGATGTTATCTTAGATGATGGATTATATGAGGTTACACTTGTTAAAATGCCAAGAAATATTCAAGACTTAACAGGTATTGCTCAGGGTATGCTCAATTCAAGAGTTAAGTCAGAGTATGTATACAGATTTAAAGTATCTGAAATAAAGGCATATTCAGCTGAACCAGTTGGTTGGACTGTAGATGGTGAGTGTGGCGGAACTCATAAGTCAGTGATTATTAAGAATAATCCAAATGCGGTAACTATTATGGGAGCAAAGAAGAAGAGATAATTGCCAAAGAAAAGGAGTAATTATGGACGAAGTAAAGCTTTTAGAAAGCATGAAAAAGTTAGTTGAGCTAGGGCAACAGAAAAAGGGTGTATTGGAGATAACAGATATCGATAATCAGTTTAAAGGCTTTGAGATGACTGTGGAGCAGATGGAAGCAGTTTATCAGTACCTTGAAGAAAATAAGATTGATGTTCTTACTGTAATGGATGACAATTTTGTGGCAGATGATGATATCTTACTTGAGCCTTCAGATGAGGATTTTGAGGACGAAGAAAATATAGATTTAGAAGCTATTGATTTACTTGAGGGTATCGGAACAGAAGATCCAGTTAGAATGTATCTTAAGGAAATCGGTACAGTTCCACTTCTTTCAGCTGAGGAAGAGATGCGTCTTGCAAAGAGAAAAGCTGAGGGAGATCAGGTAGCTAAGGATAGATTGATTGAAGCAAACTTACGTCTTGTTGTTAGTATTGCTAAGAGATATACAGGTAGAGGTATGAGCTTCCTTGATTTAGTTCAAGAAGGTAACCTTGGATTAATCAAAGGTGTAGAGAAATTTGATTATGAGAAGGGTTATAAGCTTAGTACTTATGCTACTTGGTGGATACGTCAGTCTGTTACAAGAGCATTGGCAGATCAGGCTAGAACTATTAGAGTTCCAGTTCATATGGTAGAAACTATTAATAGAATGTCTAAGATGCAGAGAAAGCTCACATTAGAGTTAGGTTATGAGCCATCTACATTAGAGCTTGCAGCAGCACTTGATATGACAGAGGAAAAGGTTCTTGAGATAATGCAGATTGCCAGAGAACCGGCATCTCTTGAAACACCAATTGGTGAGGAGGATGATTCAAACCTTGGCGATTTCGTAGCAGATATCAATACTGTGACACCAGAGCAGAATATTGAATCTGTGATGCTAAGAGAACATATAGATTTACTTCTTGAGGATTTAAAGGATAGAGAAAAGCAGGTTATCGTGTTGAGATTTGGTCTTGAAGATGGACATCCAAGAACACTTGAAGAAGTAGGTAAGGAATTTAACGTAACAAGAGAGCGTATTAGACAGATAGAAGCTAAGGCTCTTCGTAAGCTTAGAAATCCAGTTAGAAGTAAGAAGATTAAAGATTTCTTAGGTTAATAGATTTTAGATAATATAAAAGGAAGTTCAAATTTTGAACTTCCTTTTTTGTCCCATTTGTTCTAAATAATTGGTCTTATTTATTCCTCAGTTGTTTCGTCTTCTGGCTCGATATCAGCAGCCTTTTGTCTCTTTCTAGCCATTTCGTCACTAGCAAGATATTCATCGTAAGTTGTAACCTTATCGATTAACTGTCCGTTTACGATTTCCATAATACGGTTAGCTGTTGTCTCTATAAACTGATGGTCATGGGAAGCGAAAAGTGCTACACCAGGGAACTTAATAAGTCCATTGTTAAGTGCTGTGATTGATTCCATATCTAAGTGGTTAGTAGGCTCATCTAAGATAAGAACGTTTGCACCTGTAATCATCATCTTTGAAAGCATAACTCTAACCTTTTCACCACCGGATAATACCTTAACCTTCTTTACACCGTCGTCGCCAGCGAAAAGCATTCTTCCTAAGAAACCACGAACATAAGTAGCATCCTTGATTTCTGAGAACTGTGTAAGCCAGTCTACGATAGTATCATTGCAGTCGAAATCCTTTGTGTTATCCTTAGGGAAATATCCTGTAGTAGTAGTAACACCCCACTTATAAGTTCCTTCGTCTGGCTCTAATTCACCAGCAAGAATCTTAAAGAGAGTAGTCTTAGCTATTTCATTTGAACCTACGAATGCAATCTTATCATCTCTATTTACGATAAAGGATACATTGTCAAGAACCTTAACACCGTCAACAGTCTTAGATATACCTTCAACAGTCAATACTTCATTACCGATTTCACGGTTTGGTCTAAAGTCAATGTAAGGATACTTACGGCTTGAAGGCTTGATTTCATCAAGCTCGATTTTTTCAAGAGCTCTCTTTCTAGATGTAGCCTGCTTTGACTTAGAAGCATTAGCAGAGAATCTCTGGATGAAGTCCTGTAATTCCTTAATCTTTTCTTCTTTCTTTTTATTAGCTTCCTTCATCTGCTTTACAAGGAGCTGACTTGATTCATACCAGAAGTCGTAGTTACCAGCGTAAAGCTGAATCTTACCATAATCAATATCTGCTGTATGTGTACATACTTTATTTAAGAAATAACGGTCGTGTGATACAACGATAACAGTATTCTCAAAATTAATGAGGAATTCTTCAAGCCATGCAATAGCATCTAAATCAAGATGGTTAGTAGGCTCGTCAAGTAAGAGAATATCAGGATTACCGAAAAGTGCCTGAGCAAGTAATACCTTAACCTTTTCACCACCACGAAGCTCACTCATCTGCTTATAGTGAAGCTCTGTCTCGATACCAAGTCCATTAAGAAGAGTAGCAGCGTCAGATTCAGCATTCCAGCCGTCCATATTTGCAAATTCACCTTCAAGCTCACTTGCTTTGATACCATCTTCTTCAGTGAAATCCTCTTTTGCATAAAGAGCATCTTTTTCTTTCATAATCTCGTATAAACGAGCATTTCCCATTATAACTGTATCAAGGACGATGCACTGATCGTACTTGAAGTGATCCTGTTGTAAGAATGAAAGTCTCTGGCCATCTGTGATGATGATATCACCGTTTGTTGGTTCAATCTGACCTGATAAAATCTTCAAAAATGTAGATTTACCAGCACCATTTGCACCAATAAGGCCGTAGCAGTTGCCCTCAGTAAACTTTATATTTACCTCTTCAAATAGAGCCTTTTTGCCAATTCTAAGAGTTACATTACTTGCACTTATCATAACAACCTCCAAAAATCAATTATATAGGCCTTAATATATCCTTAAAAAAGCCTAACTGTTAACTATTGTACAGTAAATAGGAAAAAAAGCAAGGTTTTTCTTGTGAAATATACATATTTTGGGTATAATAAAAGGAAGTATAGTAACGTAACAAGAAGAGGTGGTAGGACATTATGAAATTTAGTACTAAAATAGGAAATCCATTATTGGCAGGTGCGACAAAAATAAATAAGGGTGTAAATTTTGCCATTGTAGTTGAGGGGTGTGATAAGTGTCCTACTCTTAAGATTTTGAAAAAGGGAACTTGCGAGGAAGTTGCAGAGCTTACATTTGATGAAAATATGAAATTTGGCAACATATATGCTATGGAAGTGTCAGAATTTGATACGAAAAAATATGATTATATGTATATGAGTGGTGAACTTGTAGTGCCAGATAAATATGCCAAGGTAGTTAATAATAGAGAAACATTTGGCGTTAGAAGCACGGCCACATATAGCATATATGAAAATAGATATACATGGCAGGAGGAGAAGCCAAAGGTGTCCTTTGATGATGCTATTATATATCGTATGCATGTAAGGGGCTTTACTGCTCATAAGAGTTCTGGAACAAGATATAAAGGTACTTTTAAAGGAATTGTCAGCAAGATACCTTATCTTAAAGAGCTGGGAGTGAATGTGATTGAACTTATGCCAGCTTATGAGTTTAATGAGGTTAAGAGTGCTGTTCTTAAAGATGATTCTATAAATTATTGGGGGTACAGCGACGGATATTACTTTGCTCCTAAGGCTTCCTATGCGTCTAAACCAAAGGAGGCTAGTCGTGAATTCAAGGAGATGGTTCAGGCTATTCATAATTCAGGGATGGAACTTATTATGGAGTTCCATTTTGTGGAGGATATGAAACCACAAGTGATTATGGATTGTATTAGATATTGGGTGATGGAATATCATATTGATGGTGTTCATATGAATATCAATACAGTTCCAGTTAATATGCTTAAGTCAGATCCACTACTTTCGGATATTAAGATTATAGGTGATAGATGGGAGCTTGTAAGCCAGGATTATAAGCCAACTGGAGATAAGAATAATCTAAGTATATGTCACGATGGATTTATGTGTACTATGAGACGTTTTCTTAAGGGCGATGAAGGCCTTGTGTATGATATGTCTACTAGAATGAAGGAAAATCCAAAGGATGCTTGCTTTATAAATTATTTATCTTCACATAATAGCTTCACTCTCATGGATAGTGTGTCTTATGACAGAAAACATAATGAAGTAAACGGCGAAAATAATCAGGATGGAAGCAATCTTAACTATAGCTGGAATTGTGGAGTAGAAGGTCCAACTAGAAAGAAAAAGGTGGTTGAACTTAGAAGAAAGCAGATCAAGAATGCGCTGTCTATGCTATTTTTAAGTCAGGGAACACCACTTCTTATGGCAGGAGATGAGATGGGTAAATCCTGCGAGGGCAATAATAATCCATACTGTATAGATGGAGATATAAATTATATCAATTGGAATGATTTAAAGAAAAATAAGGATATATTTGAATTTGTTAAGTATATTATAGAATTTAGAAAGGCTCATAAGATATTGCATCTAAAGGAAGAGCCAAGGATGATGGATTATTTATCTAAGGGCTGTCCTGACTTGTCTATTCATGGTGTAGAGCCTTGGAGACCAGATTTTAACTATGTAAGTCGTTGCTTTGGTATGTTATATAACGAGGCTTATGACGACAAAAAAGGTAAAATGTATATTATGTTTAATATGTATTGGGAGTCACAGGAATTTAATATACCTGCATCCGAGAGAAAGATGAAGTGGAAGCTAGAGTTTTCTACTTCAGATGAGACAAATGTGGAAAGTGTGGTAGGAAGAGTGTTTAATATGGCACCAAGGTCTATTGCGGTACTGAGAGAGGTGTAAAATGAATAGTTTTGTGTTGAAACTATTTGCCGCTTTTTTTATGCTTATTGACCATATTGGCATATTATTCTTTCCTGAAATTATGATTTTTAGAATTTTAGGTAGAATTTCATTTCCTATATTTGCGTTCTTAGTTGTGGAAGGCTTCATGCATACAAGGAACATTAAGAAGTATATATTAAGAATCGTGGTGTTTGGTTTTATATCAGAGATACCGTTTAATATGCTTGTATCAGGGCATATATTATGCAGAGAAAACCAGAATGTATTTTTTACATTTGCCATAGGCTTAGTGATGCTTTGGTTTCTTAGGAATAATGTGGTTCCTATGTATACTAATCTTATCGTGGCAGTGGGAGTTTTGCTAGCAGTATTGCTAAGAACAGATTATTCCTTGTATGGTATGGCTCTTATTTATTTTTTCTATATGTTTAGAGAAAGTAGGATAAAATATATATTTTTTATATTGGTATCGTTGTTGTATGGAGGTGTGCAGAGAGCTGCATTACTGTCTGTGGTGCCATTGTGGTTTTATAATGGAAAGGTAGGACCGGAATTTACACACAAGAATATAATAAAGTATGGATTTTATATTTTTTATCCGTTACATATGTTGATACTATTTGGCATAAAGAAAATAATTTGATATTAGGAGATATGCGATGATTGATGGTGTAATATTTGATATGGATGGAATACTTTTTGATACGGAGAGACTTATTAATGAGTGTTTCGCAGAAGTCGGCTTGGAATTTGGAATAGAGAATATGGAGTATATTATAGAAAGCTGTGTTGGTCTCACAACAGTTGAGACAAAGGCTTTTTGTAAAAATGTTCTCGGCGAGGATTTCCCAGTTGAAGAGATGTATGAAAAGATAAAAAAATCCATGGAAATAAGGTTGGCAGAAGGTGGTATGCCTGTAAAACCAGGCGTTTATCTTATGTTGGAGTATCTTAAAGCAAATAGATATGTGATTGGTCTTGCGTCATCTTCTTCGCGAAAAAGTATAATGCATCATATAGAAGAAGCTAATATGACGGAATATTTCACTGTTATCGTGGCAGGTGATGAGGTGGAGAAGGGCAAGCCTGAGCCAGACATATATTTAAAAGCCTTGGAAAAGATGAATTTAAGAAAAGAGGCAGTCATAGCTTTTGAAGATTCACCAAACGGACTTAAGTCTGCTACAAATGCAGGAATTAAAGCTATTATGATTCCTGATCAGATTCCATATTCTGAAGAGTTACAGCCATATGTATTTGAGAGGTTCAATTCCATGACAGATGCGTTGGAGGCTTTGAAGAAAGGCGAGATAAAGATATAATTAAAATATAGAGCTAAAAAGAATAAAAACCCTTAATAAGTCTACACGAACTTATTAAGGGTTTTATCGTATTCATAATCGATGTCTTTAAGAGAGGAAGTAACCTGCTCTTTATCCAGATTTAGGTCCACACATAAATCATCAAAAGAAGGATAAAAGTCTCTTAGCTTCATATTTATAAAGCTTAATAACATCATAGGGTCTTTTGGAATAGACATATAAAAACTAGTCTCCTTATGTTTTTATTTAATCGCAAAACATTCTAACATATGGCAATAAAAAAAGTCAAATATATCTTGAAAGTAAATATTTTATGTTGTATATTTAAATAAATGGTTAGAAAAAAGCGGATGTTCTAATATAAAGCGTAATGATGCTAGATACAAGGAGGTAGCTATGTATAGAGAAATATTAAATCAGTTGGCAGAGTGGCAAGAGAAGGAAGATAGAAAAGTATTATTGTTAGCAGGTGGAAAAGGTGTGGGAAAGAGCTATACTTTATCAGACTTTGGAGCAGGCTTTTTTTCTAATACTTGTATGTTTGATTTTAAAGAGCAGGAATATGTTAAGTATTTATTTGAGGGTGAGCTGAATAAGAGTGTTATACTAAAGAAGCTTAGTGTATCCAGTGGTGAAACACTTGTGCCAGGTAAAACCTTGCTTGTGTTTGAAAATGTGGATATTCTCGAAAATGCTGCTGATATAGTGGAATATATATGTGATGAATTAAAGGAGTATCATGTGGCGATTACACTGATGCATCTTGAGTCAAATTTCTTAAAGAAAAACGAAAGAATAGCAGAAAAGCTTGAAGTTATCTATATTTATCCGTTGAGTTTTAGTGAATTTCTTATAGTTAATAAGGAAAATAGCTTTTGTGATAGAATAGCAAATCAGGCGAAGGAACCATTGAATAAAGAGGAACTAGATAAGTTAGAGCATTATATGAAGCTTTATATGGTGGTTGGCGGAATGCCTAATGTAGTGAAGACATTTGTGGAAACTGAAAGCTTAGAGCAGGTGGAGACTGAGAAGGCTAAGATTCTTATGGGGATGTCGGAACAGATAGAACAGGTAAGTCAGTCAGCGTTAAGCAAAAAGATAAAGCAGGTATTTGAAAGTATACCAGCACAGCTAGAAAAGGAAAATATGAAGTTTCAATATGGCATGGTTAAGCTAACAGCTAGAGCCAGAGAATATAAGGATGCGGTCGAGTGGCTTATGGATAATAAGTTTATCACACCCCTTTACCGAGTAAGAGAGCCGTTAGCACCACTTAAAAGTCAGCAGGATGATAAATCCTTTGAAATGTATGTTAGCGATATTGGTCTTCTTACATCTATGTATGGTTTGACATATGATGATATAGAAAATGAGGTATCACCATTTATGTTAAAGGGTCAGGCTTTAGTGAAACAGTATATTTATTGTGAATTATTGCATAATCCTAACATTGACAATATACATTACTGGATATCAGATGCTACGGCGAAGATAGAATTCTTATTCGAGGATTCAGATACGGTAATACCTATAGAAGTTAATCTTGATTTAAATGAAAAGGCACAGAGCCTTAAGGTATACAAAAGTAGATATGAGGTGCCGATGGCAGTTAGAATATCAAAGAATAAGATGAGTATGTCAAAGGATATGCTTACATTGCCATTATTTTCTATTTGGAACCTGTAATTAAAACAAATGCAGCATAAATCTGTTAATAATAACAAATTTATGCTGCTATTTTTTTACATATTTTTATCTATCGTTGATATGAATATATGGTACGTGTGGTGCCACATTCATATATGCAGGACGGATAATCTTGCCTGCATTGATAAGTTCTTCAATTCTATGAGCACTCCAACCAGATATACGCGAAATAGCGAAAATAGGAGTATAAAGCTCTGTTGGAAGACCTAACATGCTGTAAACAAATCCGCTGTAGAAGTCTACATTTGCGCTTACGCCCTTGTACATCTTTCTCTTGGCGGAGATTACTTCTGGAGCAAGACGCTCTACTGCAGAGTAGAGTGCAAATTCTTTGTGCATTCCCTTTTCTACTGAAAGGCTTTCTACGAAACTCTTTAATATCTTAGCTCTTGGATCTGATAATGAGTATACTGCGTGACCCATACCATAGATTAAACCAGACTTATCAAAGGCTTCCTTATCGAGAAGCTTATTAAGGTAATCCTTAACTTCAGCTTCATCTTCCCAGTTCTTAATATTTACTTTCATATCTTCAAACATCTGAACAACCTTTATGTTAGCGCCACCGTGCTTAGGACCCTTAAGAGAACCTAAAGATGCTGCAACAGTTGAGTATGTGTCAGTTCCAGATGATGAAACTACGTGGTTTGTGAATGTTGAGTTATTACCACCACCGTGCTCTGCATGGATGATAAGAGCGATGTCGAGAATCTTTGCCTCAAGTGGTGTGTACTTCTGATCCTTACGGAGAGTATATAAAATATTCTCTGCTGTAGATAAGTTAGGGTCAGGAGTATGAATAATTAAACTTTCACCATCGTGATAATGCTTATATGTTCTATATCCGTATACTGAAAGTAATGGGAATAAGGAAATAAGTTGAAGACTCTGACGAAGTACGTTTGGAATAGATGTATCATCAGCTTTCTCGTCGTATGAGTAAAGTGTAAGTACACTTCTAGCTAATGTATTCATCATATCTCTACTTGGTGCCTTCATGATAATATCTCTAACAAAGCTTGTTGGCAATGTACGGTATTTTGCAAGTATCTGATTGAATTCAGTAAGTTCCTTCTTTGTTGGTAATTTACCAAAGAGAAGAAGATATGTAACTTCTTCAAATCCAAAACGGTCATCTTTTATAAAACCATCTACAAGGTCATATAAATCATAGCCTCTATAATAGAGGTGACCTTCTGTAGGTGTTGAAACGCCATCCTTGGTAATATATGCCTCGATTTCACCTACTTCAGTAAGTCCGGTGAGAACGCCGTGGCCATTTAAGTCTCTAAGACCTCGCTTTACTTCATATTTGTCATATAAAGCTGGGTCAATAGTACTTTCTTGACATTTCTTGGAAAGTGCCAAGATTTCAGGTGTAATCTCTGAATAATTGATATCTGACATGTAAAACCTCCTCTTAACTATACAATGTAGTTAGTTTACCATAATGTGAAACAAGTCACAAGAGAAAAGTAAAAAAACATAGTAAATTCACAATTTTTGTAGAGTTATTTTTGTAAATGTGATATAGTTATACTATATGTTTGTATTTAAGCGCAGTTGCGTAGCAACTACGATTTAGTGGAGGTAGAACAAGTGGATATATTTGAATATATGAGAAATAGCAATATGGAAAAAGATTCTCCACTTGCTTCTAGACTTAGACCGTCTACTTTGGAGGAGGTAGTGGGTCAAAAGCATATTATTGGCAAGGATAAGCTTTTATATAGAGCTATAAAAGCAGATAAGATTAGTTCTGTAATTTTTTACGGTCCACCAGGGACTGGAAAGACAACGTTGGCAAAGGTTATTGCCAATACTACAAGTGCCGATTTTAAGCAGATTAATGCAACTATTGCTAACAAGAAGGATATGGAAGAGGTTGTAGAGGGTGCGAAGGCAGCCTTGGGAATGTATGGCAAAAAGACCATATTGTTCATAGACGAGATTCATAGATTTAACAAAAGTCAGCAGGATTATCTTCTTCCATTTGTGGAGGATGGAACACTTATACTTATAGGTGCGACAACGGAGAATCCATATTTTGAAGTAAATAACGCTTTAATATCCAGGTCTATAATATTTGAGCTTAAGCCATTAGGACAGGAAGATATCAAGGAGCTTGTATATAGAGCTGTCAATGATGAAAAAAAAGGTATGGGAGCATATAAGGCAGAAATAGACGAGGATGCAGCCCAGTTTTTATCTGATGTAAGTGGTGGCGATGCCAGAATGGCTCTTAATGCAGTGGAATTAGGAATCTTAACTACTGATAGAAGTGAGGATGGAATTATACATATCACATTAGAGGTAGCGGAGCAATGTATTCAAAAGAGAGCTGCAAGATATGATAAGGATGGAGATAATCATTATGATACCATATCTGCGTTTATAAAGAGTATGAGAGGCTCAGACGTAGATGCAGCTATATATTATCTGGCTAGAATGTTATATGCAGGCGAGAGTGTTACATTTATAGCAAGAAGAATTATGATATGTGCTTCGGAAGATGTGGGATTAGCTGATCCACAAGCACTTGTTATAGCTAATGCGGCTGCTCAGACAGTGCATAATATCGGTATGCCAGAGGCTAGGATTGTATTGGCAGAAGCGGCAGCATATGTGGCGGCTGCACCAAAGAGTAATGCTGTGTATAAGGCTATAGATGACGCGCTTATGTATATAAAAAATAATCCAGCAGGAGCGATTCCGCCACATTTACAGGATGCACATTATAAGGGGGCAGCAAAATTAGGCCATGGACTTAATTATAAGTATGCTCATGATTATAAGAATCACTATGTAAAGCAGCAGTATTTACCTGATGGAATGGAAGATATAAGCTTTTATAACCCAACAGACAATGGGTATGAGAGGGATATAAAGGAACATTTAGAAAGAATACGAAAGGAAGCAGAGTAGACAGATGAAAGAACTAATAGATAAGCTGGCTAGAGGCGTAATTGAATATGATTTACCTGTACTAGAAGTCTCTGTTTCTGAAATTGAGATAAAGGTTCGTTCGGAAAAGGCTTACAGAAATAATTTTACAGTTTTTTCTAGCAATGGTGTGCCTTTAAAGGGATTCGTATATTCTACTAGTGAATTTATAGTTATAGAGGATAAAGTCTTTGAAGGTGAAAATGCTGTCATAAATTATTTTGTAGCAACAGATTATATAAGTGACGGCGATGAAGTGAATGGTGAGATATATGTGGTAAGTAATGGTGGTGAAGTGAATATACCAGTTGCTATCAAGGTTGAGTCTATAAGTTGCACTACTTCCATAGGAGAACTTAAAAATCTCTTTCATTTTGCAAATCTTGTGCAGATGAATTATGATGAGGCGTTAACTATATTTAAATCTAAGAATTTTGCCCATATATTTTTACAGGATGATTTTTATTTGTTGTCTATGTATGAGGGACTTATAAAGTCCACTTCCATAGAGGTGGCAATGGAGGAATTTTTAGTATCTGCAAATAAGAAACGGCCTACAAAGATAGCTATATCACAAAACAATAAGGAATATGATATCATCACAGAGGATGAAGGTGATACAATTATTATCTCCAAAGAGAATTGGGGATATACGAATATAGATATCGTAGTTAAGGATGAGTTTATAGAAGTATCAAAGAATAAGATTACTTCAGAGGACTTTGCAGGAAGTAATTATGAATTCGCATTTTGTATAAAAAAGGATAAGCTTCATGCAGGTAATAATTATGGTGTTATAGAGTTTGTGACAAAAACACAGACAGAAAGATTGACTATAAGTGCCAAGAGACCGGCTACATTATCAGAGATTAATGTAAGCTATGATACAAGCATAAAAGAAATATATAGAAAATACATAGATTTCCGTGTGCACCGCATTGATATGGATAAGTGGGCAGACGGAACATTGGACGTTATAGAACGCATGAGAAGTGTCAGTGATAAGTCTGTATTTTTAAAACTATTACAGGCACAGGTCTGTATTTCTAAGGGGATGGAGAAGGATGCCTCGTGGCTATTAGAAAGCGCAGCTGAGGAGCTATTTGAAAGTGGTAATAAGGATGAAGAATTATACTGCTATTATCTTTATGTAAGAACTATACAGAAGAGAAATCCTGAGTTTACGGCAGAGATGATAGAGAAGATAAAGTCTATCTATAACACAAAGAGCGATAGCTGGAAGATTTTGTGGATTTTATTCTATCTTGATGAAAGCTTTGACAACAATTTGAGTATTAAGCTTGCAAGAATTAAAGAAAAGTATGTTCAGGGAATGAAATCACCACTTATGTACTATGAGGCTGCTGCCATTTTTATTCAGTCGCCAGAATTTTTACGAGTTTTAGACGGATTTGAATTACAGGTTCTCAATTTTGCAAGTAGAGAAGGAATTATCACAAAGCAGCTAGCTATGCAGATTGCAGAATTAGCTATGAACACAAAGGTGTTTAATAAGCTATTGTTCTCTATATTGGCAGAATTATATGATATGTATGGTACAAAGCATATATTGATGGCCATTGTAGGTATGCTTATAAAGGGAAATAAGACAGATAGCAAGTATTTCTTCTGGTATGA
The DNA here is from genome assembly GCA_045125245.1 of Lachnospiraceae bacterium. Classification (GTDB taxonomy): domain Bacteria; phylum Bacillota; class Clostridia; order Lachnospirales; family Lachnospiraceae; genus SVEL01. The sequence goes on from JBGVNF010000060.1 coordinate 51,493, forward strand.
GGAAGCTGTTATAGAAGAGATAAAGCTTACAAGTTTATATGAGTATTTTATGTATAGCTTGCCTGAGGATTACAATAAGCCGTTGCCACAGCTGGTAGTGTTGTATTTTGGGTATAACAGCGGAATATCAAATGATAAGCTGGCTATAGTTTATGAGAATTTATTGATTTATAAAGATGATATGGAGCAGGTCTATAAGGCTAATTATGGACATGTGGAAAGATTCGCGTCTAAGAGCTTGGAAGCGGGTCTTATAGATGAGCATTTTGCAACAATCTATAAGGAAGTGCTAAAGAAGGCGATGATTATTCCAGAGATTGCCAATGTACTTCCAAAGCTAGCGAATACATATTTTATCAAAGTTGAGCAGGATAATATCAAGGAGATTGAAGTTGTACATAAGGAAACAAAAGAGGTTTCTGTTTATCCTGTGGTTAATAAGAAGGCGTATGTTCAGATATATACAGAGGATGCGGCTGTTATTTTCGTGGATGTAAATGGTGTGAGATACGGTAAATCTGTTAATTACACTAAAGTTAAGCTTCTTGACATGGAAGAATATTTAGAGTTGTGTTTAGAAATAAATCCTGATGATAAAAATCTTATTCTATATATGGCAGATAGATATCTTAAGTACAGAGAACAACCAGACAAGGCTATATATGTATTAAGACAGATGGTGAAGCTGCCAGATGTGCGAGATGAGTATAGAATCTATGTTGAGAGAGAAATTATAAGCTATTATTCTACAAATTATGATTTCGATGTGGTAGATGAATATTTGATGACGGTAGATGGTATGAATTTACTTACAAAGTCAAGAGTAAAGCTTATCGAGCTTATGATTGTACGTGGATTATATGAAAGAGCTTATGAGATGATGGCTAGATTTGGATATTATAACATTGATGCAGCTAGAGTTTTAAGATGTGGTACGAAGCTTATAGAGAGCAGAGAATATGCCTTAGATGAGCTTTTGGTCAATATGGTTATGTATGCTTATAGAAAAGGTAAGTATAACGAAAAGGTTTTGAAATATTTAAGCACTTATTTTCAAGGGGCGACAAAGGAATTAAATGATTTATGGGATTCTTGTGTGGCATATGATTACCATAATAGAAATCTCGATGAAAGTTTGATTGCAAGTATATTGTTTACTGGAGTTTGTTCAAATTGTATAGGAAAAGTATACGAGTCATACTATCTTAAGGGACCAAATGAAAAAATAAGAAGAGCATATCTTTTTGCAAAGGCATACGATTATTTTGTTAAGGAAAAAGTGGTAGATCAGGCAGTATTTAAATATATTGAGAAGGATATAATCTTGGATAATCCTCTTCACGATATATGTAAATTGGCTTATGTGAAGTATAAATCAACTGACGATGAATTGACAGAAAGACAAGTTGATATATGTAGAGATATAATCTTTCATATGTGTAGCATAGGTAGATATTTTAACTGTTATAAAAAGTATGAGAAGTATTTTTCATTGCCACTTATGATGCAGGATAAAACGATTGTAGAATATCATACAAATCCAAATAATCATGTCACTATCCATTATCATATGGGTGAAGATGATACACCGGGCAATCAATATATGACAAAAGAGATGAAGGATGTGTGCAATGGCATCTTTGTTATGGAGTTTGTGGTATTTTACGGTGAAGAGATTCATTACTATATCACAGAGGAAAGTGATGGAGAGCAAACTATAACAGAGAGTGCAGGGCTTACCTTAGATGATGAGGATACTGTAAAGGATGTTAGCAGAGAGAGCAGATATACATATCTAAACGATATTATGGTTGCTTATGAGATGAAGGACAATGATACACTAGAAGAGCTTGCTACAGAATATGTGATAAAAACAGAACTTCTTGATATGATTTTTAAGATTAAGTAGATAGATGAGGAATAATTATGGAAGTAAATACACAGCAAAACTTAATAAATGTATATGCTATGGGAATAGATATTTCAGGTGATTATACTCAGATAAGCTATATAATCGAAGGAGCTAATGAACCAAAATCCTTGAGCATAAAGCCAGGTGAAGATAAGTATCTTATACCAACTCTTATGTACAAGATAAAGAATGCAGAGGACTGGTGTATAGGAGATGACGCAAAGCATCGTTCTTTTGAGGATAATGATGAAAGCTATGTAGTAAGAAACCTTCTTGAAAGAGTGTATAATAAAGATGTAATGTATCTTGATGATGTGAGATATTCGGGAGAAAAGCTTCTTAGAATATATATAGAAGAATTATTTAAGATGGCTGAGAGAATAGAAAAATTATCAAGACCTAAGTATGTTACTATAACTACAACAAAGGCGGATAAGGTATTTATAGATGCAGCTCATAAAGCACTTAATAAGCTGGAGTTTGAAGATGAATACGTAAGTGTAATTAGTCATACAGAGAGCTTTATTTATTACACATTAGGCCAGAAGAAAGATTTATGGATAAATGATGTGGTGATATTTGATTTTAATAGTGAGCACTTCTTGTATAAGAAGCTTAGTATAGCTAGAAATAAGGTGCCAAATATCGTAACGGTAAAAGAGTATGATTATTCAGAGGAGATAGATATTACTTATCTAGAAAGTGAGAGAGATAAAAGAAGTGCTGATGAGAAATTCCTCTCTATTATAAATAGAGAGTTTTATAAGCAGATTATATCGTCAGTATTTTTGACAGGTATGGGATTTTACTATGATTTTGCAGAAAATTCACTAGTTGAATTGTGTTCAAAGAGAAGAGTTTTTAAAGGACACAATCTTTATGTGAAGGGTGCATGCCTTGAAGCAAATGAGAGAAGAACAGGCAAGGCTAAGGACGAATATGTACTTCAATGTGAAGGAAGAACGAAGGTTACTATAGGTCTTATGATAAATCACAATGGAAGAAATACGGCAGCAGTATTGTCAAAAGCTGGCACAAACTGGTACGACGCAGGTGCAAAGGCGGAGTGTATACTTGACAGTACGAAAAGTATACAGTTGGTGCTTTCTTCGCCTTATGACGGATGCACGAAAAATGTCAGAATAGATTTATCGTCATTCCCAGATAGACCAAACAAAACTACAAGAATAGCCATATCGCTGGCATATTTAAATGAGACAAAGTGCGAGGTAGTAGTGGTAGATTTGGGTTTTGGTGAATTTTATAAAGGAACAGGAATAATTGTTAAGGAAACATTTGCAATAGACGAGATGGATGCCCAGTAAGAATGGCATGTTAGGAGAAAACTATGAGTGGATTACTTCTTTGCGGAAAGCGCTCCATTAATCCGTATTTGATTAAGGAGTCTGGTATAAACATATATAGTATAGAAGAGCTTTGCTATTATATTTACAACAACACATATATGATAGGTAGAGAATTTTTCTGTGAAGAGCTGGCTGAATATGTGAAAGTTGAGCTGGAGTTGCCAAGCCTTGCCCAAAAGCTTAAGTATGGAATAGACCATAATAGCGATATACTTACAATGGTGTCAGATATTCTCATGGCAAGTAACTATTATTCAGCTGATGAAAGAGAAAATATTATAAATACATTGAAGGCATTGAGCAGCAAGAGTAAGAGCGAGCGTATGAAGGCTAGGGCGGATATGCTTCTAGAAAGAAAGAAGTATATAAGTGCTGCTAATGCGTATAAAGATATTTTAAATGTTAATGATGAGGTATATAGCACAGAATTTGTGGCAACAGTATGGAATAATATAGGAATCACATATACAAAGCAGTTTTTGTTCGAAGATGCCTGTAGATGTTTTAAGACCGCCTGCGATATAAATCGTCAGGAGGATTACTTTGACAATATGGTATGTGCGGCTATCTTTTCAGCAAATGATAATTTTATCGAGGATATAGTAGCTCAGTATCAGATAACAGAGGCTATGATGGACCAGTATCTTAAGGCGATTGAAAGTAATAAAAAGATGCTGGTTAAGTCGAAAGAATTTAGTGAGCTTAAAGAACGATTGCTTTACGATGGCTCAAAGGAATATTCAGAATATAAGAAGGATGTACAGAAAATATTTGCCTTATGGAAGGAAGAATATAGACTTGAAAATATGTAGAAAGGAGGCAATATGGGATTTTTTAAATGGTTGAAGAGTAAAACCGTAAAAGAAGAGATTATCTTTGAGGGCGAAAACTTATATGAAAAGATAAAAAGTGAAAGCATCGAAGATGTGGGAAAAATGTATGAGCCTCTGGACAAGGAGATTATAGAACAGGCTATAGTCGAGGATAGGGTAAGTAATACATTTGAGCAAAAGAAAACAAGTGTAGAACATATATGTGAGCAGATGGTTATCTGTGAGCAGAGAATAGAGAGTGCCAAGAAGGAATACGAGGCAGTAAATGGTTATATAAATGATATTATAGCCATTGAAAATATGGAAGAGCCTATTAAAGGTAATGTGGAGTATTATGCAAGAAGAATAATTACATTAAGAGAAGACAAAAAGAGCTTAAAAGAACACTCTACAAAAATACCTGAAAGTAAGTATATGTATATGCAGCGTCATGAGGATGAGATACAGGATATCTTAAAGGAAATGTACGAGGATGAGCAGGAAAGTCAGCGATTAAAGACTGATATGCATCATATAGAAGGAGAAAAGGTAGCTTTAAAGCAGGAAAAGAAGGAAGCTATAGAGAAGATGGGTATCTTAAAATCTCTTTCTAAGATAGGTGCTATAACTGCCATTATTATGCTTGGCATACTTATATGGGCTCAGTTTAATAAAAAAGAAGATTATATTATATGGATATATGTGGTGGTTATTATCACATTGATAGGCGGTATCATGCTGATGCTTAAGCACCAGGAAGCGGTAAGGACCTTGAAGCTGACTGAAAGAAAGCTTAACAAGGCCATAGGTCTTATGAATAAGTATAAATTATTATATGTAAATGTTCAGAGTAGAATAGAGTATAAATATGAAGCACATGGTGTAAAAAGCTCTCATGAATTAAATGATTTGTGGAGATTATTTATCAATGCTAAGAAGGAGCATGAAGCATTTCATTTGAATTCAGACAATACCTTTAAATCAGTGGAAGGACTTATAACTGAGCTTGATAAATTGAAATTATACGATTCATCTGTGTGGCCATCACAGGTAGATGCCATAGTTGATGGAAGAGAGATGGCACAGATTAGACAGACACTTAATGTGAGAAGACAGAAGCTTAAGCAGTCTATTAGCTTCAATACTAACACACTGGAGAACTGCAGAAAGAGAATAGAGACATTGATTGAGAAGAATCCAGTGATAGCAAAAGATATAATAGCTATTTTAGATAAGTATGAGAGTAGGATATAGATAAGTTATGTTTTTGATTTAGAACAATTTGAAATATTGACTTGTATACAGTATTCTCATATAATTAGGGTGTAAACAAAAAAAGTACATAATTGTCGCATATAAGCGACTTAATTATTAATAACAAACAGGAGGAAAAACCAAGATGAAGAGAGAAATGATGCCAGAATGGGCCGGCTTTACAGACGGTAAGTGGGTACAGGAAATCAATTTAAGAGATTTCATTCAGAGAAACTATAAGCCATATGAGGGTGATAAGGATTTCTTAGCAGGACCTACACAGGCTACAACTGATTTATGGAATCAGGTATTGGAGTTAAGCAAGCAGGAGAGAGAGAACGGTGGTGTTATCGATATGGACACTAAGGTTCCTTCAACAATTACTTCTCATGCAGCTGCTTACTTAAACAAGGAAACAGAGACAATCGTAGGCTTCCAGACAGATAAGCCTTTAAAGAGAGCTTTCATGCCATTCGGTGGAATTCGTACAGCTGTAACAGCTTGTAAGTCATATGGTTATGAAGTAGATCCTGAGATTATAAATGTATTTACAAACTGGAGAAAGACACATAATCAGGGTGTATTCGAAATCTATACTCCAGAGATGAGAGCAGCTAGACATGCTCATATTATTACAGGTCTTCCAGATGCTTACGGTAGAGGACGTATCATCGGTGACTACAGAAGAGTTGCACTTTACGGTGTAGATCGTCTTATCGAAGATAAGGTAGCTCAGCACGCTTCAGTTGTAGGTGATATGACAGAAGAGTACTGCAAGCTTCGTGAAGAGTTAGCAGATCAGGTTTCTGCATTAAAGGAATTAAAGAAGTTAGGTGAAATCTACGGATTTGATATTTCTAAGCCAGCTACAGACGTTAAGGAAGCTATCCAGTGGACATACTTCGGTTACCTTGCTGCTGTTAAGGAGCAGAACGGTGCTGCGATGTCGCTTGGTCGTACATCTACATTCCTTGATATTTATGCTGAAAGAGATTTAGCAGCTGGTAAGTATACAGAGGAGCAGATTCAGGAGTTCGTTGACCACTTCATTATGAAGTTAAGAATGGTTAGATTTGCTCGTATTCCTGAGTACAATGCATTATTCGCTGGTGATCCTACATGGGTAACAGAAGTTCTTGGTGGTATGGGTATCGATGGACGTTCAATGGTTACAAAGATGTCATACAGATATTTAAATACACTTGATAACTTAGGAACATCTCCAGAACCAAACATGACAGTTCTTTGGTCTACAAAGCTTCCTGAGAATTGGAAGAGATACTGTGCAGAGATGTCTATTAAGTCATCATCTATCCAGTACGAGAACGATGATATGATGAGAGTAACTCACGGTGATGATTACGCAATCGCTTGTTGTGTATCTTCGATGAGAGTTGGTAAGGAGATGCAGTTCTTCGGAGCTAGAGCAAATCTTGCTAAGTGTCTTCTTTACGCTATCAACGGCGGTGTTGATGAGAAGGAACTTGTACAGATTGGACCAAAGTACAGACCAATCACATCTGAATACCTTGATTATGATGAGGTACAGGAGAAGTTCCACGCTATGATGGAATGGTTAGCAGGTCTCTATGTTCAGACACTTAATGCTATCCACTACATGCATGATAAGTACTGTTACGAGAAGTTACAGATGGCTCTTCATGATAGAGATGTAACAAGATGGTTTGCAACAGGTATCGCTGGACTTTCAGTAGTTGCTGACTCACTCAGTGCTATTAAGTACGCTAAGGTTAAGTGTATTAGAAATGAGCAGGGTATCGTAGTAGATTACGAAATCGAAGGTGATTTCCCTAAGTATGGTAACAATGATGATAGAGTAGACCAGTTAGCAGTAGACCTTGTTGATGATTTCATGAACATGATAAGAAAGCATCCAACATACAGAAAGGCTGTTCCTACAACATCTATCTTAACAATTACATCAAACGTAGCTTATGGTAAGAATACAGGTAGCACACCAGATGGTAGAAAAGCAGGCGTTCCACTTGCACCAGGTGCTAACCCAATGCACGGACGTGATGAGAATGGTGCTTTAGCTTCATTATCATCAGTAGCTAAGCTTCCATTCGCAAACGCACAGGATGGTATTTCAAACACATTTACAATCCTTCCAGATGCACTTGGTAAGGATGCTACATTTACAGTACTCGGTGATCTTGATATCGAACTTACAGAGGAACAGATTAAGAACGCTGAAGGTGGATGTGGTTGTTGCTAATAAGCATACAGTAATGATTACAATATAAACATTTAATTGATGAAAGGAGAATCGTTATGGTAACAGAAGCTCAGAAGGACAATTTAGTATCAATGCTCGATGGTTATGTAGAGAAGGGTGGACATCATCTTAATGTAAATGTACTCGTAAGAGAGACATTACTTGATGCTCAGCAGCACCCAGAGAAGTACCCACAGCTTACAATCCGTGTTTCAGGATATGCTGTTAACTTCATTAAGCTCACAAAGGAGCAGCAGGATGACGTAATCGCACGTACATTCCACGATGCTATATAATTAAGTATTAAAAAAAGTCATTTAGATTAATGACCTGCAAAACCTTCTATGTCGGGAAACTGACATAGGAGGTTTTTTGTCATATAAAAACATTAACCCACTTCTATTTTTGTGTATGTTCTCATATGTTATATAAAAGTCTAATAGGAGTATCTATGGATAATATAGGTTTTCTGCAAATTAATGTAACTGATGAGGAAAACATTCCTATCGAGAATGCCACTATAAATCTATCTTATGAAGGGCGTCCGGAGGAAGTGTTTAAGACACTTAACACAAATAGCTCTGGACAGACTGAGAATGTGGAGCTTGATGCGCCACCTGTAGTATTGAGTCTTACGGAGGATAACATAGTACAGCCCTATTCTGAGTATTCAGCCCTGATATCTGCGCCAAATTACGAGCCGATAGATATATCTGGAATAGAAATATTATCAAAAACCAATGCTATACAAAATGTAAAAATGATAAGAAGTTTTAAAGGTGACGAGGGAAGCGACATAGTTATACCTGCCCATACATTGTATGGCTACTATCCTCCTAAAATAGCTGAGGCAGAGATAAAGCCTATGAATGAGACAGGTGAAATCGTACTTAGCAGAGTAGTTGTTCCTGAAACTATAATTGTGCATGACGGTTCACCGTCTGATAATACAGCAAAGGATTACTATGTCTCTTATACAGATTATATAAAAAATGTGGCCTCTAGTGAGATATATGCGACATGGTCAGATGCGACTATAACAGCGAATATATTGGCTATTATGTCATTTACATTAAACAGGGTTTACACAGAATGGTATAGAAATAAAGGATACAGCTTTACCATAACATCATCTACAGCCTATGACCACAAGTGGATATACGGAAGAAACATATATGATAATATATCCCAGATTGTAGATGAAATATTTGACCAATATATATCAAGGCCGGAGGTACGTCAGCCTATACTCACTCAGTACTGTGATGGCAAGAGAGTGAAGTGTCCAAACTGGTTGTCCCAGTGGGGCTCAAAGGATTTGGGAGACAGAGGTTATTCGCCTATAGAGATACTTAGATATTATTATGGAGATGACGTATATATCAATACAGCTGAAGCTATATCAGGGATTCCTGCGTCTTGGCCTGGATATAATCTGACTGTAGGTAGCAAGGGAGATAAGGTAAAACAGATACAGGAGCAGTTAGACACTGTGGCATCAGTGTATATTTCAATACCAAGAATTGCAGCAGACGGAGTCTATGGAACAAATACGAAGGATGCAGTAGAAACTTTTCAGGGGATTTTTGGATTGCCAAAATCAGGAATTGTGGATTTTAAAACATGGTATAAGATATCGCAGATATATGTGGGAATAACTAGAATAGCTGAGTTAAACTAGGAGGGGATGACTTTGAAGAAAAATTTAATGCAAATATTTAAAGTTGCGATGGTTATGATAGGATTGACTGCTGTATTATTGCTTATTCTGGCACTTATGCTTTTTAAAATGAATCTATCTGAACGGGCAGTAGCTGTGGGGATTGTATTAATATATGTTATCGTTAACTTTGCAGGTGGTTTTCTTATGGGGAAGATAAAGGGAGAAAATAAATATAAATGGGGAATAGTCATAGGCTTATCCTTTTTTCTGATATTAACCCTTATATCAACTATTGTTACTGGAGAAATGTACGGCAACGGAATACAGGCTGTGTGGGCATTGTTAACCTGCATAGGCGGAGGTATGGTGGGAGGTATGTGCGCTTAAAGAATTTAACATAGATTTAACATAAGGGGAATTCATATTTAACAAACATATAGTATACATATGTGTGAAATGATTAAATATAATAGAGAAATTTTTGAATCTGCATAGGAGAAAGATGATTCGAAAAACAATTGGAGGAAAGAAATGTTTGATTTTTTTAGCTTTTTAACGATGATTGGTGGCCTGGCATTATTCTTATACGGTATGAATGTAATGGGTGATGGCCTTGCAAAGCTTGCAGGAGGTAAGCTAGAGAGAATTTTAGAGAAGCTTACAGCTAATCCTATTATGGGTGTATTCCTTGGTTTTGTAGTAACAGCAGTTATTCAGAGTTCATCTGCAACTACTGTTATGGTAGTAGGTTTTGTAAACTCAGGTATTATGAGATTATCTCAGGCTATTAGCATTATAATGGGTGCAAACATCGGTACAACAGCTACAGCGTGGATTCTTAGTCTTGCAGGCTTAGAAGGCGGAAACTTCTTTATGAATTTGCTTAAGCCTACATCATTCTCACCAATTCTTGCAATTATCGGTGTTGCGATGATTATGTTCTCTAAGAAGGCAAAGAAGCAGGATTTAGGAACAATACTTATCGGTTTTGCAATACTTATGATTGGTATGGACATAATGACAGGTGCAATTAAGCCACTAGCAGAGGTAACTTGGTTTAAGGAATTACTTGTAAAATTCTCAAATCCTATACTTGGACTTTTAGCCGGTGCAGTGTTGACAGCAGTTATTCAGAGTTCATCAGCATCTGTAGGTATCTTACAGGCTATGTCTATGAACGGACTTATAACATTTGGTACAGCGTTCCCTATTATTATGGGACAGAATATCGGTACATGTGTAACAGCTATGATTTCATCTATTGGAGCATCTAAAAATGGTAAAAGAACAGCATTTGTTCATCTTTATTTTAACTTGATTGGAACTGTAATATTTATGATAGCATTCTATTCGATTAATGCATTTGTAGATTTTGCATTTATGGATGGTTCCATTAGCGGAACTGGAATAGCTACATTACATTCTATATTTAATGTATCTGCTACATTGATTTTACTTCCATGTAGAAAGCTTTTAGAGAAGCTTGCATGTCTTACTGTTAGAGATAAGGAAGTAGATAATGTAGCTGAGAAATCAGAAATTCAGTTGCTTGATTATCGTTTCTTAGATAAGCCAAGCTTTGCAGTAGAGCAGTGCAGAAATGTAGCGCATAAGATGGCTGAGATTTCAAAGGATTCAATCTTTAAGGCTATGAGTCTTCTTAAGAATTATGATGAAGGAGTAGCTGAAGAAGTAATCCATATGGAATCAGTCGTAGATAAATATGAAGATCAGTTGGGTTCATATCTTGTAAAATTAAGTGGTAAGGCTACCTCTGAGGAAGATAGTAGAACGGTTTCATTACTTTTGCACTGTATTGGAGATTATGAGAGAATATCTGACCATGCTATCAATATACAAGAATCTGCAAAAGAGCTTTATGAAAAGGGAATGGGATTCTCTAAGAAGGCTCAGGAAGAACTTGAGGTATTTACAAGAGCTATAGAGGATGTAATGAATATGACACTTATAGTATTCGAGGACGAAGATATAGATATGGCGAAGTCAGTAGAACCACTTGAGGAATTGATTGACTACTTAAGTGATGAACTTAAAAATAGACATATTGAAAGACTTAGAGAAGGTAACTGTACAATAGAGCAGGGCTTTGTATTCTCAGATATCACAACAAATTTCGAGAGAATATCAGACCATTGTTCAAATATTGCAGTTAGTCTTATAGAGATTAAGGATGATGAGTATGATACTCATAGATATCTTGATATAGTTAAGCATGATAGTGCAAGATTTGCTGAAGAATATGCACATTGCAAAGAAAGATACGCATTACCTGTGTAAAATCTAATGGAGCAAAAATAGAAAATATAGCATATAATAAATGGGAACGTAAAACTACGTTCCTATTTGATTTGTTTGAAATGTTAATCTTTATTTAAAGTACTTGAAAATATAGTAAAGTACTAGTATAATTAGTAAGATATTATCCTAGATACAGGATATGAATAGGAAGAATGGAGTGAATATTATGGAAAAGACAATGGAGAAAATAGTTGCATTAGCTAAAGCAAGAGGATTTGTATATCCAGGTTCAGAGATTTACGGTGGACTTGCTAATACATGGGACTATGGTAATCTCGGTGTTGAACTTAAGAATAATGTAAAGAGAGCTTGGTGGACAAAGTTTATCCAGGAAAACCCTTATAACGTAGGTGTTGACTGTGCTATTCTTATGAATCCACAGACATGGGTTGCTTCAGGTCATCTTGGCGGGTTTGCAGATCCACTTATGGACTGTAAGGAATGTAAGGAAAGATTTAGAGCAGACAAGCTTATTGAAGATTATAATGATGATAATGGTATTACAATAGAAGGCTCTGTTGACGCTTGGTCAAATGAAGAGATGTTAAACTATATCAATGAGAAGAATATCTGCTGTCCATCTTGTGGAAAGCATAACTTCACAGATATCAGACAGTTTAACCTTATGTTTAAGACATTCCAGGGTGTAACTGAGGATGCTAAGAATACAGTTTACTTAAGACCAGAGACAGCACAGGGTATCTTTGTTAACTTTAAGAATGTTCAGAGAACATCTAGAAAGAAGATTCCATTTGGTATCGGTCAGATTGGTAAGTCATTTAGAAATGAGATTACACCAGGTAACTTCACATTTAGAACAAGAGAGTTCGAGCAGATGGAGCTTGAGTTCTTCTGTGAGCCAGGAACAGATTTAGAGTGGTTTGCATACTGGAAGTCATTCTGTATCAATTGGCTTAAGACTCTTGGTATGAAGGATGAGGAGATGAGAGCTAGAGATCATTCTCCAGAGGAGCTTTGCTTCTATAGTAAGGCTACAACAGATATCGAATTCTTATTCCCATTTGGTTGGGGTGAGCTTTGGGGTATCGCTGATAGAACAGATTATGACCTTACACAGCATCAGAATGTGTCAGGTGAGCCTATGGAATATTTTGATGATGAGAAGGGACAGAAGTATGTTCCTTATGTAGTAGAGCCATCACTTGGTGCAGATAGAGTGACTTTAGCATTCCTTTGTGCTGCATATGATGAGGAAGAGCTTGAAGGTGGCGATGTAAGAACAGTACTTCATTTCCATCCAGCGCTTGCACCAGTTAAGATTGGTATTTTACCATTATCTAAGAAGCTTAACGAGGGTGCAGAGAAGATTTATGCTGAGCTTTCAAAGAAGTATAACTGTGAATTTGATGATAGAGGAAATATCGGTAAGAGATACAGAAGACAGGATGAAATCGGTACACCTTTCTGTATTACATATGACTTTGAGTCAGAGAACGATGGTTGTGTAACTGTAAGAGACAGAGATACAATGGCTCAGGAAAGAATTAAAATTGAAGACTTAAAGGCTTACTTTGAAGCAAAGTTTGAGTGGTAGGCTTCTAAAATTATGGGAGGGATTTGCTATAGTGTAGGTCCCTCTTGTGTATTAAATATACGTAAAGAAAGGTGAGTATATTTATGATTATTAGCATCATGTTAGGCATAATAGTTATTATTAATATGGTTCAAGTGCTTATGCTTATTGTAAGAGGAGGCAAGGAACAAAATATATATCAGGTTTTAATATTTATCACAGGGTTGGTATGTAATATAGGATATTTTACATTGGCTATATCAAAATCAACTGATATGGCTATAGTATGTAACAATATTACTTATTTAGCGGGTGTATTTTTACCTCTATGCGTACTTTTAAGAACAGCAGATTTATGTAGAATAAGATTGAGCAATGGACTGGTGGCTTCCTTGACATCATTCAGTGTAATTGTATTGATGCTTGTATTTACTACAGGTTATAGTGATATATATTATTCCAATGTCAGCATAGAAAAAGTGTATGGGGCTACTCGTATGGTTAAGGACTATGGTCCAGCCCATGATACATATAGGGTTCTACTGGCTTTATATCTGATAGTAACTGTAGGTGTCGTGGTAAATGCATATAAGAGCAGGAAAAACTTTACAAAGAGAACAGTATTTACTATGGTAGCGAATCTCTTGATACCATGTGCAGTTTATATGTTAGAGAGAAGCTTTAACTGTCCTGTAGAACTTTTGCCATTTGCGTATACATTTTCTTTTGGATTGTTTTTAAATTCTGTAGGTAGAATGAAAATGTATGATATGTCATCAAGTATAGCAGGTGCTCATGAAAAGCTTGACGAGTACGGATATATTACATTTGATTTAAATAAAAAGCTTATGAATGACAATTATGTGGCAAGGAAATACTTCCCTGAACTCTATGAGGTAGAAATAGATGAGAATGCTAAAAAAGATGAGTCTGTATTCTATAGAGAAATTATAGAGTGGATGGATTTGAAAAAGAACGAAGAAACTAAAGAGAAGAAGGTTGTTGTCAAAGATAAAATAATTAAGTGTACTGTAAGAAGAATATATCAGGGTTATAAAAAGAAAGTTATAGGATACAGTATAGAGATTGTAGATATTACTAAGGAAGAAAACTACATTAGACTTTTGAATGATTATGGTGCGAATCTTGCAAAAGAGGTAGAAAAGAAGACAGAACACATTAGAAATATGCAAAATTCCATTATCACAGGTATGGCGACAATGGTCGAAAGTCGTGATAATAGTACTGGTGGACATATCATGAGAACTAGTGAGTGTGTAAGGGTGTTTGCGGGAGCCTTGAAATGGAAAATGCCAGAATTGACAGTGCATTTTTTGAAGGATGTAGTCAAGGCAGCACCAATGCACGACTTAGGTAAAATAGCGGTAGATGATAGAATACTTAGAAAGCCTGGAAGCTTCACAGATGAAGAATATGAAATAATGAAAAGCCATTCGGCAGAAGGTGCAAGAATAGTTGGCGAGGTATTGGCTGAAGTGCAAGATGAACAATTTAAGCAAATAGCCATAAATGTCGCTCATTATCACCATGAAAAATGGGATGGTTCAGGATATCCTGAGGGTAAAAAAGGAAATGAGATTCCTGTAGAGGCCAGAATAATGGCATTTGCTGATGTATTTGATACATTGGTAAGTAAGAGATACTACAAAGAGGCATATAGCTATGAAAAAGCATTTGGAATTATAGAGGAGTCATTGGGAACACATTTTGATCCTGAATTAGGCAAGGTATTTTTGGAGTGCAGAGAAGAATTAGAAAAACTCTATGATGAAATAGCAGAATAGCTAAAAATAAAAACTTTGTAGAAACTATTTTTTAATGTTAAATGGTGGAAAATTTGCGTTGACTTAATGGAATGTAATTGTTATAATTAACTAGCAAGTGTATCTTTGCGCCTTTTTATAGAAAATTTCTAATATGGCTAAGATACATAAAATATGCATATAAGGATTTACCTTATAAGATAAAAGAAAATTTTAGGAGGAACTTAAAATGGCAAGAAAATGGGTATACCTTTTCAGTGAAGGTGATGCTAGCATGCGTGAGCTCCTTGGTGGTAAGGGTGCTAACTTAGCAGAGATGACAAAGATTGGTCTTCCTGTTCCACAGGGTTTCACAATCACAACTGAGGCTTGTACACAGTACTATGAGGATGGTCGTGTAATCAATGATGAGATTCAGGGTCAGATCAATGAGTACATCGTAAAGATGGAAGAGATCACAGGTAAGAAGTTTGGTGATAAGGAGAATCCACTTCTCGTATCTGTTCGTTCAGGTGCTAGAGCATCTATGCCAGGTATGATGGATACAATCCTTAACCTTGGTCTTAATGAGACAGTTGTAAATACAATCGCAGAGAAGTCTGGAAATGCTCGTTGGGCATGGGACTGCTATAGAAGATTCATTCAGATGTATTCTGACGTAGTTATGGAAGTTGGTAAGAAGTACTTTGAAGAGCTTATCGACAAGATGAAGGAAGAGAAGGGTGTTACACAGGACGTAGACCTTACAGCAGATGATCTTAAGGAATTAGCTTCTCAGTTCAAGGCTGAGTACAAGAACAAGATCGGCGCAGACTTCCCAGATGATCCAAAGGAGCAGTTAATGGGTGCTGTTATGGCCGTATTCCGTTCATGGGACAACCCACGTGCTAACGTTTACCGTCGTGACAATGATATCCCATATTCTTGGGGTACAGCTGTTAACGTACAGTCAATGGCATTCGGTAACATGGGTGATGACTGTGGTACAGGTGTTGCATTTACAAGAGATCCAGCTACAGGTGAGAAGAAGCTTATGGGTGAGTTCTTAACAAACGCTCAGGGTGAAGACGTTGTTGCTGGTGTTAGAACTCCAATGCCAATCGCAGAGATGGAAGAGAAGTTCCCAGCTGCATTCGCACAGTTCAAGGATGTTTGTAAGACACTTGAAAACCATTACAGAGATATGCAGGATATGGAGTTCACAATCGAGAACGAGAAGCTCTATATGCTCCAGACAAGAAATGGTAAGAGAACAGCTCAGGCTGCTTTAAAGATCGCTTGTGACCTTGTTGATGAAGGCATGAGAACAGAGGAAGAAGCAGTAGCTATGATCGATCCTCGTAACTTAGATACATTATTACACCCACAGTTTGATGCTGCTGCATTAAAGGCTGCTACTCCAATGGGTAAGGGTCTTGGCGCATCTCCAGGTGCTGCTTGTGGTAAGGTTGTATTCACAGCTGAAGACGCAGTAGTTTGGGCTGAGAGAGGTGAGAAGGTTATCCTTGTTCGTCTTGAGACATCTCCAGAAGATATCACAGGTATGAAGGCAGCTCAGGGTATCCTTACAGTTCGTGGTGGTATGACATCACACGCAGCAGTAGTTGCTCGTGGTATGGGTACATGTTGTGTATCTGGATGTGGTGACATCAAGATGGACGAAGAAAACAAGAAGTTTGAATTAGGTGGAAAGACATTCGTTGAGGGTGACTTCATTTCACTTGATGGTTCAACAGGTAACATCTACGATGGTGCTATCGCTACAGTTGACGCTCAGATCGCTGGTGAGTTCGGTAGAATCATGGGATGGGCTGATAAGTTTAGAACACTTAAGGTTCGTACAAACGCAGATACTCCAGCTGACGCTAAGAAGGCTAGAGAGCTCGGTGCTGAAGGTATTGGTCTTTGCCGTACAGAGCATATGTTCTTCGAAGAAGACAGAATCGCAGCATTCAGAGAGATGATCTGTTCAGATACAGTAGAAGAGAGAGAAGCAGCTCTTGAGAAGATCCTTCCATATCAGCAGGGAGATTTCGAGGCTCTTTACGAGGCACTTGAAGGTAACCCAGTTACTATCAGATTCCTTGATCCACCTCTTCATGAGTTCGTTCCTACAGAGGAAGCTGACATTAAGAAGTTAGCAGATGCTCAGGGCAAGTCAGTTGAGACAATTAAGGCACTCATCGCTTCATTACATGAGTTCAACCCAATGATGGGTCATAGAGGATGCCGTCTTGCTGTAACATACCCAGAAATCGCTAAGATGCAGACAAAGGCTGTTATCCGTGCAGCTATCAACGTAAAGAAGGCTCATCCAGATTGGAACGTTAAGCCAGAAATCATGATTCCACTTGTTTCAGAAGTTAAGGAATTAAAGTTCGTTAAGAAGGTAGTAGTTGAGACAGCTGACGCTGAAATCGCAGCTGCAGGTAGCGACCTTCAGTACGAAGTTGGTACAATGATCGAGATCCCAAGAGCTTGTCTTACAGCTGATGAGATCGCTGCAGAGGCAGACTTCTTCTGCTTCGGTACAAACGACCTTACACAGATGACATTCGGTTTCTCAAGAGATGATGCTGGTAAGTTCTTAGATGCTTACTATGATACAAAGATCTTCGAGAACGATCCATTCGCTAAGTTAGACCAGACAGGTGTTGGTAAGCTTATGGAAATGTCAATCAAGCTTGGTAAGCCAGTTAATGATAAGCTTCACATCGGTATCTGTGGTGAGCACGGTGGAGATCCTTCATCAGTTGAGTTCTGCCACAAGATTGGTCTTGACTATGTGTCATGTTCACCATTCCGTGTGCCAATCGCAAGATTAGCAGCAGCTCAGGCAGCTATCAATAACAAGTAGGGCATTGCCAGACTAAGTATTGAGAATATATTAGTTTAAT
>JBGVNF010000061.1:0-2854 GCA_045125245.1 Lachnospiraceae bacterium
GAAATTAACAGGCTGTTGATTTTAATTATAAAAATAAAAACAGGATAATGTAGTGAATAATTACAGTAAAAGTACAAAAAGGAGTAGGTTATGTCTGAAAGTTACATAAAGTTTGAAGATGTAAAAAAGAGTTATGGAAGTGGTAATGCTCAAATTAATGCCTTAGATGGCGTAGATTTTGAGATAAATAAAGGGGAATTTTGTATCTTATTAGGCTCATCAGGTGCAGGAAAAACGACATTGTTGAATATGCTTGGGGGTATGGATGTAGTTACAAGTGGAAAAATAGAATTTGATGGAAGAATTGTTTCGGATTTTGGCAAACGTGAGCTTATCGAGTATCGTCGTCATGATGTAGGATTTGTATTTCAGTTTTACAATTTGATTCCTAATCTTACAGCCCTTGAAAATGTCGAGATAGCGGCTCAACTTTGTAAAAATCCTATTCCAGCTAAGGAAGCACTGGATATGGTAGGATTGACAGAACGTGCAAACAATTTCCCGGCTCAGCTTTCTGGAGGTGAGCAGCAAAGAGTTGCGATAGCAAGAGCTCTAGCTAAAAATCCTAGACTTTTACTTTGCGACGAACCTACTGGAGCATTGGATTATGTTACAGGTAAGTCAGTGCTTAAGCTACTTTATGAGCTGAGTAAAGAGAGAGAGACTACGGTTATTATAATAACTCATAATCAGGCTATTGCGCCTATGGCAGACCGTATTATTAAGATTAAGAGTGGAAAGATTTATTCAAATGAGATAAATGAGAACGTCACATCAATTGACGAGATTGAGTGGTGATAGTTATGAAGGATTCAATTGTAAAAATGACATTGCGTAGTATACGCGCATTTCTTGGAAGGTATATAGCGATTCTTCTTATAGTAGCGCTTGGTGCAGGCTTTTTTGCAGGACTTAAGATAACTAAGGATGCAATGTGGAATACATGCGACATATATTTATCTGAGCATAATCTATATGATTTTAGATTGTTATCAACTTTGGGATTTATAAAGGATGATGTGGAAATATTTAAGGAAATAGACGGTGTAAAAAATGTAGAGGGAATGATTAGTGTAGACGCTCTTATAGGATATAAGGGTGGTAATAAGACATTTAAGTTTATTTCTATACCGGAAAATATCAATACTCCATCTATCACAGAAGGAAGGTTACCAGAAAAGCAAAATGAGTGTATCGTAGATTCGCACTTATATAAAAAAGAAGACATCGGAAAGGTTATTAAGCTTTCTATTGAAAATGATGAAGCTACATTAAATCAGTTAAATGAAAGAGAATATACTATAGTAGGAATTGTAGATTCTCCATTATATATGGGATTGGAACGCGGAACTACCAGCGTGGGTAGTGGTGCTTTAAGTGGTTTTATACATATTCCTATGGAGAATTTTTCAAGTGACATATATACAGAGATAGATTTAATACTTGAAGATACTGCCAAAATTTACAGTGACGAGTATGATGACATTATTGACAGATATATAGATGAAGTAGGTAGGGTTTGTGAGAAATCAGCCAATGATAGATACAGCAAGATACTTGAGGAAAAAGGTCTGACACCTGATATGGCAGAGCAATTTGGCATTGAAAAGCCGGAAACCTTTGTACTTACAAGAAATGAAAATGCAGGATATGTAAGCTTTGAGAGTGATACATCGATTATAAGTGGAATAGCAAATATTTTTCCAATATTCTTCATTATGATTGCAATGCTTGTATGTATGACAACAATGACTAGAATGGTTGACGAAGAGCGTACACAGATAGGCGTATTAAAGGCTTTAGGATTTAGCAATATAAAGATTATGAGTAAATATCTATTATATGCAGGCAGCGCTACGGTAATAGGCTGGTTTTTAGGATTCTTTTTATGTACGTTGTATTTGCCAAAAATATTCTGGTTTGCATATAATGCTATTTATGATTTTGCACCAATTAAATATTTGTTTAGTCCATCTATGGCAGCTATTACACTAATCGTATATTTGATAGGAATACTAGGAAGTACGTTTTTCTCATGTCGAAAGGAGCTTATAAGTGCACCAGCGAAGCTTATTAGACCACGAGCAACAAAAAATGGTAAGCGAATTTTATTGGAGAGAGTAACCATTCTTTGGAAAAGATTAACATTTTTGCAGAAGATTACTATCAGAAATATGTTTAGATATAAGAAGAGATTGGTTATGATGCTTGTGGGAATAAGCTGTTGTACCGCGCTTCTTCTTACTGGCTTCGGAGTGGGCGATTCCATGACAAATATTGCTGACATTCAGTATAGTGAGATTCAAAAGTACAATTTATCAGCGGTGTTTGAGTCTGATTCAAAAGAATCTATATGTGAAAGGCTTGATGAAATCGAGGATATAGAGAAATATATTACGTGTTCATCACAGTACGTTGATTTGCTCAGTGATGAAATATTGACTTCTGTTGATATGTTAACATTTAGTGAATTGGAAAAATTATCGGAATTTTGGGATTTTCATAACGGTGAAAAAAAGATTGAATATCCAGCTACAGGAGAAGCTATCATAAACACAAAGGCGGCAGAAAGATTGGATATAGCGGTCGGAGATACCATAGAAATACGCGACCCTGATATGAATATTTGTAAAGTGACTATTAGTGCTATATTTGATAATCACATTCGTAATTATATAGTCATTTCTACAGATACATATGAGCAAGCCTTTGGAAAGTGGCATGAGAATACAGTGATGGTATCGACAAAAGGTGATGAGGAGGCTATCGCTGAAAAGATTAATGAGATTGATGAAGTTACAGGTGTGACACAGCTTTCTATCACAAAAAATTCCGTAGGTAGTGCATTATCGAG
>JBGVNF010000062.1:0-32312 GCA_045125245.1 Lachnospiraceae bacterium
ATAACTGGTGATTTACCTACGCCGATTAAGTATTTTGCGCCGGAGATAAAGATAGCTTATAAGAGCGTGGAGGCGGCAGCAGGTAATAGCTTACTTCATGCACTTCCAAGAGAGCTTAGACCATCTTATAAGGATATTATCCTTCCAGCTGAGGAAGATAAAGAATTATGGAAGTATGTAAAGGCTGCAGATAAGCTTTCTGCATATATAAAATGTGTGGAAGAAAAGAGAATGGGAAATCTTGATTTTGAGCAGGCAGAAAAGACTACTTACGAAGCTGTAAAAGAAATGAATATGCCGGAGGTAGATTATTTCTTAGAGGTATTTATGCCTGCGTATAGCTTGACACTTGATGAGCAGAGCAAGTAGTCACAAACTAGAAGGAGTAACATTTCCATGGGAAAGAAGTTATTTATAGCAGAAAAGCCTAGTGTGGCAAATGAGTTTGCCAAGGCATTAAAACAGAATATGCGTAAGAAAGATGGGTATTTGGAGTCCGACGACTATGTGGTAACATGGTGCGTCGGTCATCTTGTGACTATGAGCTATCCAGAGGTCTACGACGAAAGACTAAAAAGATGGAGCATAGATACACTTCCATTTATTCCTGAAACTTTTTTATATGAGGTTATACCGGCTGTAAAGAAGCAGTTTGATATAGTGAGCGGACTCCTTAATAGAGAGGACGTGGAATGTATATATGTATGTACTGACTCGGGACGAGAGGGAGAGTACATATATAGATTGGTTGAACAACAGTCAGGTATGAAGGGTAAGGCTAGAAAACGAGTGTGGATTGACTCTCAGACAGAGGAGGAAATCAACCGTGGAATAGCTGAGGCGAAGGATTTGTCAGAGTATGATAATCTATCAGAAGCGGCATATCTTAGAGCAAAGGAAGATTACTTGATGGGTATTAATTTTTCTCGTATCCTAACTCTTAAGTATGGCAGAGGTATCGCGTCATATTTAAAGCAGGATAGGGCGGTTGTATCCGTGGGACGAGTTATGACTTGTGTCCTCGGTATGATTGTAAGAAGGGAACGAGAGATAAGAGAGTTTGTAAAAACACCATTTTACAGAGTGTTAGCGGAGCTTAATCTTGAAGACTTTAAGTTTGATGCGGAATGGCGTGTTAATGAGAAGTCAAAGTATTTCAATCATCCTGCTCTATATAAGGAAAATGGCTTTAAGGAGCGAGAGCGAGCAGAAGAATTAATCAGTGAGATAAAGGCGCTGGGAAATGATTATCTTACAGTGTCAGCAGCAGAAAAGAAGAAGGAGACAAAGAATCCACCGCTTCTATATAACTTGGCTGAGCTTCAAAATGAATGCTCGAAGATGTTTAAGATAAGTCCTGACCAGACACTTAGTATAGTTCAGGAGCTTTATGAGAAAAAGCTTGTGACATATCCAAGAACAGACGCCAGAGTGCTTTCAACAGCTGTGGCAAAGGAGATTCATAAAAATATAGGTGGATTAGCAAAGTATGAGAAATTTAGAGCCTTTGCAGAGGAAGTATTAAATGGAACTCAGTATAAGAATATAGCTAAGACAAGATATGTAAATGATAAGCAGATAACAGACCATTATGCCATTATACCTACTGGACAAGGCTTGGCGGCGCTTAATGCACTTAATCCATTGGCAAATAAGGTGTATGAGGTCATTGTAAGAAGATTTTTATGTATATTTTATCCACCGGCTACATATCAAAAGGTAAGCCTCGTCTTAAATACAGATTTTCTGCCAGAGGGAGAAACCACACGAGAAGAATTATTCCACGCTAGCTTTAAAGTTTTAGTAGACGAGGGATATTTGAAGGTACTTAATGCATATAATAAGGATAAGTCCCAAGATAATAAGACAGCTAAGTCAGATGCAGAAGGAGAGAATGCCGAAGGCCAGGCAAAAAATGGTGAAAACGGCGAAAATCCAGATGATGCAGAAGTTAAGCTTGATGAAAATGTAATCGAAATGCTTAAAAAATTAAAAAAGGGCGATAAGGTGAATTTGAAGGATTTCACTGTAAAGGAAGGTGAGACATCACCACCTAAGAGATATAATTCGGGTTCTATAATTCTTGCAATGGAGAATGCAGGTCAGCTTATAGAAGACGAAGAGCTCCGCGCCCAGATAAAGGGTAGTGGAATCGGTACATCGGCTACGAGAGCGGAGATACTTAAAAAGCTTATAAATATCAATTATATAAGTCTTAATAAGAAAACTCAGATACTTACACCGTCGTTATTTGGAGAGATAATCTTTGATGTGGTAAAAGCTTCCATTAAGTCGCTTCTTAATCCTGAGCTTACAGCTAGCTGGGAGAAGGGATTGACATATGTGGCGGAGGGAACGATAACCTCTGAGGAATATATGATGAAGCTAGATGATTTTGTGACCAAAAGAGTAAATGGTGTGAAAAATCTCAACAATCAGAGCATGCTTAGATACAATTTTGACAGAGCAGCTGCTTTTTACAAAAAATAGTGGTAAAAATATCTAAATAAATATAAAAATATACTTGTAAATTTATTAAAAAAAGAGTATACTAAGGTTACAGATAAGATGTGTTTCCTGGAATGCACGACACTCCTGTTTATTTTTGAACCTACATTTTCTTAAAGGGATTCCTATATTTCTAATGTGATGTCAGGCCTCTATAAGTGGAAGGCAGAGGATTAGATGCGGTTGCCCACCTAGCTTTGCTAGGACTCAAAAACACAGGACCGGCATTTTGGGGTTACATATGAAAAAAGCAGCATGAGAATGCTGCTTTTTCCATATAGAGATTATAATCCAGATTAAAAAATAGACCATACTCGGAGGAAAGATGGATTTTATATTAAAGACTATAGATTTTTTCAAAAAAGTGAATAAGAAATATGTTGTTCTTATAAGTGTGGCCCTAGCGCTATGTGGCGTGCTTATATGGTATGGATTAAAAAGCGACGAAGTAGCCAATCCAGACTATAATGTAATAAACAGAGCACAGGTAGCTAAAGGTGTAGCTATGCTTTTTCACAACCTGGAAGAGATAAATGATAATGAGATGGATGAATTTCAGGGGCAGGAAAAGGCATGGTATCATAAGTATATGAACATGATGTACCAGGATAGCTATTATAGCACCAAGGACATAAAGCCAATGGAGAGAGATGCAGTAGCTGCATTTACATATGGAGACTTGGATAAGCTTTATACAAATATGGGTGTGGTAGATAGACAGCTATTATCCTATGTGAAGAATAATAGAAAGAATTCGCCTATTATATTGAAAGAATGGCAAGAAATATATGCATTGATGGTGGAGAAGTTAGATATAGATGACAGCATAGAGACTGTTAATCTTATAGTGTCAGGAACTATTTCTAAGGACCCGACATTGCCACAGTGGATGGCTACGACTACGTATGGTAAGTTAGGTTTTGAAGGCTTGTCAGTGGATTATTACATTGACAAGGGTGTTACAGTATTTGTAAAAGATAGCGAGATATTAAGCATCGTAGATACATATAGTGATGAAGTTACATACAATAATTGCTGGATAATATCTATGGCAGGCGGAAATATCAAGGCATATGTGGAAGGCTGTGTGAGAGAGTTCATATATACTGATAAGGTGTCTGCATTTAGCAATGTGGTAGCTGATTTAAAGGTTAAGGACGGAAAGCTTGTAGGCACAGTATTTAAGACTGATACAGTAAATGGCAAGGTGTTAGAGGCGTCTAAGAATGAAATAGATATAGAAGGCTATGGAAAATATATTATAAATGAAGATAGTAAGGTATATAAAATATATGGTCAGATAACTATGTGCAATATGTCAGAGGTATTGGTAGGATATGACGCTCAGAGATTTATTTTGGATAAAGATGGAAAGATATGCGCGGTCATAATTGACCGAGATGTGCAGGCGACAAATATTCGTGTAGTATTAAATACAACAGGCTATAATGGACTATTCCATGATAAAGTAACCGTTGTATCTAAGGAGGGACTACGAATTACTTGTGGAAGCGAGACCTTTGAAGTGGAGCCAGATAAGGAATATACATTTACAGCAGATAGCGAAATCGTTAAAGCTGGAAGAATAAAGATATTTTCAAAGGGTATGGAAGGAAAGGTTGGCGTTACAACTATAAAACGTGGTTATGGAGTTCCATATTATAGAGGCAGCCTGGAGATAACATTGAGAGATGGCAAATTAATGATAATAAATGAATTGCCGCTGGAGGAATATTTATATAGCGTAGTGCCAAGTGAGATGCCTTGGAGCTACAATTATGAAGCACTAAAGGCTCAGGCAATATGTGCTAGAAGCTTTGCGTATAAGCATGTGATGAATAACAGCTACAGCGAGTACGGTGCCCATGTAGATGACAGCACTTCATTCCAGGTTTACAACAATTCTGAGGAACAGACAGTATCCAATTCGGCAGTGGATGAGACCTATGGACAGGTGCTTATGCATGGAAGTGATATTATATCGGCGTATTTTTATTCTACATCCTGTGGCGCGACTACCACTTCAACTGTGTGGGGAAGTGAGTATCCATATACACATTCAGTAGTATTAAATGTGGAAAATCAGGATATAAATCTTGTAAATGAAACGGTATTTGACTCATTTATAAGAACAAATTTCAAGACTTATGACAGTGAGTATCCTTGGTACAGATGGAAAGTGACGTTTGACTTATCAGAGCTTACAAAGAGTATTAACGAACAGATAGGTACGATTAAAGCCGAAAATGTACAGATACTCAACGATAAGGGAAATTGGATAAATAAGACCATAGCAAACGTTGGTCAGGTGAAAAAGATAGAGACTGGCGAGCGAGGTCCAGGTGGTGTGCTTTCATATATTACAATATTTGGAACGGACGCAACTGTGCGAGTTTATAAGGAATATAATATACGAAAGGTTATTTCACCAAATGGAATAGCTATAAAGCGCGGTACGGGAGATGAAGTGACTATAATGTCTATGCTTCCAAGCGGTTTCTTCGTACTAGATGAAGAAACAGAGAAAAATTTACTTTCGGGATATACCTTCGTAGGTGGCGGATATGGTCACGGCGTAGGAATGAGCCAGAATGGTGCCAATACTATGGCAAAGCTTGGCGCGAGATATGATGAGATATTACATTTCTTTTATAAGGACGTGGAGATAAGTAAAAAATATTAGGGCAATTAAAATATATAAGATACATATTTTAAGAAATAAGAAAGCTTCGTAGGTTGTTATGCCTACGAAGCTGTTTTCTTTCTATTTTTGAAGGTTTTTTTAATCTTTCTTCCTGCTTTTCTAAAATGAGCTTTAAAGTGAATATTGATTTCAGCGCCCATAAACAAAATATACATACACATATAGAGCCAAAGCATCATGAAAACTACAGTAGTTAAGCTTCCGTAGATATATGTTGCCGATGCAAAATAATCAATGTATATAGAGAAACCGTAAGAGGCGATTATCCAACCAAAGGATGAAAACAATGCTCCAGGGAGATAATCGAAGAAACGACCATAATCCTTATTCGGTATAATTCTGTATATGTATACGAATGCAACCGTGAAGAATATAGGGATATACATGCCTCTTAAGCTGATAACAAATTCCGCCAGTTCATATAGTAGTGGTATCTTCGTAGAGAAAAGTCTAAGTACACTATTACCAAATACCATAAAACCAAGAGATAACACGACAAGTACAAGCATAATGACTGTATAGAAGCAAGCTATAATTCTAACTATGATGTAATTTCTTTCCTCTTCGATACCGTAAACTGAATTGAGACCTCTGATAATTGCCAGGATACCATTGGAAGCAGACCACAGTGTAGTGATAGCAGTGATGGAAATGATAGCAAAATTCGCCTGACTATACATCTCACCAACAATCTGTTTCATAAGAGGATCAAGATAGTTTGGAGTAACAGCTAGAACGCTTTTAAGAAGGTCAACTTCTGTTACCGGTGTATATCTAATCAGTGTAAGAAGAAGCATAAGCAGCGGGAATATAGCAATGATTATAAAAAACGAGGACTGTGCCGCATATGCATTTACGTGGTCTCTAGTCAATTGGGTAAAAAAATCATCCAAATGTTTATATATTTTTTTAACTAATTTCATAGTAACTCCTTGTGGGATTATGTAACTGCGATTAAGCTTAACCGCAATATTTCATAACTACGATTAGGATTATATACTATTATAGTATTTCATTCAATGAAAAAAGTTATTCTTATTTATTAAATTTTTATTGGAGTAGTAAAAATGTTTTGAAGATATTTATTTTATGAAATCATCTTGAGAAAATAGGGGCAGTGGGCTATAATTATTTTATCATATAGGAAAGTTTTTAAAACTTACCTATATGATAAAATTAACGCTCCGCTAAGGATCGCGTTAATCGCAGTTGCGATGCAACTACGATTATGTCTGCGGCGGAGATGTAAATGTTGCTAAAGCAACCCACCGCATGCGGAGAATCTCGCAGGCGAGATTCTATATAAATGAATAGTCAAGTACATGAGTCCAAAATCAAAAGGACGGAATGGAGAAAATATGAATATATATGTACCAACTCTTATATATAGTGAGAAGGATTGTGTGAAAAAGTATGGCCGTATAATGTCGAAGACAGGAAGAAAGGCTCTTATTGTTACAGGAAGAAATTCATCTAGAGCTAATGGCTCCTTAGATGACGTAATAAATGCACTTAAGGAAAACGAAGGCCAGTACGTTATATTTGATAAGGTAGAAGAGAATCCTTCTATCGAGACAGTTATGGAAGCTAGAAAACTAGGAATACAGGAAAAGGTGGACTATATAATCGGTGTAGGCGGTGGCTCGCCGATAGATGCTGCGAAGGCTATAGCTCTTATGATAGGAAATCCACAGTGTGACGAGAGTATATTATGGGAAAATACTATGAGAAGATATCTTCCAGTGGTGGCAGTACCTACAACAGCCGGTACAGGAACAGAGGTTACGCCTTATTCCATACTTACAATTCACGAAAAGCGTACAAAGAAGAGTATAAGCCATAGAATATATCCAGTGCTTGCATTGGTGGACTATAAGTATTTAAAGACACAGTCTCAGGAGGTGCTTATAAATACCGCAACAGACGCATTGGCACATCTTGTAGAGTCGTACCTCAATACAAAGGCAGATGACTTAAACAAAATGTATAGCGAAAAGGGCTTGAAGCTTTTTGGTAAGATTAAGGATAGATTAAAGAATCCTGATGAAGCAGTATATATGACACTTTCAAATATGGCTATGATAGCAGGAATGGCTATCGCGCACACAGGCACAAGCTTGCCACATGGTTTAAGCTATATGCTTACATATGAGCTAGGAATACCACATGGCAAGGCCTGCGGCTTGTACCTAGGCGGATATATGGAAATGTATGGAGAGAAGGACAAGGCAGCAGTAGACAAGGTGCTAGAGGCCCTTGGAATGGAAAGTGTGGAAGCGTTTAAGGGGTATCTTAAGGAACTACTTGGGGATGTGGAAGTACCTGAGGAAATCATGAAAGAGAACGCTTTTGGGATAATGAGTAATGAGGATAAGTTGAAGAATTATCCGTTTGAG
Organism: Lachnospiraceae bacterium; assembly: GCA_045125245.1. Classification (GTDB taxonomy): domain Bacteria; phylum Bacillota; class Clostridia; order Lachnospirales; family Lachnospiraceae; genus SVEL01. The sequence goes on from JBGVNF010000062.1 coordinate 7,609, forward strand.
GTGAAGAGGGAAGAACTTGAAGGAATGATGTAGAGGGTCAGAAGTTAAAAGCTCTCTTAATGCTAAAATATAGCATTAGGAGAGATTTTTTGTTGTATGTGATAGTCTATAAAAGGAACTTTGTTATATAAAAATAATATTTTATACTTGACAATAGTGTGTGTTATACAGTATAGTAATGATACACAATATTATATGGAGGACAAGGGTATGGAAAAGGACTTAGTAGAAAGCTTGCTTTCTGAATTACGAAGAGGCACATTGATATTAGGTGTGTTAAGTCAGTTAGATGAGTCAAGATATGGCTATGCATTGATTCAAAGTCTTGAGGAAAAGGGTATGAGTATAGATGCAAATACATTATATCCATTGCTTAGAAGATTAGAAAAACAAGAATTGTTATGTAGCGAATGGAATACAGAGGAAGCTAAGCCACGTAAGTATTATAAAAGGACTGAATACGGAGATACAGTGTATAAGATTATGATAGAGCAGTGGAATAAGATATCAGAGGGAATGGCTGGCTTGATAGGAGGAAATGAATAATGAGCAAAGTTAATAATAAGAATGTAGAACAAAATGTAAATGATAAGGATATAATAGAAAGATACATATATGATGTAACAAGACGTGTGCCTGAGAAGCAGAGGCAGGACATAAGATTGGAGCTTACTTCTCTTATTGAAGATATGTGCGAAGAGGAAGAAGCAACTGCAGAAGAAGTATTAGAGAAGCTTGGAAGTCCAGCAGAGTTTGCCAAGCGTTATAGAGATGAGAATAATTATATAATTGGGCCAGATTATTATGATAATTATATATGGGTATTGAAGGTAGGTGCACTTGCAACAGTTATATCATCTATTATTTCAGCTATAATTCACGGTATTTTATCTACTGGTGGTTTTGAAGATTTTATAAATGAATTCTTTAAAGAAGGTATTAGTGCTGGTATATCAGGGCTATATACATTAGTTGGTATAGTAACTATTGTGTTTGTTGTATTTGAACGTTTAAAGGTTAAGGTAGATATAAAGCCAGAGAATAAATGGTCGCCATCATTATTGCCAGCCCTTCCAGAAAAGAAAGCATTGCTAAGCAGAGGCGAAAGTATAGCAAGTATTATTATTTATGTAGTGTTAATCGGTATTTTTGTGTTTGTACCAGAGATTTTTAGTGTGTTCGAATCTACAGATAACGGATTTAGAACTGTTTCATATGTTTTTAATTTGGAAAACTGGAGTAGTATCGTTCCATGGTTTGTAGGTATACTTGGTATTGCAGTTTTTGACGATATAGTAAAGGTTATATATGGTAAATACTGTAAGGCAGTTATGTATAGCAGTATAATATGTAATGCTATAAGCTTTGGATGCATAGTTGTTATTTTTAAGTTTAAGGATGTATGGAATCCAAGCTTTGCTAAAGATTTATTAGCTTATACAGGAAAAGAAGCATATTCAGAGGGTGATATATTACGTTTTTGGGGAACAGATAGAATTAGTAATATTATCATAGCATTTATATTTGTTATATCTTGTTTAGAGATTGGCGTGACTGTTTATAAGAGCTTAAAATATAGTGAAAAGTAAGATGATATGTAATGTTTATAAGAGCGTTAGGAATATTCCTAGCGCTCTTGTGGTATATATATGATATCTTGGAGTATAACGTGTTGATTATATGTTTCCTGTGATATAACATGTCATATCGAGGTATAACTTGCGATATAACTTGTCGTATCGAGGTATAACATGTCATATCAAAGTATAACTTGCGATATAACTTGTCATGACTTGAGCTATATCTTGAGATATTGTAATATAAGTAAGTTTTCTTGACATTTTTATGTAACAAGAATATAACTATACTTATAAAATAGTAAATCGTAAGATAGTTTATAAAAACTTGTATTTACAATGAATTAGAAAGGTAAGATAAAATGTTATTAGAAGGTTTTAGTAAATTAGGAAAAAGTATTATATCTAATGATATCTATATACTGTGGGCAGCGATTATCGAGCTTATATTATTTACATGTAGTTATTCATTGGCTAAGAATGCCTCAGCCAGAATAGAGAAGCAGAAAAATAAGAAGAAGAGATGCACGAATAAAGCATTGATAAGCTTATACAATGTATTTTGTACAGGCATTTCTATATTTCCTTTATTAGGTATGTTTGGAACGGTTATGGCTCTTTTGGGACTTGATATGGCGGCTAATGATATGGCAAATATAAAGAATAATTTCTTTATGGCGCTTACATCTACAGCGTGGGGAATCATTTTCTCCATTGTATTTAAGATTTTGCATGCAGTATATGAGGACTTTTTTACAAAGCAGATTGATGAGTCTACAAAGCTTGTAAAAGAATGTAACAGATTATTTGAAAAAGCGAATTGGTGATTATATGAAGAAGAGAGATATTTTGCTTGATTTTACGTCTCTTTTGGATGTAACGCTGATTCTTATATTCTTCTTTGTTATCTTTAGTCATATGGACAATGCGCAAAATACAGCGAAGACAGAGGAGAAGGAAGCTGAGCTGGAAAGCCAGCTAAATGATGCGGCCGAGAGGGAAAGTCAGGCTAAGGATTTGATGGAAAAACTAGAATATGAGTTAGGTATAGTGGAAAATGCCGATGACAGAGCGAAGGATAATGTAGAGGAAATTTTAGAATTTACAAAAGGAACAAATCTTAAGCTCATATTGGAAATGCAGGATGGCAAATGGACACTGATTGTTTCAGGAAAGAATGAAGTGATAAGTAGAATAACTGCCAGTGATAATGTGGCATCCGAGCTAAAAAAGGTTCTAAAGGCATCGGAATATAATTATGGAGATACTATTTTATGCGATTTTGTCTATAATGGTTCTCAAGCAGGAACCGTTTCAGCGTATAGAAAGATTACTAAAGCTATGGAAGCGGTGCAGGAGCAGTACAAGTATCTTTATTATTCAGAAACAGATTTGTCAGTAGGAGAGGATTAGGGAAATGAAAAAGCTAATAAGTATGATAATAGTGCTAGTTATTATAGCTGGTGCATTGACTATAGGTAATTGCCTTGGTTGGGGCAAGGGCTCCGGCAACGGCTCTGGCGATGGAAACGGTAACGGAAATGGAACAGGACAGGAGACAGCCGCTACAGGTGAGGATTCTACAGATAAAAATGTAGAAGATGATTACAAGGGAGTTGTATATGCTATTACTGTATCTGAAAATGATTATTTCTATGATAATAATAGAATGGAGCTTGATGATATAGAGAAGATGTTAAAGGAATCTGAGGGCGAGAAGATTGTGGAGATAAAGGAAGATAAGGCATCTATAAAGGCGTATAATAAGCTGGTGGAGTTGCTAGAGGAGTTGAAGGTGGATTATGTGGAGAAGTAGAGTGGTTTGTTAAAAAGCTATTGACTTATTTCACATCCTTGTGCTAAAATCACTAAATAATAAAATATATAAAAGCTTTGATTATGCACAGTAGTTGTCTTATAACTCTGAAAGAGATTAGGGTCGCCGGCTGAAAGCCCTTAGAGCAATATAAGAACAATGAATTTCACATAGGAGCTGCATTCTTGAATATATACATATGTTAGTAGAGAGTGTCGTTGATGCGCGTTAAGCATATTAAGAGCCTTATTATAAGGAAAATGGGTGGTACCGCGGAATATTCGTCCCTATAGACGAGTGTTCCGCGTTTTTTTATGTATAGAAAAGTTGTAACTTTTCTATACATAAAATGCTCCGCAAGGATCGCTTTAATCGCAGTTGCAAAACAACTACGATTATTTCTGCGACGAATAGGAATATGTTGCTAAAGCAACTCGTCGCAGGCGGAGAATCTCGCATGCGAGATTCTATTAAAAAAGCCACCATTAAAACATAAAAGAAAGTAGGAGAGAGAAAATGCAAGGAAATGGTTTAAATGAACAGCTTGATGCTATTAAGCAGGAAATTTTAAGCGGTATGGAAACTTTAGAGAGCTCTAAGGCTGTCTATGAATTTAAAAAGACTTTCATGGATTCTAAGACGGGTAAGATTGGTCAGCTTATGAAGGGCATGAAGGACATTGCTCCAGAGGATAGAGCTGAGTATGGTAAGAGCGTTAACGCTTTGAAGGAGTGGGCTCTTATAGAGTTTGAAAAGCTTGATGAACTTATGAAGGAGAAGGAGTTAACTGCTAGATACGAGAGCGAGAAGGTTGATATCTCTATGCCAGCTAATAAGGTAGAGACAGGTAATCTTCATCCTATCACTCTTATCCGCAATCAGTTAATTGATATATTTGCATCTATGGGCTTTGAGGTGTTTGAAGGCACTGAGATTGAGACAGATTACTACAATTTCACAGCTCTTAATACACCACAGGATCATCCAGCGCGTGATATGCAGGATACATTCTACTTATCACCTGAGTTCTTACTTCGTACTCAGACTTCAGCTGGTCAGATTCACGTAATGGAGAATACTAAGCCACCTATTAAGATTTTATCACCAGGTAAGGTTTTCCGTTCAGATGATGACGCTACACATTCACCAATGTTTAGCCAGATGGAAGGTCTCGTAGTTGATGAGGGTATTACTCTCTGTGATTTAAAGGGTATGCTTGATGTTCTTGTAAAGAAGATTTTCGGTGAGGGTACAACTACACGTCTTAGACCTTCATATTTCCCATTTACAGAGCCATCTGTAGAAGTAGACGTTAGCTGCTTCGAGTGTGGCGGAGCTGGTTGTAAGCTTTGCAAGGGAACTGGTTGGATAGAGGTTCTTGGCGCAGGTATCGTAAATAAGAAGGTACTTGAGGTATGTGGTATCGATTCAGAGAAGTACAGCGGACTTGCATTTGGTATCGGTATTGAGCGTCTTGCGATGCTTAAGTATGGTATCAATAATATCAAGTTATTATTTGAATCAGATGTACGCGTATTAAATCAGTTATCAGAGTAGGAGGTTTTAGATATGTTAGTACCACTTAGTTGGTTGAAGGATTATGTCGATATCGACATTCAGCCTAAGGAATTAGAAGAGAAATTATTTTCGTGTGGTTTCGAGGTAGAGGAGCTTTACGAAATTGGTAAGGATATTGAAAATGTAGTTGTAGGTCTTGTAGAGGAATGTGAGCCTATCCCAGAGACTCATCTTCACGTATGTAAGGTAAATGTAGGTGAGGCTGAGAGCTTACAGATTTGCTGTGGCGCAGATAATGTAAAGGCTGGTGGCAAGTACCCAGTTGCTTTAGTTGGTGCGTCTGTATATATGACAGCTAAGGACCACAAGACTGTTGAAGGTGTAATGAAGATTAAGAAGGGCAAGCTTCGTGGATATGATTCATTCGGTATGCTTTGCTCTGGCGTAGAGCTTGGTCTTACTGAGAATATGTACCCAGGTGCTGGCTACAATGGTCTTTTAGTATTACCAGAGGATGCCCAAATCGGCGCAGATGTTAAGCCACTTCTCGGTCTTGATGATTGGATGTTTGACATTTCTATTACAGCTAATAGAGCAGACTGCCAGAGTATCTTTGGTATCGCTAGAGAGGTTGCTGCAGTACTTGGTAAGGAGTTAAAGGCTCCAGCTCTTGATTATACAGTTTCAAGTGCTAAGAAGGATGGATTTACAGTAAATGTAGATGCTACAGACCTTTGTCCACGTTATATTGCTCATTATGTGACAGATGTAAAGATTGAGGAGTCACCAGCTTGGATGAAGCGTCGTCTTGCATTAGTTGGTTGTGAAGCTATTTCAAATGTTGTAGATATTACAAACTACATTCTTAAGGAATTAGGTCAGCCTATGCATGCATTTGATTGCAATTTCTTAGAAGGAAATGCTATCAATGTTAGACGTGCTAATGATGGCGAGAAGATTACAGCTTTAAATGAAAAGGAATATACATTAGATTCATCTAACCTCGTTATCTGCGATGGTGTAAAGCCTGTTGCTATAGCAGGTGTTATGGGCGGTCTTAATTCTGAGATTCGTGATAATACATCAGAGGTTATGTTTGAGTGTGCTAAGTTTGCTAGAGATAATGTAAGAAAGACTTCTAGAGCATTGGGTCTTATCTCAGATGCAAGCAGTCGTTACTCAAAGGGTGTAGATGAGTACGCTACAGTTATGGCTATTGATAGAGCTCTTCATTTAATCGAGGAGTTAGGCTGTGGTAAGGTTTCATCTACAAGAGTAGATGCTAATACAGGCAATAGTGTAGAACCAAGGGAAATGAAGGTAAGCATCGCTAAGGTTAATGGAGTTCTTGGTATCGAGGTTCCAACTGAAGAAATCATTAGAATTCTTACAAACCTTAACTTTGCACCAGTAGTAAATGGTGATGAACTTACACTTCAGATTCCAGCATATCGTGAGGATATGGAATCTTATCCAGATGTGGCAGAGGAAGTTATTCGTATGTATGGTTACGACCATGTAACACCTACATTTATGCCAACTGCAAAGGTTACAACAGGTGGTTGCAACTTAAAGCAGAAGACTGATATGAGACTTAAAAGAGCTCTTTGTGGAACAGGTGCTCATGAGTGCATTCATTACTCATTCTTCTCACCTGCTGATTTAGATATGTTGAAGTTACCAGAGGATGCTAAGGAGAGAATGGCTATTCCACTTATCAATCCTATCAATGAAGGACTTTCAATTATGAGAACTACATTGGCTGCATCTATGATACATGCTATAGCTCGTAATCAGAAGAGAGGAAACTTAGAAGGACGTCTCTATGAGATGGGAAGCATCTTCGTTCCAAAGGCACTTCCACTTACAGAGTACCCAGAGGAGCAGAATGTTCTCTGCGTAGGCTTATTTGGTGATAAGGAAGATTTCTTCACATTAAAGGGCATGGCAGAAGTAGTTGCAGATACACTTAGCATTAAGTTCACATATGAAAGAACTACTAAGACATTCTTACATCCATACCAGACAGCGACTATTATGTACAATGGCGAAGAAGTTGGTTACCTTGGAAAGGTTTCTTACGAGATTATGGATAGCGAGGATATGCGTACAGGTGCATATGTAATGGAGATTAATCTTGAGAAGTTAAGTGATAGCTTCGGCAATGTACCAAAGTTCAATCCACTTCCAAAGTATGCTGAGGAAAAGAGAGATTTAGCACTTGTTATGAGCAAGGAAATTACATGTGGTCAGGTTGAGGACTGCATCAAGGAGTCTTGTGCATATGTAACAGACGTTAAGTTGTTCGACGTATATGAAGGAAAGCCAATTCCAGAGGATAAGAAGAGTATGGCATTTACAGTTGTATTCACTCCAAAGGATGAGGAATTTGGGGCAGATTCAGTAGACGGATTTGTAGAGACTATACTTAAGAAGTTAAATAAGAAGCTTGAGATAGAGCTTAGAGCATAGGGAAACACTTAGTGCCACACTGGTTGAAACATTTTGTTTAAGCTGGTGTGGTGAATGTGCTTTGTTATCAAAATGATAACAGATAGGGGATATTATGAGAAACATATTAAGTGTGTTAAGCAGTGAAAGGTTAGTTAATTATGAGTATGAGAATAAGAGTAGGACGCTCTTCGACAATGAACGCAAAAGGTGGCAAGATATTAGGAATTTTTCTTATACTTTTTGGTTTGACATTTGCATTATCTTCAATAAGTATGAGTTGTAGGGCGACAATGTTTAAGAAAATGCTTCCAGGCAATGTGCAAGAATATGATGCATATATTACGGAAGTTTTATCTGTTGAGAGTGATGTAGTGTGGAAGGAAGATTCTGATGGAGATTCAGATAGAACTACTGTGTATGATAGTAAAGTTGTACTGGAATACGAGATTGAAGGTCAGACATATACTGCATCATATACTTTCAAAGAAAGAAATAAGGCTTGCAAAATTGGTGATAAGTACCGTCTCAGCATTGACCCAGAAAATCCAACAAAGATATATGGGTATTCAACAGGTGAGGGTGGAGTTGTCCTGATGGTAGTCGAGATTGTATTTGGCCTTATAGGTGGTGCAGTCGTAGTGGCAGGTATCGTATTGATAGTTAAAGATAAAAAGAGAGCTAAGGCCGAGAAAGAGCAGGCAACGCAGATGAATCAAGGTTATCCAGGATATCAGGGTGTGCCAGGATATCAAGGTTCGTCGGATTATTTAGGATATAATGGTCAGGATTTTAATGGTCAAGGTTATGTAGGTCAGGGGTATGATGCGTCAGCTTCTCAAGGAACAAATTATAGCGGAACAAGCCTTCGTGATTAAGAAGTAACAGATAAGTTGATAAGAGAAACAGATATTTAGGCAATTGATGCTGCCTGGATATCTGTTTTTTTGTGAGAGTTGTACTATTGAAACCTACTAAAAGACAGAAAACGTAAAAAGGTGGGAATAAAAAAGATTTCAAAATAACTTCATAATTTTACCAAATCTGCCGATAAACAAAATGGAATAATATTTTTAGGAGGCAGGCATGAATATAGTTGCTCATAATCTTACTGCGATGAATGCCAGTAGACAATTGAATATTACTACTCGCGCTAACCAGAAGAATGTCGAGAAACTATCGTCAGGTTATAGAATTAACCGTGCGGCAGATGATGCGGCAGGCTTATCTATATCAGAGAAAATGCGTGCTCAGATACGAGGTTTAAATCGTGCGTCTGATAATATAGAGGATGGAATAAGCTATGTACAGGTGGCTGATGGTGCCTTAGAGGAAGTAAACGGTATATTGCAAAGAATCAATGAGCTGGCCGTGCAATCTGCAAATGGAACAAATTCTGCCAGTGATAGGGAAGCTATCAATGATGAGGTTACACAGCTTAAGCTTGAAATGGAGAAAATATTTACTACCACAACATTTAATGATAAGAAAATATGGCCAGATGAGAGCATAGGTGGCAAGCCTGTGTGGGTAGGAACGGTGCCTATTCAGGCAGTAAAGATAACAACTCCTAGTACGCAAAAGTTTGAAATAACAAATGCTAATTACGATAAAATAGCTGTTAATTCTTATAAGATATTAGCTGATAATTCGGGCGTTAGTGTGTCGTGGACAGATTATGATGGAGATTCGCATCAGACAAAGGCTGTTGATTGGGCTACATTAGAGGCGAATAATTATAGCTTTCAGGTAGGGGATTACTTTGATCCGGCAGATACGGAATTATTTGAAAATGGTAACCCAGTGTTTGATTTTAAGTTTTCTATGTCTGTAGTGGAGGAAGCAGATGTTAAGGATATAATCGCATCTATTAATGGGACAAGTATGTCTTCGAATGGATATAGCGGAGCAAACGCGCGATTGGAGGATTCGGCAGGTAATTTTGTCAATAATAGTAATCAAGTATATGCATCTATGAGTAACATTAGTTATTCGGCAAGTTATGCATCAAGAGAAAATGCTAATATATCAGCGGGTGAAACGGGGTATGATTTTGAAGCAACGTCGGATAGCTTTGCTAGTGCAAAAGTAGATCCTAATAATGCATTGGATGGTAATTTGGATTCTATTCCAGCAAATAATACTTCGGATTTATTAGTTGCAAGAAATAGCAATGATAAATGGACCTTTAAATTTTTAATGGATGGTATAGGTGAAGTTACAGCTGATTCATATAAAATAAGTTATTCATCAAATGATCGAGATGCAGATGACGAAGGTTTGTGGTGGAAATGGGTTGAATTATCAACAGGTAATAGATTTGTAACAAATATATCTAGAGAATCTAAAGAACATGGTGCTGGTACTTTAGGTTCATTAATGTCTGTATTGACAGGAGAGAAAGGTATTGATAAAAATACGCCAGGTTTATTAAATCAAGGTGAAGGGGGAGCGGCTGATTCAGGTGGAACTATTTATTTATATTTCAACTTGAAAGCAGACAACAAATACAGTTATGGCGCTGGGCAAACGGGAAATAATATAGGGGATTTAATGCTCAGTATTAAGGTATATGCAGGAGATAGTGAACAAGATGTTTTGGATAGGATAAATACATATCTAAATTCGGCAACAAGAGTTGATATATATACAGATTCATATGATGTAGATGGAAAGAGTACTGTATACAACTCATCTACTAAGTCCAGCACGGTGGACCATGATGTATACGATATTGCGCCAGAATACAATGACGTAAATGTGAACATCCATGCAGGTGCCTCAAAGACAGATAAAATAAATATGCGTTACAAGTGTTTAAGATTAGCATCATTGGAACTTATGGGTACAAACGTGCTTACGGAAGAAAGTGCTACAAAGGCCATAGATGAAGTGAGCAAGGCAATTACTATTGTAAGTAAGCAGCGTTCTCAGTTTGGTGCATATCAGAATAGACTAGAGCATGCTAAGGAAATAGATGATAATTCAGCAGAAAATACTGCGGCAGCAGAATCTAGGATAAGAGATGCTGATATGGCAGATTTGATGGTGGAACATTCCATACATAATATACTTATGCAGGCAGGGCAAAATATGCTAGCACAGGCAAATCAGTCAAATCAGGGAGTGCTTAGTCTTTTAATATAATAATGCGTAAAATAAGTGTGCCACTCTAGAAAATAAAATTACATTTATTTTCTAGAGTGGTATTTTAATAGACAGATATGTGACCGGTTTGTATTTTTGAAATTTCAAAAATGAGTTTTTTCGTGTGGTTTGTCCCACATTTTGTCCCGTTCGTAGTTGTACAATAAAAATGGAATATTTTTAGATAGAGGTACAATAGATGAAAGCGTTGCAGAGGAAAATACTTATACTTGTTGTTAGCAGTGTTTTGATTTCGGCATTATTTATTATGACGATTGCTTTTTTTAACTATGGAAGCATCGTTGAAAATGATTCAAGAGAGATTATGCAACTTATGTGTTCGGAAAAAAGGCAGACGATAGATGAAAAATTATTAAATATTAAGCAAAGCGTTCATACATTATATCATTTTGCTGCAGAACAGATTGGTAAAAGGAAAGATATTTGGTCGAATGAAACGAATTATGAGGAACATATCAGCAGGATGAAGGCATTGATGGCAACAACTGTAAAATATACGGATGGTGCCGTGTCGGTATATTATTATATAAATCCTAGTCTAAAGGGAGTTAAGCAAGGAGCGTGGCTTATTCGGGACGTAGATGGTGAATTTGCTGAATGTGAAATGACAGATATTTCTCAGTATGACAAAGATGATGTGGAACATGTTGGCTGGTATTAAATTCCAGCTTCTAATAAAGAGGAGACATGGATAAATCCTTATTTTAACCAGAATATGGGCGAAGAGATTATATCATATGTCATCCCTATTATTTTAGAGGGTGAACTCATCGGTGTGGTAGGTATGGATATATCGACAAGTGTTTTGTATGAAAATGCAAAGGCTGTTACCGTTTACGATACGGGATATGCGTTTTTGATGGATAGTGAAGGTGGATTTGTATACCATCCTGAGATGGAAGGTAATATGGATACAACAGAATTTGATACACAGCACGCATATCTTTATGAAAAAAGTTTAGTGTCAGCACAAAATAACAGCGTGGAACCATATCGTTGGAATGGGGTTGATAAGTACCTGACTTCACAAAAGTTATTTAATGAGATGATTTTTACTGTATGTGTTACAGAAGAGGAACTTCGAGAACCACAGAAGATGATGATAATAGATTCTGTTTTGGTAATATTGTGCGTCATGACTGTATATATTTTTGTATCAATTTCTGTTATAAAAGCAATAGTAAAACTGATGTACACAGATAATATGACGAGAGTTGGAAACAAGGCAGCTTATGTAGAGTGTGCTGAGATATTGCACAAGCGGATGAAAAATAACGAGAAATTCAGTTTTTCAGTGGTAGCTATAGATATAAATGATTTGAAAAAGATAAATGATACGTATGGACATGAATATGGAGATATATTGATTCAAAATGCTGCAGCTATATTGAGAACCGTATGGGATAGAAAATGCATTTATCGTATAGGTGGTGATGAATTTGCAGTTGTATATGCAGATATAGAAAAAGAAACGATAGAGAAACAGATGCAAATGCTGGAAGAAGAAGTAGACAAATTTAATCGTAGCAATAATAATGATCGATTATTCTTACAAATGGCAGTAGGTATGTCGAGTTACAATTATGAGACAGACAAGGAATATATGGATGTATTTCGTAGAGCAGATGAAGCCATGTATGAAAATAAGAAGATGAAGAAAAATAAAATCAAGGTTTAATGTATGCTCTGAAATAGCGAATAGAAATGGTGTCCTAATAGCGTAAAATTAGTATATAGTAGTTTGAAAAGAGGTTGTTCGGGCAACCTCTTTGTGTATTATAAGCACATAATTTCTATTAGCCAAAAATGAAATAATATTGATTTTGGCTAATAGAATTAGTATAATGGATGTATACTATCAATGAAAGGATTGATTTGGATGAAACTGATTGAACGTAGTTTTTATTTGAATAAGTTAATCAATGTAGTAGGTACAACGGACATAAAAGTAATTACTGGTGTGAGACGTAGTGGAAAATCAAAGCTATTGGAGGCATTCAGAGCATATATAGAATCAGAAAATCCAGAATGCAATATCTAAGTATGATTATGTTGCGGACGTGTTTAACACGCTGATAGTGAGAGATATCCGCAAGAAGTATAAGATAAGAAATATGCATCTCATGGACAGAATTGTAGATTTCCTTATGGATAACGTATCGAATCTTTCTTCTGCACGTAATATTACAAATACATTGGGAAGTATGCACGAGAAGATACATCACACAACGGTAGGAGCTTACATGCAGTATCTTTGTAATGCGTTTGCTTTTTATAAGGTTAGAAGGTATGACATCAAAGGTAAGAAATATTTATCAACCAATGATAAGTACTATTTAAGTGACCATACTTTCCGTTATGCGAAGCTTGGAACAAAGAATATGGACTATGGTCGTGTGCTTGAGAATATAGTTGCAATAGAACTATTACGACGAGGCTATGAGGTATACGTGGGCATATTGTATAAGAAAGAAATAGATTTTGTGGCAATTAAGCGTAGCGAGAAGATATACATTCAGGTATCAGATAATATCAGTGATGAGAAGACATTTGAAAGAGAAGTTTCGCCACTGTTACAGATTAAGGATGCTTATCCGAAGATGGTTATTGCGAGAACGAGACATGATGAATATCAGTATGAAGGAATAATGGTAGTGGATATTGCAGATTGGTTGTTGGATAAATAGTCTATTAGCCAAAACCAAAAAAATGTCAAAAGTGGCTAATTGTATCTGTTAATCCTGCCGAAAGGATATTTTGAGGATTTCTTATTATGAAGGGAAGATATATGTTTATCATAAGTCACAAATTGAAATAGATTTTGAAATGCGGCAAAAATCCTAGTTGGTTTTTGCCACTTTTTTGTCTAATCGTAGTTGCTTCGCAACTGCGATTTAGTTTATAGATGAGATATTTTATACAAAAACCGTAGTATATAGATGAGGCAGAAAGAAGGTGAGTAATTTGGATGATAGAAAGATAATTGAATTGTTCTTTGAGCGCTCGGAACAGGCAATCGTTGAACTATCAAATAAATATGGTTACGCATGCACGAAAGTTGCAGATAATATACTTAATAATAAGCAGGATGTAGAGGAATGTGTGAATGATGCATATTTAGGTGCTTGGAATACAATACCGCCTCAGAATCCAAATCCATTAATAAGCTATGTATGTCGCATTGTACGCAATATTGCTATAAAGAAGTATCATTTCAATACTGCGGAAAAAAGAAATAGTATATATGATGTAGCGTTAGATGAGTTGGAAAACTGTATTCCATCTGTTTCATCTGTAGAGGATGAGATTGATGCTATGGAATTATCAAAGTATATAAATATTTTTCTTGGAACACTTGATAACGAAAATAGGATATTGTTTGTTCGAAGATATTGGTATTCTGATTCTATTGAAGATTTAGCAAAGCTATTTTGCACAAGTAAGCATAATGTATCTGTAAGACTTTCGCGTACGAGAGAGAAATTGAAGAAATATCTTAGTGGGAAAGGAGTTTCGTTATGAGTAGAGAAAAAATATCAGAAGTAATAGATAATATCGATGAAAAATATGTAAATGAAGCTATTTGCTATGAGGGGAAAGAAAATAATACTAGGAAATTAGCTTGGTATAAGTGGGGTGCATTGGTCGCTTGCGTTGGTTTACTTGTTTTGGGATGCATTAAATTCCTACCAATGTTAATTAATAAAGAAGATGTAGATAGTGAAAGGAATGCGTCACAAGGGAGATACCAATATTATGTTAATGAGGAAGGTTTTTCTAAAGAATGGCCTTGGGAATATATGACTCTTAGTGAAAAATATCGAACAGTAAATTATGATGGAAGAGAATATAGTATAAAAAGCTCTTATTCTATATCGGAAAAAGTGATTGATAGCAAATTGGGTGTAGGTGAGGCGTCAGGTGTGGATTTGTATAGCGACAAAAAATATACAGAAAGTTTTGAAGTATATGAAATTAATGGCGTTTCATCAGAAAAGCTTATTGCAGCAGGTATGGATGGAGAATATTATGTATATCAAATTTCGGAAGATGATACGAAACCAGCGACCTTTGGGGAATTAATGAAGCTGTACAGTCTTGATGAAAATTTGAAGTTATCGAATTTTTCTGTATATGAAGGATATAAAGAACAGGGATATTATAAGGTTAATGATGATGCATATATATGGCAGATACTTTCAGAATGTGAAAAGGCTGCGTTAGATGACACGGTTGATTCTTTTGATAGAAGTGATAGGAATTATTTGAGTTTTACTGCAACATCAGATGCACTTGGTGTATATAAAAGGGTGGTATATATATCAGAAGACGGCTATTTTGCAACTAATATTTTTAATTATAGTTATATATATTATATAGGTTCAGAAGCAGCGGAGAATATTATTGAGTATGCAGAACAAAATTCAGTATCAACAACTGTTGAACCATATGAGTTTACTGTAGCAGGAACCTTAGTTGAAGTAGGTGATGGTTATATTGTAATAGATGATAGTGTTCTTTGTAAGAACAAAGAAGATGGCAAGGTATATAAAATAGATACTAGCGATTTGCGTATAAAGAGATGTATAGATAATGAAATCGTTAAGGTTGGAGATGTGGTTATCGTAAAATATAATGGAGAAATTTCAGAGGACAATTATGTGACAGGAGCATATTCGATTAATAAAGGTACATTGGAGGAGAGTGAACCAGTGATATTGGAATAATAGAAAACAGAATATAGTGATTTGCAAAGAGGTTGTTCAGTGAGCAATCTCTTTGTGTTTTGTGAGAAAATATTATTTTTCTGGTGGTAAGAATAAAATAATAAAGGTATAATATCAATGTTAAGAAAAGGTGAATTGACCTATGATAATATGGATAATGAAGAATGAAAATCGGCAAGAAGGATTAGATTATTATGAATAAAAAAGAATTATTATTTTATGAGGCTTATGAAGCATTTTATGCAATGACAAAAGAATCAAAAGCATTTAAGAATTTTAGTATAGATGCTTTTGGAGAAGATTTTACGGGAAATTTCGGATAGTTCAGATGTGAAAATATGTTATACATGACAATTATATCACAAAATTCTTAAAAATATGTTATTAATAACATATAATGATTAATGATTTGAATATGTTTTATGTGAGAAAAAATATATTTTTAAGTGGTAAGAATAAAATATTAAAGGTATAATAAATGTATCAAGAGTTTAGGAGTTGGTAGAAATGGATTTAGGCAAAATCGTAAAGGAATTAATCGCATATCCCACAGAAGCAAATTGGTTTGAATTTAAAGAAAACTGGTATGAACCAAATGGGATTGGTGAATATATATCTTCGTTATCAAATGCAGCGGCATTGGAAGGACAGGAGTATGGATATCTGGTCTGGGGCGTAAACAATGAGACACATGAGATAACTGGTACGACATTTGATTTCAGAGTTGACGTAAAAAATGAACCATTAGAGCATTATCTAGCTAGACAGGTTACGCCAGATAATAATTTCACTTTTTATGAGATTTCCTTGGAAGAGAAAAGATTGGTGGTTATGGTTGTGCCAGCAGCTTCTAAGATACCAACTGGTTTTGATGGAAACAGATATTTACGAATTGGATCAAGCAAAGTAAATCTAAATAAATATCCGGAAAGAGAATCTAATCTGTTTTATATTCTAAGAGTTGGTTTGCCAACGATGTGTAATACGGAGTCTGAGTATCAAGATTTGACATTTGATAAGTTGTTTGTTTATTATGCCTCTAAAGGTGTATCGTTAAATAGGCGTACATTTAAGAAAAATCTTGGATTGCTGACGGATAATGGTAAATATAATCTATTGGCACAGTTGGTTTCAGACGATAGTCATATTACAATTCGTTTTGCTATATTTAATGGGAAAGACAAGGCTTCTACTATGTATTCTGTAAGAGAATTTGGGAATACTTGTTTGTTGTTCTCTTTGGACAAGGTGTTGGAATATGGAGAAGTGCTTAATGTTCCACAGGCGGACGAACGTGGACGTAAAGTAGAGCGCAAAGAAGTAATGCTATTTGATGAAGAAGCATATCGAGAAGCGGTTATCAATGCATTTGTTCATAATCAGTGGACAACAGGCAACGCGCCAATGTTGACTGTGTTTAGTGATAGAATAGAAATTCTTTCTCGTGGCAAAATGCCACCGGGACAAACGCTAGAAGGATTCTTTGCTGGGGAATCAGTTCCTGTGAATCAGAAATTATCAGATATGCTCTTGCAGTTGCATATTAGTGAGCGTACTGGGCGTGGTGTTCCTAAGATTACCGAGGTATATGGTAAGGAAACTTATGAGTTCAGAGAGAATTCGATAGTGGTTTCGATACCATTTACTAGGGTACGATTGGATGAAAATACCCAAGATGAAGTGAAAATGACCCCAGATGAAGCAAAAATGACCCTAGATGAAGCAAAAATGACCCTAGATGGCGGAGAAATGACCTTAGATGAGGGAGAAACCAGAAAAGAGAAAATTGCAAAAAGAATTTTGGAATTCTGTGTTATTCCAAGAAATATTTTGGAAATTACAGAACTACTTGAACTTAAAGAGAAAAAATCTGCAAGAAGACATATCAAGCCGCTTCTAGAGCAAGGTCGTTTAGCAATGACAATTCCAGATAAGCCTAATAGCAAAAATCAGAAGTATATTACAATTAGATAAAATTATTAATTTCTTATAAAACAAAAAATGAATTTGTGTCAACATTGTTGACGCAAATTGAAAAAGTGGAAGGTTGTTCGAGTTAATAGACGAGCAGAAAGGGCTTTAGTATGAAGAATTTATTTCAAATTCTCCCTAGTGATTTTTTTAAACCACTAACAAGTAAATATAGACAAGTATATGCAGATTGCATTCTACTTATTTTTAATACATTTAAACCAGAAATATCTTATGGTGTTAATCGTGAGATTGTGGTGAAAGTATTGACGGAATATTTTGAAGTAGATGATATGGAGATGACTTTTGATGATGAGGAAACCTTTATAAAGGATGCAAGAGAAAAGGCTAATGCAGTTATAGCATTCCTTAAATTATGTGGATGGATTGAGTATGAGCAGGAGAGAAATCATCAGTTAAATGTGGTGTTATATGAATATGCAGTGCCTATTATAGAAAGCATGAATAAGGTGATACAGGAAGAAGAAGCGGAATATCAAGGACTTATATCACAGATACATGCAAGTTTGCAGAATAGAGATTTGTATGCAAAGCCGTATGAGTTGATTATAAAGGGTGTTAAAGAAAATACGGATAGATTGATTTCTGAATTGAAAAAGTTAAATGCCAGTATAAAGAGGCATATGGATAGGCAGACTGCAGATATGAGCGCTGCAGAAATTATTGATCATTTTTTTGAATATCATAAGAATATTGGGTCAAAGGCTTATCTGCGTATGAAGACTAGTGAAAATATTTCGTATTTTAGAAGTTCTATTATTGAGAAGATAGAAGAAATGATGGAAAATGCTACAGTTATGGAGCGCGCTGTTATAGGCTTTATGGAAGTTGAGCAAGAGGAAGATAAAGAAAAAGCATATGATAATTTAGTATCAGAGTTGTTAGATGTAAAGTCTATGTTTTATCGTTTGGACGAGATTATAGAAGATATAGATGTTAAACATATGCGATATATGAAAAATGCTGTTATGCGTGCAAGATTTAAATTGGCAACAGGTAACAATATGGAGGGAAAGTTAGCTAAGATATTGGATTTAATTGCGGAAGAAATTAATAATGGTGGAGAGAAGGCTGAAGTAGTTTCTGAGGATTTAACCAGTCTATGCAGTATTTATACACAAGGATATATTTCACCAGAATCACTTAGAGCAATACCTGTTTCTAGAAAGAATGTTGTAGTAGATAACCTATCAGAAGGCCAGCTTATGAGCGATGAACAAAGATTATTGTACAAGGAAGCGCTTAAACAAAAGAATAGGCAGAGATTCTCTAGAAAAAATATTAACGAGTATGTAAGTACACTACTTGAAGGAAGGGAAAGGATGTTTGTCGAAGAGATAGCTGTTGAAAGTAAGAGAGATTTGATTCGAATCATATATATAAGTATTTATGCAGGTAATCGTGCTAATAATTATGAATTAAAGAGAACTGATAAAAGAATTAACAAGATGGGATATGAATTTCCGTTATTTGAAATAATCAAAAGATAGGAGAAACTATGTTTGAGATATTGAATGAATCGGTTGCACAGAAAGAAAAATTCAGAAATGCGGCTAATAAATTATTAAATCATTGTTTTTTGCTTAAAAAGCGTGAGGATACTAAAAAGGATTATATGTTTGTAAAGCAAAATTTTGAAATGTTTGTTACATATTTTGAGCTACTTGGATATGATTTAAAATTAAATGAAGATCAGGGAGTTATAGGCATTGCAAATCAATTTGGTACAGGTAGAGTTGATTTGAATAAATATAATAGTATTATTTTGCTTATACTTCGACTTTTATATATAGAAAAAAGAAAAGAATTGGCTACATATTCAGAGGAAGTGACAGTACTTATGGAAGAGATTCGTGAAAAATTTGCAATGCTTAAGATTAAGTCAAAGCCAAATTTGGATAAGAGTATGGAGAAAGATTTTGTTAAAGAATTTAAAAAATATAATATTATTCAGAATTTGGATACGGATGTGAATCAGGCAGATACGAGAATTGTGATATATCCGTCAATTATATTGGCTGTTGCTGTAGAGAATGTTAATGATTATTATGAAATGACGATGCAAAAGCTAAAAGAATATGCTGAGAATAAGGATATTGTATCTGATAATGATGAACAGTAGATGAATATAGTGTATATTGAAAAGGAAATTAGAATGAACAATCAAAAAAAGATTTTAACTAGAATACAATTGATTAATTGGCATTACTTTGAAAATGAAAGAATATCTCTTAATGGTTCAACTCTTATAAGTGGTGAAAATACTGCTGGTAAATCTACTATACTAGATGCTATTCAGTTGGTACTTACAACAAATACAAGAAGATTTAATGTGGCAGCTAATGAAAAGGGTAATCGTAATCTTAAGGGATATGTGCGTTGTAAGGTCGGGAATGTTGGAGAAACTTATCTTCGTAAGAATGTAGTACCTGCCAATGTTGCATTGGAATTTTATGAAGAAAAAGATGATAGATACTTTGTAATGGGTGTACATTTGACCTCGCAGGATGAGGAAAGTCCTGTTAGTACAAAATGGTATGTTGAGGAGTGTAGACTTGAAGAATTGTCATTTGTAGTTGATAATCGACCAGCTTTAGCAGAGGAATTTAAAAATAATAATAAACGAGTTAGATTTATTGAACAGAAAAACGCTGCAAAAGACAGATTTAAACAAAGAATGGGGCATTTAGATGATAAGTTTTTTGATATTATTCCAAAGTCATTGGCATTTAAGCCTATGGATAACGTTAAAGAATTTATCAATAAATTTGTTTTAGCTGATGAAAAGATTGATGTGGCATCTTTGCGTGCAAATATAGAAACATTAAGTGAATTGGAGCTATTGCTTGACCGTTCACAAAAACAGTATATTGCACTGGAAGATATACTTTCAACATATGAAAGAATTGAAAAAAAGGATAAGGATATTATTATTAATGATATTCTGCTTGCTCTCGCTTCAAGAGATTCAGTGAAAAGTGATATAGAAGATAAAGAAAAAGATATTAGATTGAAAAGTCAAGCTATTGAATCAAATAAAGAACAGCTTGACAATATAGATAATAAGATAAGGGCACTAGAAGAACAGATATTAGGAATTAATGTTACTATAAATAATAACTCATCAAGTAAGATGATAGAAGATTGTAAACGTCGAATTGATGAGGTTAATAAGGATATCGAAAAGTATAAGAACGAGGAAATAAAACTTACAGAGCAGGTTAAGAATTTAAAAAAATTCAGTCAGTGTGTAAAAGAACTTGGTTATAGTATAGTGTCTGTTAATGACATAAATGTATTAACATCTCAGGTGGGATATTATGAAAAGACAAGTATTATCGAGCAGATAGTTGCATTTCAGGCAAAAGAATTAAAAGAAATAGAAGATAAATATGCAGAATATAAGTATAGAATGAATGAGCTTAATAAGAAGATAGAAGAGCTGCAGAATAGGCTTAGTGAACTTGAAAAACATAATCTTACATACCCACAGCATACTGTAATGTTAAAGGATACCATTGAAAAGGAATTTGAAAAGAGAAGGATAAATTCAAGGGTATATATACTTGCAGAACTATTAGAGGTTACTGATGAAAAGTGGATAAATGCGGTAGAAGGTTATATGAATAACCAAAAGTTTTATCTTGTTGTAGAACCACAGTATTATAATGTGGCATTGGAGATGTATAACAAACGACGAGATAAAATACATACAGCAGGTATTATAAATACAAGAAAATTACCGCTAGACATAGAGGTGGATAATAAATCCTTGGCGTATGTAGTAAAAAGTGAGAACAGATATGCTAAGGCATTTGCAAATTATTTATTGGGCAGAGTGTTTAGATGTAATGACATAAGTGAGCTGGAGAATTATGATATTGCTATTACAGCAGAATGCATGCTATATCAAGGGTATGTTGTGCGACATATTAACCCTAAGTATTATCATGATCCGTATATAGGTAGAAATGCATATAGAACACAAATTGTCAATGTAAGAACACAATTAGAGGAATTGAGTGGAGTAAGGAAGAAGCTTCGTGAAGAAATTTTGGCATATAATACAGTAATAGAGGCAAAAGAGAAATTTAATATTGAAATGTTGAAATTATATGTTAATGCACCAGTTCGCATAGCGGAGCTTAAAGAACAGTTAAAACTTGAAAAGGTTGAATTGGATAAGGCTATGAAGGATCCAACATATATACAGCTTCAGATGGACTTAGATGATAAACAGGAAGAGAAGAAAAGTGCGGATGCAGAATGGAAAGATTTGTCTAATGAAAATGCTAGACTTTTTAATAAAGTGGAAATATTGAGAGAAGAACTGGCAGAAAAGCAGGGACTGTTAAAGGAAAGTAATCAGAAGCTTGAAAATAAGTTGGATGTAGATGGAGTTTCGTATAGAGTAGCAGAGGATAAATATGAATTTAATCGAAAAACGAAGACTGCGAAGAAAATATATGAAAATTTTTCACCACAACGTACACAGTTTGAAACTGAAAGAAATAACCTGGTAGATGAGCTTAAGGATAAACAGTATCGATATAATACAGATTTTACACAGGATTTTGTAATCGGTATTACAGGAATAGTTGAATATAGAGAGGCAGCAGCTAATCTAAAAACTGTTGAGATGATACGATATGAGGAGAAGCTAAGACAGGCAAAGGATGACTGTGAACAGATATTTAAGAGTGATTTCTTGTCAAAGATGAAAGAACTTATCGAAAAAGCAAAGACAGAGTTTAAGAACCTTAACAAAGCATTGGATAATATTTATTATGGTGATGACAGTTATCATTTCATAATTAGCTTTGATAAGAAAAAAGAAGGATTGTATCGTATGATTACGGCTGAAAATAACATAGAAGGTATCAATTTGTGGACAGCTCAGTTTGAAGAACAGTATAAAGAAGAAATGTCTGAGCTATTTGATAAGCTTATGACGAAGGATGATAATGGACAAAAAATAGTTGAAGAATATACAGATTATCGTTCTTATCTTGACTATGACATAGAGATACAAAAAAGAGATGGCAGTAAGCAACTTTTCTCGAAAATATATGGAGAAAAAAGTGGTAGTGAAACGCAGGTTCCGTATTATGTTGCCATTGCAGCATCATTTTATCAGCTATATAGATATGGCAATAGCGTTCGTGTAATGCTACTTGATGAGGCTTTTGATAAAATGGATGATGAACGAATAGGGTCGATGATGGAATTTTTCAATGGTCTTGACCTACAGGTTATTATGGCAACACCACCAGCAAAGATAGAAATTATAGGTGAAAAGGTAGATACAGTTTTGACTGCTATAAGAGTAGATCAAAGCAGTATAGTGGAGGAATATGACTTTTAAGAAAATACAGGATATAGTTTTAAATAAACTGTTAGATAAATATGAAAAAAGTAAGACCTTTACAGGTACAAACCAGATGAATCAAAGCTTTGGAAAAAGGGTTTCGGAGATGTTTTCAAAGTACAATGATGATGCAGAGTATGAGTTGTTTTGTGATGTTAACGAGGCATTACATAAGCTTGAAATGTTACAGTATATTTCTATTATATATGAGAGAGGCGATATTATTAATATGGTCTCTTTGAATGTTGCAAATTTGGATGAAATATATGAATTTGTTGGGCGTGAACCTAAAAGAGATGAGAATGGCTGGCTACTTGATACTATGCTATATTTTGAAAATAAGCTAAATAATAATTCAAGACTTCAACTACTTGAAAATTATTTTAAGATACAAAGAGAAAAGTTGTCAAAAAATCAGAAGGTAGAATATTTTGACGGCGAAAAGACAAATTATGTGGATTTATTAACGCTTGTATACGAATTACTTATAAATGAAAATGAAATATTTGTAAGAGATTTATCTATTAGATTATTTCACGATTCAAAGAGAGTAGAAAAGCTTGAGTCTAAAGCAAAAGCTTTATTGTATCAGTATGGTGAGTATTTGGATAAGGAGACAGTATTTGAGGAATGCAATGTTCTAAAGACACCGACATATGTAAGTGTAAAAGGAAAGGCTATACTGATGATCGCTGGGCAAACAGTGGATTTATCAAAGCTTATGGGAGATATAGCATTGTCCACAGAATCGTTAAAGGAACTGGAGAGTGTGAAGGTTACAGGGAAGAGGATTGTGACTGTTGAGAATTTGACAAGTTTTCACAATTACGGAGCAGCTAAACAAGAGAGTGATGATTTTATTATATATCTTGGCGGCTTTCATAATAGAGCAAAAAGAGAGTTTTTAATGAAGCTATATGAGCAAAATAAGGATAAAGAGTATCGTCACTTTGGGGATATTGATGCGGGTGGTTTTTACATACTTGAGCATCTGAAGCGTAAGACAGGTATTCCTTTTGTGTCGTTGTGTATGGATATAAATACGTTAGAGAAATATATGGAGCATACAAAAGCATTGACTGTAAATGATAGGAAGAGACTAGAACTTTTGCTTAATAAATTGGAATGTGACAGGGAGGTGGTTGAGTTTATGCTAAATAAGGATTGTAAGCTTGAACAGGAAGCAGTTTATGAATTGGCGTAAGAGCAATCTATTTCTGTTTTGTGTGGGAAATTAACTATCCGGAAATTTCGGATAGTTTAAATGAAGATGCTAAGACAATAAATAAATTTACATTTCGCATCCTTCGTGTTATATTAAATAATGGTTTAAATTAACAATAATGATAATCAAAGGAGATATATATTATGAAACTCGGTATCGTTATTGGTTGACGATTTTTCTATAGTTTCATATAAGGCGATAAATCTCTGTAAAAGCTTATAAATAAAGGGTTTAGAGTATTGCCTCTATCTATATATGTTTATATAAATTCGTATAAGTTTTAGAAAAATGGCACAGTAAATGGCACAGTAGAGGATTAAGGGAAGTAAGCTCTGAAATAGCAAATAGAATATTGAAGTTTGTAAAGAGGTTATCCGTAAGGATAGCCTTTTTGTGTATTTATATGATAAACAAAAAGTCGCACCTGCTAAACTGCAAGTGCGATACATTTGTTAATATTACGAGTCCTACGCAGCTCCAGGACGGAACAACATATGACTCTATAAATATTATACATCATAATTATATGAAGTCAACAAAGTATTATTCCTCTGAATCAGATGATTTTTCACTTACTGGATAAGAAAAGTTCTTGCCTATTTTTGGAAACCGTATTCTACATAATGTGATTTTGGGATGTAGTTGTTTTCGGTAAGTTTATATAGTTTATTAAAGAGTTCCACAATCCATTTTTGAAAGTCTGTTGTAAATGTCAACATCGAAATGCTATAAAATTCCGAAATGAAAATGTAGTTTTATTCCGATATGATTACTTGTCCTCTGGGTCAACTAAATCATAATAATCTTTAGTTCGATATGAAGGTCCAACCATTTTTACTACATGCGAATGATGAAGTAGACG
>JBGVNF010000063.1:0-114707 GCA_045125245.1 Lachnospiraceae bacterium
AGATTTAAAGAAGATAGAAGATATATGTGTAGCTCAGACAGGTGTTAAGCCTAATATTGTGCGTTTTCCAGGCGGAACATCAAATACTATCAGTAGAAATTACTGTAAGAAAATAATGACCACTTTATCAAAAAGCCTTGGCTATAGAGGATACTTTTATTGTGATTGGAATGTCAGCAGTGGAGATGCAGGTGGAGCTAAGACTAAAGACGAAGTTGCCAATAACGTAATAAATGGTATAAAGAGAAACAATGTATCTATAGTTTTACAGCATGATATAGTAAGCTTTAGTGTGGATGCTGTTGAAAAAATCATAGTCTGGGGCCTTGCAAATGGTTATACCTTCCTTCCGATGAACGAAAGTACACCTATGTATCATCATAAACCGAATAATTAGTGACATATGTCAAATTTTGTGATATAATGTCGTTGTTTTTTGAAAAGTAATAAACAAAACAACGGAGGCGTTATGGAAAAGAAAAAGAAGGCTAGTTTTAGCGGCGGAATAGGATTTGTTCTTGCGGCAGCGGGAAGTGCTGTAGGTTTAGGAAATATATGGAGATTTCCATATCTTGCAGCAAAGGATGGCGGAGGTTTATTTTTGTTAGTATATATTGTACTTGCATTAACCTTTGGTTTTGTTCTTCTTACAACAGATATAGGAATTGGTAGAAGAACTAAGAAAAGTGCTTTAAAAGCATATGAAACTATAAGCAGTAAATGGAAATTTTTAGGAGTATTAACATTTATCGTTCCAGCGATTATTATGACATATTATTCTGTAATCGGTGGATGGATTACAAAATATATTGTGGTGTTTACTACAGGTAATGCTAATGAGGCGGCTAAAGATGGATATTTCAGTGCATTTATCTCATCAAAGGCAGCACCGATTGTATTTATGCTTATCTTCCTTACGATGACATCAGTTGTTGTATATTTAGGTGTAGAAAAGGGAATAGAGAAGTTTTCTAAGATAATTATGCCTGGTTTGTTAATAGTAGTTGTACTTATTGCAATCTTTTCGCTTACACTTTCCTATAAGACAGAAGATGGAACAGTGAGAACAGGTATCCAAGGCTTATTAGTTTATATTGTTCCTAATTTTGAGGGATTGACTGTTCAGAAATTTATAGGAATCGTTATGGATGCTATGGGACAGTTATTCTATTCTTTAAGTGTAGCTATGGGTATTATGATTACTTATGGTTCTTATGTAAATGATGATGTAGATTTGAATAAGTCTATTAGAAATATTGAGATTTTCGATACTATGGCAGCATTCCTTGCTGGTCTTATGATTATCCCAGCTGTATATGTATTTATGGGTAAGGAAGGAATGTCAGAGGGACCAAGCCTTATGTTTGTATCTTTACCTAAGATATTTGAGGAAATGGGAGCCATTGGTAACTTTGTAGGAGTAGTATTCTTTATAATGGTGTTATTTGCAGCATTAACTTCCAGTGTATCTATTATGGAGACACTTGTAGCTAGCTGTATGGAGAAGTTTAATAAATCAAGAAAAACAGTAAGTCTTGTAATGGCGCTTATTTACGCAGGCGCAGCAACAGTTATCTGTCTTGGATACAATGTACTTTACTTTGAGGTTAAGCTTCCAAATGGTGCTATAGGAAATCTTCTTGATATAATGGATTATGCAAGTAACTATGTGCTTATGCCAGTTATAGCTATTCTTACATGTGTGCTTATAGGTTGGATTGTTAAACCAAAGTACATTATAGATGAAGTGAAGAAAAGTGCTTCAAGCTTTAAGAGAGAAGGTTTATATACAGTGATGGTTAAGTATGTAGCTCCAGTTATGCTTGCAATTTTATTATTAAAGTCACTTGGATTATTCTAAATATTTACAAAATATCCAATATATGTTACAATGAGAAGGACATATTGATTGTGTTATACAAAAAGAAAAGAGGTATATGTTATGAAAAAATTTAAAAAGGCATTATTAGTAACAAGTGCAGTATTAGTAGTTGCATTAAGTGCAGTAGGATGTAAGAAAACTACAGAGTGCGAAATGTGTCAGCAGGAGAAGAAGTGCTCTAAGGTAAAGGTAGAGGATGAGAAGGTTTGGTTATGCGAATCATGTGAATCTCTTGTAGAAGGTCTTAAGGGATTAATGAAATAGTTAATATGCATTTAGAAAGCCGGTCTGAAAAGACCGGCTTTTTCGATGTTAAATGGTATATTCTTTGTGCCTTACATATATAAAAGGTTCAAGCTGACTCTTTGAATTATATGTAAGTGTCTGAAAATCATCAGGATTAAAGACTTCCATTGCCTTATCAAGTTCTCCTGCGAAACCAGAAGAATTATTTTTTTCAGGAGATTGATATAATGAGTGTCTTTTATCTCTTTTTGATTTTGGCACCAAAGCTACCATTTGAATTGGGGTTACATTGAAATCGTTGTAAAATCCGTTTACTGCGATAATCCCTCCTTGGATGCATATTTCAACAAAACCAATATTCTTCTGGTACTTATTTACTATATCGGCATTTTTTAGAAAAACTTTACCTTTTTCTATATTCTTTTGGTGTCATATTATATTTTGCTTTAAAGGCACGGTTAAAGTAAGATACATTATTATAGCCACATTCAAAAGAGATATCCATAATGGAATCATTGGTGGTTTTAAGCAAATTAGCAGCAGTAGATAGCCTATATTGATTAAGATATTCTATAGGAGTTTGGTTTGTATACTGCTTAAATATGTGTGATAAATAATATATGCTAATGTTTATCTTTTCAGCAAGCATCTCTAAGGTGATTTTTTCTGCATAGTGTTCCTCTATATAAGTGGTTACATCTTTTATGAGACCAGAGGTACGAATGCTTGTAATGTCCTGAGCCTTTAAAACTTCATAATAGTTTATAGAATAGAAATAATTAATAAATTCTAAAAATCCTATTTTAATTTGAAGCTCATAGGCGACGCAATGAGAATCATGGTTAATAACTATTTTATCTAAAATATTTTTAAGAGTTTCTGTATGAGGTGACTCTGCTGCTATATGGATAGGCAGATAGATATCATTGTTAAAAATTGGATTGATATATTTAGTTGAACACGTATCAAAAGAACCACCATCAACTAGCTTCTTGTCGAAAATATATGTCAAGCCTAGGAAATTATTATCATTGTATTGTTCGAAATAGTGTAAAGACGATGGAGGAATGATAAGTATATCTCCTTCGTTTATAATATATTCTTTAAAGTCTACGATATACTTTGCTGTTCCATATACTACGTTTATAATTTCCATTTCGTCATGCCAGTGAATAGGAAAGTCTGTAAAAGCCTCAGGAATATAGGTGCGATATATGTTGTAGGGAAGCAGAATGGTACCGTGTTTTGCTTCTTCTTTTTTTGTTTTATCCATATTTATACGCATAATTGCCTCCTGTTTTATGTTAAATAACAAGATTGTGTCATTATATTACAAAATTGTTGTAGAAATTTGTCTCTTAATAGCATTATACTGTTATTAGGTATTTTAGGCAATGATTTTATAAGGAGATAAAAAATGGCGGAAACTGATGTAAGAAAAATGTCACTGTTTAAATTAGGGTGGCCTATATTTATTCAATGTCTTTTATCGTTATGTTTAGGATACATAGATATGCTTATGATTACTGCATATGATGAAAATGCTGTAAATGGAATAGGACAGGCTAATCAGATATTAGGATTTTTAACTCTTGCATTTACAATTATATCAAGTGCGGCTGGAGTTATGATTGCACAGTATATAGGTGCCAAGCTTAAAGAAAAGTTAAACGAGATTTATACGGTATCTATATTTTTTAATCTTATATTAAGCGGAGTAATATCGTTTATTCTTTTGGCTGGTTGTGACGCAATCTTAAAAATAATGCAAACACCTAGCTTTATGATGGCTGATGCTAAGAATTATATGACCATAGTCGGTGGTTTTATGTTTATTCAGGCTATGATAGACGTATTTTCGCAGATTTTTAGAAATAATGGAAAAACAAAGTTTGGAATGATTATTGCATTGAGTATGAATATTATAAATATTGTTGGCAATTATATCTTCTTAATTGGTCCGCTTAAACATTTGGAATTGGGAGTTAAAGGTGTTGCATTATCTACTACGATTAGTAGAGTGATTGCGCTGATTATTGCTATATTGCTCTTTAAATTTAAGATAGAGGGACATATATCTATAAAATATTTATGGCCATTTCCGAAGGAGATACTTAAAAAGCTTTTAAAGTTAGGTATTCCTACAGCAGGAGAAAATATTTCATATAATATCGCACAGATAATTATTCTTATAATGGTTAATACATTTGATTCGAAGGTTGTATCTGGTACGAAGAATTTTGCACAGATGGTAAGTAACTTTGCATATCTTTACTCGGTATCAGCTGCGGTGTCCACATCTATAATTGTAGGTCATGCAGTTGGTGCAAAGGAATATGATTATGCATATAAAAGAGTTATGAAGTCTTTAAAGAAGGCATTGGTTATTTCTGTTGCCATAGCCGCTGTGAATTGGATTATAAGCCCTGTTACAATTGGACTATTTACAAAAAATCCTGAAATAATTAAGTTGTCAGGTAAAGTTTTGTTTGTATGTATATTCTTGGAAATCGGTAGAACAGCAAATCTTGTAATTATAAATAGTATGAGAGCTGCAGGAGATGTTAAGTTCCCAACATATCTTGGAATGGCATCTATGTGGGGCGTAGCAGTACTTTTTGGATATATATTTGCAATTAAATTAAATATGGGACTTGTAGGCTTGTGGATAGCAATGGCTATGGATGAACTTTTAAGAGGAGTTGTTGTTTATATCAGATGGAAAAAAGGTGGCTGGCGAAATAAAAGAGTTATAGAAGAATAATTAGAAAACGTCATATAGACGATGAAATGGCTGGATTATATATCCAGCCATTTCATTATATAAGGAACTCTTTTAGCCCAGGATGCTTCACAATGTTTTCCACCGTAGGCAATAGTAAGAGTTGCATTTATATTTTTTTTGATTAGCAAAGCAGTAGCTTCAGCTAAGATGTCTTTATTTTCTACATGGTTATCAAGTTCTTTACTGCCATAATCCATATATATGCAGGTATTTTCGTTCATTTTACTTGTATTTATGGTGCGAATTACCCCTTCTACATTAACCCATAAGCTAGGTGATAAGCAGATTGCTTTACCAAAATATTTATTATATAAAGTGGCACCGTAAAATGACATTAATCCACCTAGAGAGGAACCACATATATAAGTATGGTTTCTATCCTTCAAGGTTCTAAGCTTAGCATCTACCTGTGGCTTTAAATCATTGATGAGCCAATCCATATATATTTTTCCTTTAGCTATGATATTTTCACCATTATAAGTGAAAACATATGGAGTATATTCATATAATCTATTATTGCCTATAGTACTACTAGATATTGCAATTATAATCATGTTTACAGGATTATCTTCCAAATAACTACTTAAACCCCAAGAAGTTTTATAGGTTGCATCCTCATCAAAGAAGATATTTTGCCCATCAAACATATACATTACAGGATAGTTAGTATCTGTATCTGTTTCATATGATGGTGGTAAATAAATATAACCAACACGTTCTTCGTCAGAAAGCGTAGGGATTGTAATCGAAAATTTTTTAACCATACCATTCTCCTTATTTTTATAAAGATTATATACCTATAGTATAAATTTAAAAAGCAAAACTGTAAAGCAGTTACTGTTGAAAAAAATATGGTTTGGTGGTAGAATTATCCGTAGTATTTTTAAAATTAGGAGGACTATAAAATGAGTGAAGAAAAGGTGATTCCTTATAAAATATATTTAGAAGAAAGCGAGATGCCGCGCCAGTGGTATAATATGCGTGCTGATATGAAGAATAAGCCAGCACCACTTCTTAACAAGGATACATTGAAGCCAATTACTTTTGAGGAGCTTCAGCCAGTATTTTGCGATGAGTTAATTAAGCAGGAGCTTGATGAAGATACTGCATATTTTGATATTCCTCAGGAGATTCTTGATTTTTATAAGATGTATCGTCCGGCACCACTTGTTAGAGCATATTGTCTTGAGAAGGCCCTTGATACACCGGCTAAGATTTATTATAAGTTTGAGGGTAATAATACAAGCGGAAGTCATAAGCTTAATTCTGCTATTGCACAGGCATACTATGCTAAGGAGCAGGGACTTAAGGGTGTGACAACAGAGACAGGAGCGGGCCAGTGGGGTACTGCACTTTCTATGGCGTCTTCATACCTTGGACTTGATTGTAATGTATATATGGTTAAGTGTTCCTACGAGCAGAAGCCATTTAGAAGAGAAGTTATGAGAACATATGGTGCAAGTGTTACACCTTCACCATCTACAACTACAGAAGTAGGAAAGAGAATTTTAGAAGCTCATCCTGGCACAACAGGAAGTCTTGGATGTGCCATTTCAGAGGCGATAGAGGCAGCAGGAAATAAGGAAGGCTACCGTTATGTATTAGGTAGTGTACTTAATCAGGTAATGCTTCATCAGTCTATTATAGGTCTTGAGGCAAAGGCTGCTATGGATAAGTACGGTATTGATCCTGATATTATTATCGGTTGTGCAGGAGGTGGTTCAAATCTTGGTGGACTTATAGCACCGTTTATGAGAGAAAAGCTACTTGGTAATAAGGATTACAGATTTATAGCAGTAGAGCCAGCATCTTGCCCAACACTTACAAGAGGTAAGTATGCTTATGATTACTGTGATACAGGAATGGTTTGTCCACTTAGCAAGATGTATACACTTGGTAGCGGATTTATACCATCTTCATCACATGCAGGTGGATTAAGATACCATGGAATGAACTCTACATTATCGCAGTTATACGCTGATGGTTATATGGAGGCTATGTCAGTTGAGCAGACAAGTGTATTTGAGGCTGCACAGAGATTTGCTAGAGTAGAGGGAATTCTTCCAGCACCAGAGAGCAGTCACGCTATAAAGGTGGCTATAGATGAGGCGCTTAAGTGTAAGGAAACAGGAGAAGAGAAGACAATTCTTTTTGGTCTTACAGGAACAGGATATTTTGATATGTTTGCATATCAGCGATACAATGATGGCGAAATGAGCGATTATATACCAACAGATGAAGAAATAGCAGTTGGTTTGGCAGGATTACCAAAGATTGACTAAGTAAAATAAAGAGCTTATAAATCATAGGTAGAGGCTCTATGGAGGCGAAAAATGAAAATAATTATTGTAGGATGCGGAAAAGTAGGTTATGTGTTAACTGAACAACTTACAAAAGAAGGTCATGATATTACACTTATTGATAAGGATGATGAAAAACTTACGAGAGTATCCTCTAATATGGATGTATACTGCGTTAATGGCAATGGTACAAGTTACGAGACACAGTTAGAAGCGGGCATAAAAGATACAGATTTGCTTATTTCTGTGACAGATAGCGATGAGATTAATATGTTATGCTGTCTTATTGCAAAAAAAGTAGGTAACTGTAAAACTATCGCTAGAGTTAGAAAGCCAGAATATGATTTTGAGGTTAATTTCTTGAAAGAAGAGCTTGGACTTTCTATGTCAATCAATCCAGAGATGACAGCAGCGGCAGAAATGTCTCGTCTTATTCAGTATCCTAAGGCTTTAGATGTGGAAACCTTTGTAAAAGGAAGGGTTACGCTTATAAAGGTAGCAGTAACAAAGGATTCACCACTAGATGGTTTGGTGATTAAGGATATTGCCAGTGTAGCAGGAAAAAGAACCTTGGCATGTATAGTAGATAGAAATAAAGAATTGACTATACCTAATGGTGATTTTCAGCTTAAGGAAGGCGATATAGTTTCACTTATATTGCCAGTTGAGGAATCTAATTCATTTTTTAAGAAGATGAAAATCAAGAGTTCTCCTATAAAGTCTGTGATGATAGCTGGTGGTGGAACAACTTCTTACTATTTAGCTAAACAGCTTAGTAAAACAGGTGTAAGTGTTAAGATAATAGAAGAAGATAAAAAAAGATGTGAGGAATTAAGTGAATTACTTCCAGATGCAATGATTATTAACGGTTCTTGCATAGATAAGGATTTATTATTGTCAGAAGGAATAACTGAAACAGATGCTTTAGCAGCGCTTACTGATTTAGATGAAGAAAATATACTTCTTACATTGTATGCAAAAAAAGTTGGTAAATGTAAGACGATGACAAAGATTGATAAGCTTACATTTGGCGAGGTTATGAGTGACTTAGAGATGGATACAGTGGTGTCAGCCAAAGCGATTACAGCAGCGTATATTATAAGATATGTAAGAGCGATGCAAAATTCTTATGGAAGTAAGGTTCAGACTTTACATAGATTATATGACGGTCAGGTTGAAGCCTTGGAATTTAGAATTACAAATAATGCTAAGGTTATAGAAAAAAGTTTATATGAGCTTAATTTAAAGAAGAATCTGTTGATTTGCTGTATTTCACGAAAGGGTAAGATTATTACACCTTCTGGACAGGATATGCTTATGCCAGGAGATGGAGTGATTATTGTTACAACAAATACAGGTTTGCAGGATATAGATGATATATTAGCTACTAATTAAGAGTGACGAGGTATAATACTATGAATTATCGAATTGTATTTTATATATTGGGTAAAGTGATTATATTTCTTGGATTATTTTTGTTACTTCCTTTTGCAGTAGCACTAATATATCAAGAAAAGTCAGGAATATATTTTTTGATAACGGCGATAATTTCGCTAGTGGTAGGATTGTTACTATCATATAAAAAATCTAAAGATAAGCGCTTTTATGCAAGGGAAGGTTTTGTCGTTGTTGCTCTTAGTTGGATAGTGATGAGTATTATTGGAGCGTGTCCGTTTTTTTTCAGTGGAGAAATACCAAGTATGGTTGATGCGGTGTTTGAAATTGCATCAGGCTTTACTACGACAGGTGCTAGCATTCTTACACGAGTGGAAGATTTATCAAAATGTATGCTATTTTGGAGAAGTTTTTCTCATTGGATAGGTGGAATGGGTGTTATAGTATTTATAATGGCAATTATTCCTATGGCTGGTGCTAATAATATGCATCTATTACGAGCTGAAAGCTCAGGCTCGAATGTTGGAAAGCTCGTACCAAAGATGAAGCAGACGGCTATTATTTTGTATGGTATATATATGGCATTAACTGTAGTAATGTTTGTTTGCCTTCATATATCAGGAATGACTGTTTTTGAAAACTTATGTACTACCTTTGGCACTGCGGGAACTGGTGGATTCGGAGTGGTATCTGATAGTATAGCAAGTTGTACCCATGCACAACAGTGGATAATTACCGTATTTATGTTTATTTTTGGTGTTAATTTTAGCTTTTATTATCTGATTATTTTTAGAAAATTGGGTCAGGCACTAAAAATGGAAGAGGTAAGATGGTATTTTATCTTATATATAGGAGCAGTGCTTTTAGTTACCATTGATATAGTAGATATAATTGGCAATACAGGTGATGCATTACGCCATTCGGCTTTTCAGGTATCATCCCTTATGACAACTACAGGTTTTAGTACTATAAATTATGAGGTGTGGCCATCTTTTTCAAAAGGGATTCTTCTTCTTGTGATGTTTTTAGGTGGTTGTGCCGGAAGTACAGCTGGAGGAATAAAGATTAGCCGTATTATTATTGGATTTAAATCAGTAGCTAAAGAGGTTAAAAAGCTGATTCATCCTCAGAGAGTTAAGATAACTAAGATGGATGGCAAGGCTATATCTGATGATACGACTAGAATGGTTAGCATTTATTTTATTATTTATATTGCAATATATGTATTTTCGCTTATAATTATTTCGATGGATAATTTTAACTTCGAGACAAATTTTACAGCTGTGGCGGCTACATTAAATAATATAGGGCCTGGTTTTGGCGAAGTTGGTCCAACTGGGAATTTTAGTATATTTTCTCCTATATCAAAAATAGTATTAACTATTGATATGCTGATAGGAAGATTAGAGATTTTCCCAATTTTATTATTGTTTATGCCATCAACATGGAAAAATAAGTAAAATATTTATTAAGAATAAATTTATAATAAAGTGGTTTGTTCTTGATAATTATAATAAATCATACATGAAAGGAAGATAAAAATATGGGTAGAGATGTTATTGTAGCATGTGACTTTAGCAGCAAGGATGAGGTTATTAGCTTTTTATCAAAGTTTAAGGATGAAAAGCCATACGTAAAGATTGGTATGGAGCTTTTCTATGCTGAGGGTCCAGCTATCGTTAAAGAGATAAAGAAGATGGGACATAAAATTTTCCTTGACCTTAAGCTTCACGATATTCCAAATACAGTTAAGAAGTCTATGAGTGTTTTATCAAATCTTGATGTTGATATGTGTAACTTACATGCTGCTGGTACAAAGGCTATGATGGAGGCGGCTTTAGAGGGACTTACAAGAGAGGATGGTACTAGACCACTTCTTATAGCAGTTACACAGCTTACATCTACAAGTGAGGAGAGAATGAGAGAAGACCTTCTTATCGACAGACCAATCGATGAGGTTGTTATGCATTATGCTAAGAATGCAGCTGATTCAGGACTTGACGGTATCGTATGCTCGCCACTTGAGGCTGGTAAGGTTCATGAGACTTGTGGAGATAACTTTATAACAGTAACTCCAGGTGTAAGATTTGCTGATGGAGATATAGGTGACCAGGTTAGAGTTACAACTCCAGCCAAAGCCAAAGAGATTGGCTCTGACTATATAGTTGTTGGTAGACCTATAACAGCAGCAGAGGATCCTGTAGCTGCATATAGAAGATGTGTTGAAGAATTTGTTGGCTAGATAGACTGACGTACTAATCCTATAATGGTACCAAGACAAGTGTATTCAGAGATTTTTTTTAGCTCCAACTCATTGTTGATAGCATTTATAGGTATATATCTTGGAGTACCATTTATCATGGCATATTTTCTTATATAGATTATATTATCTTTGTGATAACAAGCGATTTCCGAAGGCTTCGGAGGTCGCTT
This sequence comes from Lachnospiraceae bacterium, assembly GCA_045125245.1. Classification (GTDB taxonomy): domain Bacteria; phylum Bacillota; class Clostridia; order Lachnospirales; family Lachnospiraceae; genus SVEL01. The sequence continues at coordinate 11,042 of JBGVNF010000063.1, forward strand.
TTTTAATGCGATAATATCATTTGGAAAATAGAATGGAATGTAACTATCGCTTGTGACCTTAAATCCAAAGTCAGCTTCTTTCATGTAATCCGCTGGTATATCTACATATTCTGTTCTTGATTGATCAAATAATGCGCCGTTGCCTAGATATGATGTGGCACAGTAGTACATAAACTGACGGGTACGTCCTGTAAGTCGAGGCTGATTTGTGAGCTCGTCGTTAATAAGAAGAAGGGCATTGCATCTTCCGTGGTTATCGAGACTTCGCCATTTTCTTAAAAGTTCAGCTTCATTTAAGTCATCGGGAATTCTTCCGATAAGATTGTCTAAGGTACAGGAGAAGACATCTGCAATAGCTGTTAATACATTTAAGCTAGGATTTTTCGTTTTGCCACTTCGTATTGCTTTTATAGTGTCTTCTGATATGTCAGCTTTTGCAGCTAACTCAGAAATAGTTATACCTTGAATTTTCATTAAAAGTTTTAATCGTTTATCTATTTCATAGGTTTTGCTCATTATTGTTTCCTTTCAGTTTTAGAGATTTACTTATCATTGATTTAATTTTATTTTATTTTATCTTATTTTCTAAAAAAATACAATAAAAAGTGTATGGAGATACACAAAGTAAATTATCAAAACATTGAAAGTGTATACAATACCCTTGTTATAGTTTCCTTGAATGTTATAATAGCATTTGTAAGTAGCGAAGACTAACGAATTAGGGGATGATTCGTGAGGATGCTTACAGAGGGATAAAAGGAGGTTTAAAGTGGTTGCCTATCTGTGGTGGATAAGGCAGCTACTTTTATGTTAATCGTTTAAATTGTGATAAAGGTGGAACTATGATTAGAGACGTGAAATATGCAAAATATCATATTGATAATGAACTTACGGGCAAAATAATTAAAATTGATGAAGGCTTTACTGCTATTACAGGCTACGAGTGGGATGATGTGAGCAAGAAAAATATGTATATATTTGACTTAGTGCCTGAAGAAGCTAGAGAAGATTATGTGAATACATTATATTCTTTTAGGGAGAAAGGTGAAGCCTATATTAATCACCAGATATTATGTAAGGATGAAAAGGTAATATCTGTTAATTGTTATGGAGAAATATATATAGATTCTGTTACAAATCATCAGTGTACAAAGATACTTATTATTGATGTAACTGAACAGGAGTATGCTGTCAATAAGCTTGATGAAAAAGAGGAAAGATTAGCCCTTCAGATTGAAAAGATTAAATTCCTTACAGAGAATATGAATGAGATATTTGTGGATTATGATATCACAAAGGATTATCTAGAACTTTCCCGTTTTGTCAAGGGTGAATATGAGATTTTTTATAGTAAGGAAAATTATCTTGATACAGCAAGTCCTACATTGGATAACGAAGATTATGAACTTTTTAAGAGAGTTGTAAAAGAAGATGTATTGATGTTTGACAAATCTATGGTAGAATTTAGAAGTAAACTATTTGCTGGTAAATTTACATGGTATAGATTGTCATATGCAAGATTTATAAATCCTAGAACGGGCAAGGAACATATTATCGGAAAATTAACTGATGTCAATGAAGAAAAGTTAGCATCTATGCATTCAGAAAAAGACGTGGAATATGATAAGCTAACTGGATTATATAATGCAGTTGCTATGGAAGACAAGGTAGATGAAATATTTGCTGTCTCTAGAAATAAAAAGTGCACTATGCTTTTAGTTGATGTGGATAATATGTCTCATATTAATGAAGTCTATGGATATGAAACTGGTGATAGATTACTTGATAGTATCAGTACCGCTTTGTGTGATATGTTTAGACAGGATTTTGATATAGTAGGAAGAATATATGGAGATGTATTTGCTGTATTTATAAGAAATACAATGGAGATTATATATATAGAAGAACGTTGTAGAGAAATTTGTAAAAAGGTATCAGATGAAATTTCAGATACGATATTTTACGATGGATACAGAGCAACAGTAAGTATTGGTATAGCTGTTGCGGGAAAAAATATTGATTCATATAAGCGTATATATAAAGTGGCTGATAAAGCTATGCAAGCACAAAAAGAAAATGGTAGAGATGGCTTTAGTTTTTAGAAAGGCAGTTTGATTTTTATGTATATGAATTCAGATAATAAAATGGATGTGTATGTACTGGATAATGGTATTAGGGTGGTGTTTGAACAAAACAACCACCTTAATTCGGTTACTGTAGGTGCGTGGATAGGTGTGGGCTCAAGAGATGAGAATAGCAAAAATAATGGTATATCTCATATGATTGAACATATGCTTTTTAAGGGCACAAGTACTATGAGTGCAAAAAGGCTGGCTGAAAGGTGCGCCATAATAGGTGGAAATCTCAATGCTTATACAAGCAAGGAAAATACAGAATTTTACTGTAAGACATTACCGTCTTGTTTAAAGGAAGCAATAGACATTTTGGGGGATATGATATGTCATCCAAGACTTGATGAGGAGGATTTGGAGCGAGAGAAGGGTGTTGTGTGCGAAGAAATTGATATGTATAAGGATTCGCCAGAAGATGCAGTTCACGAAATATTGCAGAAGAAAATATGGAAAAAACAGCCTTTAGGATATCTCATTTCCGGGAAAAAGAAGAATGTAAATGGATTTACAGCCTCGTATATCAGAGAGTATATGGATAAATATTATGTGGGTGAGAATATAGTAGTATCGGTGGCTGGCAATTTTAAAAAGAAGGAAACTTTATCTTGGATAAAAGAGGCTTTTTATGAAGTGAAGTCAAGGGGTGAAGCCTTTATACATAATAGAATTATTCCTACATATAACACTGTAAGCTTTGTAAAGGAAAAGGATATAGAACAGTTACATATGAACCTTGCGTTTAAGGCGCCGTCATTTATGGATGAGGATAGATATGCGGCTGTGATTTTAAATAATATATTGGGAAGTGATGTGAATTCTAGACTGTTCCAAACAGTTAGAGAGAATAATGGTTTGACATATTCTGTTTGCTCATATCCTAGTAGCTTTTCTGACACAGGCCTATTACACATTTATGCGGCTATGAATGAAACTCAATATAAGAAAGTATATAGCCTTATCGAAGATATTATATATAAGCTAAATGAAAAAGGTATCACAGCTTCTGAATTAAATGATGCTAAAAAACAGACTATTGTGGAGATGACATTAAGTCAGGATAGCACGGCTTCAAGAATGAGCGCCAATGCAAAAAGAGTTATATATAATGTAAATAATGAATCTTTTGATGAGAGAATAAATCGAATCAATGATGTGACAAAATCGGACGTCAATAAGCTTATAAGAAAATATCTTAAAATGGAAGAAATGAGCAAGGGAATAATTGGTCCAATGAATTTAAATATTTAGTTGAATTCATATTTTTGCTGTGATAAAATTCAGTGTAAACAATTAGGAGGTAAGTAAAATGGAAAATAAGAGAAATTTAGGAACAATTTGTATACAGGGTGGTTATACACCAAAGAAAGGTGAAGCTAGAGTTTTACCTATATATCAGAGTACTACATTTAAATATGATACTAGTGAACAGATGGGTAAGTTGTTTGATTTAGAGGACACTGGTTATTTTTATACAAGACTTCAGAATCCAACAAATGATGCTGTAGCTGCTAAGATTGCAGAGCTTGAGGGAGGCGTAGGTGCTATGCTTACATCTTCAGGTCAGGCAGCAAATTTCTTTGCTATATTTAATATTTGTGAGCAGGGTGGACACGTGGTTTCTGCAGCTCCAATCTATGGTGGAACATTTAACTTATTTAATGTTACTTTAAGAAAGCTTGGAATTGATTTTACTTTCGTAGACCCAGATGCTTCTGAAGAAGAGTTAGCAAAGGCATTTAAACCAAACACAAAGGCTGTATTTGCAGAAACTGTTTCAAATCCTTCTTTAGTTGTTTTGGATATTGAGAAATTTGCAAGATTAGCACATTCTCATGGTGTGCCACTTGTTATTGATAATACATTTGCTACACCTATCAATTGCCGTCCATTTGAGTGGGGAGCTGATATTGTTACTCATTCTACAACAAAGTATATGGATGGTCATGCTATGGCTGTAGGTGGTTGTATCGTAGATAGCGGTAATTTTGATTGGGAAGCAAACAAGGAGAAGTTCCCAGGTCTTACTGAGCCAGATGATTCTTATCATGGAATCGTATACACAGAAAAGTTTGGAAAGTTAGCTTACATAACAAAGGCTACTGTACAGCTTATGAGAGATTTAGGTTCTATTCAGTCGCCACAGAATGCGTTCCTTACAAATGTAGGCCTTGAGACACTTCATTTAAGAATGAAGAGACATTGTGAAAATGCACAGAAGGTTGCAGAATATCTTGAGAATAATGATAAGGTAGCTTGGGTTAATTATTCAGGTCTTCCAACAAATAAGTATTATGATTTGGCAAATAAGTATATGCCAAACGGAAGCTGTGGTGTTATTTCATTTGGTCTTAAGGGCGGTAGAGATGAGTCTATAAGATTTATGGATAACTTAAAGCTTGCAGCAATCGTTACTCATGTAGCAGATTCGCGTACATCAGTATTGCACCCAGCAAGCCATACACATAGACAGCTTACAGAAGAGCAGCTTATAGAAGCAGGAGTACAGCCTGACTTAATTAGATTAAGTGTAGGTATAGAGGATGCTGAGGATATTATCGCAGATATCCAGCAGGCATTAAATGCGTAGAGTTATAGTAGGAGGCTAAAATGAGGTTTAGACCATGTATCGACATTCATAATGGAAGTGTAAAACAGATAGTTGGTGGCAGCATTACAGATAAGGATAATAAGGTTGTAGAAAACTTTGTTTCAGAGCAGGATGCGGCGTTTTATGCCAATATGTATAAGGAAATGGGCATATCTGGAGGACATATTGTTATTTTAAATGACATAAATTCGCCATATTATGATTTGACAAAGGAACAAGCATTATTGGCACTGGAAACATATAGAGGTGGTATGCAGGTTGGCGGAAGTATAGATCCAAAGAATGCTTTAGGATATTTAGAGGCAGGTGCCAGCCACGTAATTGTAACTTCCTATGTATTTCATAATGGCATAATAAATATGGATAATTTGAAATATTTAACAAATAGATTAGGGAAGGAACGAATAGTTCTTGATTTGAGCTGCAGAAAAGTAGATGGAAAGTTTTTTGTAGCTACTAACAGATGGAAGACTATTACTAATGTGGAAGTGTCAGAAAAGCTGTTCTACGATTTGGAGCAATATTGTGATGAATTTTTAATTCACGCAGTAGATGTGGAAGGTAAATCAAACGGCATAGATGAAGATGTGGCTGCTATTTTAGGTAACCTTGATGGAATGAAGATAACATATGCTGGTGGAATTTCAAGCTTTGAAGATTTAGATAAGCTTAAAGCTATCGGCAAGGGTAAGGTAGACTTTACCGTAGGAAGTGCTTTGGATATATTTGGCGGAACTATGGATTTTAAGAAGGTTTGTGCATATAAATAGTTAAACTTGAAAAATATATGTAAATATTGTAAAATGTTGAGTAGGGTTGTGAAGTTGTGAATTTCATAGCAATCCATTGAATAAGAATCAAGTTAATTAAGTATATGAATTGTAGATATGAGGTGGCATATGGGTGGTCATGTTAATTTTGTCTATGATTTAGGTAACGATGATAATCCAGAGGATTTAAAACACTTTCTGTTTCTTGAGAGCGTAAGAATAAGCCAGGAAAAGCAAGAATTAGCAGATGAATTAAGAAATATTGAGCTTGAACGTAAGAAACTTGCAAGAGAGAAGGACTTATTTGAAAAGCAATGGAAGATTCTAGAGAAAGAGCTTAGAAAAATCGGTACCGACAGAGATAAAATAGCTAGAGATAAAGCGTATATCGAAAGAGAGAAGGCAAATTTGAGGAGATTACAGGCACAGCACCGTATGAATATGGAAGGTGTGACTGTTACGCAGGGGGCCTTTTTTGCAGGCGTTACAGGGACTGTCGCTTTACGAAAAAGATATAAGGACTTACTTAAGATTTATCATCCTGATAATGGCAATGGAGATGCGAATACATTGCTTGCTATTAACAAGGAATATGAAGAAGTCAAAAAAAGATTTGGATTAGAATAAGTCTAATTAGTGGAGGAAAACAATGAGTAAAATAACTATTCCTAAGAATTATAAGTCAGAATTAAATTTATACGATACACAGATTGGTATTAAGACAGTAAAGGATTTCTTTCAGAATCTTTTAGCAGAGAATCTTAATCTTTTAAGAGTGTCGGCTCCGCTTTTTGTAACTCCAGAATCAGGTTTAAATGACAATTTGAATGGTGTAGAGCGTCCAGTTAGATTTGGTATAAAGGAGCAGGATGATTACGAGGTAGAAATCGTACAGTCTCTTGCTAAGTGGAAAAGATATGCATTAAAGAAGTATGGCTTCAAAGAAGGACAGGGTCTTTACACAGATATGAATGCCATAAGAAGAGATGAAGAGACAGATAACATCCACTCTATCTTCGTTGACCAGTGGGACTGGGAAAAGGTTATCACAAAGGAAGAGAGAACTGAGGAAACATTAAAGGATTTAGTTAACAAAGTGTATAGTGCTCTTCGTAAAACAGAGAAATATATGTCTATTAGATATGATTACATAAAGGAAATTCTTCCAGATGAAATTTTCTTTGTAACAACTGAGGAGCTTGCAAACATGTTCCCAGATAATACACCAGAGGAGAGAGAATATTATATCGCTAAGGCTAAGGGCGCTGTATGTGTTATGAAGATTGGTGATGTAATGGAGAATGGTGAAAAGCACGGCAACAGAGCACCAGACTATGATGATTGGTCTCTTAATGCAGATATAGTTGTTTATTATCCAGTTCTTGATATTGCCTTAGAATTATCTTCTATGGGTGTAAGAGTTGATAGAAAGGCATTGGCTGAGCAGTTGTCTAAGTCAGGCTGTGTAGATAGAGCAGAGCTTGCTTTCCAGAAGGCTATATTAAATGATGAGCTTCCTTACACAGTAGGTGGCGGTATCGGTCAGTCAAGAATATGTATGTTCTTCTTAAGAAAAGCACATATAGGTGAGGTTCAGTCATCTATCTGGCCAGATGAGATTAGAGAGGTTGCTGAGAAAGCAGGTATTTTATTCTTGTAAACATATATTAATATGAAGAGTTTTGACAAAATTTAATATAATATGTATAATGGTCATGTAGAGTGAATTCTCTACATGATTTTTTTCTTTTTTATTTTTCAATTTAAACCCCAATATTTAATAATTGTATATTTTTTGAGTGACCTTTCTTTGGAAGAGAGGAAGAAAAATGTATAGTAAAGTATATAGTGCAGCCTTACTAGGAATTAATATGGAGATAGTAGCGGTTGAGACAGATGTTAGTGATGGTTTACCTTCATTTGAGATGGTAGGCTTGTTAAATTCTGAGGTAAAAGAGGCAAGGGAGAGAGTGCGTTCTGCCATAAAAAATACAGGATATTTATTGCCACCTAAGAGAATTACAGTGAATTTATCTCCTGCAGACATAAGAAAGGAAGGGAGTAGCTTTGATTTGCCTATAGCAGTGTCTATACTAAGCTCACTTGGCCTTATAAGCCATAAAAACGTAGGTGATGAAAAAATAATGATTGCAGGTGAGTTGAGCTTAAGCGGAAAGATACTGCCTATGAATGGTGTCTTACCTATGGTTATAGCGGCTAGAGAAAAGGGGATAAAAACCTTTATAGTACCTCGGGAGAATGCTAAGGAAGGTGCTGTGATTAAGGATGTTAATATATATGGAATGTCAAGTCTTAGGGATGTAATAAGTTTTTTAAACGGTACAGATTATGAAAGTGAACCATTTGTGGATTTTTATAATATGTATGAGAATTTAGATGAAATAAATAGAGAGCAGCTAGATTTTGCGGATATATCAGGTCAGGAAGCAGTAAAAAGAGCTGCAAAGATAGCGGTGGCTGGAATGCATCATATGCTTCTTATAGGTACGCCAGGCTCGGGAAAGTCAATGATAGCCAAGAGGATTCCAGGTATACTTCCTAGACCAGATATGGAAGAGTGCATGGAGATTACAAAGATTCACAGTATAGCAGGCCAATTGAAGGGGAGTAATATAAAACTTAATAGGCCATTTAGAGCGCCACATCACTCTGTTACAGACAAAGCACTTATAGGTGGTGGAAGTAATCCTAGACCAGGGGAAATTACATTGGCTCATAGAGGTGTTCTTTTTTTAGATGAGCTGGCTGAATTTAAGAGAGATACTATAGATGCTCTAAGACAGCCGCTTGAAACAGGTGAGGTTATTATAAACCGCTTAAATGGCACGTATATATTTCCGGCGTGTATTATGCTTGTGGCGGCAACTAATCCTTGCAAATGTGGCTATTATCCAGATAAAAATAGATGTTCCTGTTCTGAACTGCAGGTGAAAAATTATCTTGGTAAAATCAGTGGCCCTATACTTGATAGAATTGATATCTGTATAAATACACCACCTGTTATGGTGGAGGATATAGGTAAAAAATCAGCTGAAAGTAGTGAGAATATAAGAAGACAGATAGAGGGTGCAAGAAGAATTCAAGAGGACAGGTTTAAGGGAGAGACGTATAAGTTTAATAGTCAGATTACTGCCTCTAAGCTAGAAGAATATTGTCCTTTATCCATAGAAGCAAAAAAACTAATAGATAAGGCATATAAGAGCCTTGGATTAAGCGTGAGAGTATATCATAAATTGATAAGGGTGGCAAGGACGATAGCTGACCTAGAAGGTTCTATGTCTGTGGAAGAGAAGCATATAGCAGAGGCTCTTGGATATAGAACGGAAATTTTTTAGGAGGTATGTATGAATTACGAGGAAAACAAGTATTGGCTCTGGTTAAGCTATTTGCCTTATATGTGGTACGACAAGGCAAATAAATATATGAGTGTGTTTAATAATCCAGAAGAAATATATAAGGCTAGCGAGGAAACATTAAAAAAAGTTGGTATATTTACTGAGCAAGAGATTTATAATATTCTAAGCTCAAAAAAGATTATTAATATAGAAGAAAAATGGAATCAAATGCTAAAAAAAGAAATCAAATTCGTGACTATCAATGATGAGAAATACCCAGATAAATTAAGGATTTATGATGATAAGCCGCTGTGGCTGTATTATAAAGGACAGCTTCCGGAAAATGATGAAAAGCTAGTAGGAATGGTCGGCGCAAGAAATTGTAGTCAATATGGGAAAAGTATGGCAGAACATTTATCTAGTAAGCTGGCGTTATATTCTATAGGTGTAGTAAGTGGGATGGCAAGAGGGATAGATGTGGCCTGTCATAGAGGCGCATTAGATGGAAGGGGGAAAACCTATGCAATATTAGGATGCGGTGTAGATATATGCTATCCAAGGGAAAATATAAATGCATATATGGACATTATAAATAATGGTGGTGTTATTTCTGAATATCCACCAGGGTGTCAGCCTATTAGCTGGCAGTTTCCATATAGGAATCGAATTATAAGTATGTTTTCTGACGCGGTAGCCGTTATTGAGGCTAAGGCAAAATCAGGGACACTTATAACAACAGATTATGCACTAAAATATGGAAAAGAAATATTTGCAGTGCCAGGGAGAGCGTCGGATGTACTTAGTGAGGGGTGTAATGAGCTTATTAAATCTGGTGCATACATACTTACAGAAGCTGAAGATATGCTCTTTGCAACAGGGGTATATTTTGATGACAAAAAGAAGAAAAAACAAAATAATAAAAAAATACTACTTGAAAAAGAAAATGAAGTAGTGTATAGTTGCCTTGATTTATTGCCACAAAGCATAAATGAAATCGTCGATAAAACGGGCATGGAATCAAGCGAAATATATAGGATTTTAATGAATTTAGTATTAGATGGTATTGTTATTGAACCAGCAAGAAATCATTATGCCAGAAAAATATAAAAGGGTGTATGGAGGTAAATATGGCTAAGTATTTAGTGATAGTGGAGTCACCAGCTAAGGTTAAAACAATAAAGAAGTTTTTAGGTTCTAATTATGAAGTAATAGCTTCAAATGGACATGTAAGAGATTTGCCTAAGAGTACAATGGGTATCGACATTGAGAATGATTATGAACCAAAATATATTACTATAAGAGGAAAAGGCGATAAGCTTGCTGAGATAAAGAGATATGTTAAGAAGGCAGAAAAAGTCTATCTTGCAACTGACCCTGACCGTGAGGGAGAAGCTATATCATGGCATTTGCAAAATGCCTTAAAGCTTGATGGCAAAAAAATAGTTCGTATTACCTTCAATGAAATTACAAAAAATGCAGTTAAAGAATCTATTAAGAACTCTAGAGAAATCAATACAAATCTTGTAGATGCACAGCAGGCAAGAAGAGTTCTTGATAGAATGGTAGGATATAAGATTAGTCCAGTACTTTGGGCTAAGGTGAAAAGAGGCTTGAGCGCAGGTCGAGTACAGTCTGTGGCATTAAGAATGATCTGTGATAGAGAAGAAGAGATTAATGAATTTATCTCAGAGGAGTATTGGACTCTTGATGTTAATTTAGGTGTGGAAGGTGAGAAGAAGCCAATTACAGCTAAATTCTATGGAGATGAAAGTGGTAAGATTGAAATAGAGAATGAAGCTCAGTTAAAGGAAATTGTAAAAAAGATTAAGAAAGCTTCCTTTAAGCCTTTTGAGATTAAGAATGGCGAGAGAATAAAGAAGGCGCCATTACCATTTACAACTAGTACATTGCAACAGGAAGCATCAAAGGTTCTTAATTTTTCTACTCAAAAAACAATGCGTCTTGCTCAGCAGTTATATGAAGGTATAGATATTAAGGGATATGGAACAATCGGTTTAATCACATACCTTCGTACTGATTCAGTGAGAATATCTGATGAAGCAGATGCTATGGCTAGAAAGTATATAGAGGATACTTTCGGCAAGGAATATGTGTCTAAGACGGAGCAGGCAAAAAAGAGTGGAAATAAGATTCAGGATGCTCATGAAGCTATAAGACCTACACAGATAGAGCTTACACCTACTATCTTAAAGGATGAGTTATCTAGAGATTTATTTAGATTATATCAGCTTATTTGGAAGAGATTTGCTGCTAGCAGAATGGAAAATGCTAAGTATGAGACAACTTCTATAAAGATTAAGGCGTCTGATTATATATTTACAACAGCTACATCTAAGCTTTCATTTGAGGGCTTTATGTCAGTTTATGCCTTTTCGGATGAGGAAAAGGAAAAAACTAATGCTGTGTTAAAGGGAATTACTAAAGATACAAAGCTTACTCTTATAGATGAGGAAGGAAAGCAGCATTTTACACAGCCACCTGCACATTTTACAGAGGCTGCGCTTGTTAAGGCCTTAGAAGAACAAGGTATAGGAAGACCAAGTACTTATGCTCCTACTATTACAACTATAATAGCTAGAAGATATGTTGTAAGAGAGAATAAGAACCTTTATATAACAGAGCTTGGAGAGGCTGTTAATAGTATTATGAAAACAGCATTCCAGGTTATAGTTGACTCTAGCTTTACAGCTAATCTTGAATCTTTACTTGATATGGTTGAAGAGGGAAAGGTTAATTGGAAGACAGTTATACGAAACTTCTATCCAGATTTAAATGAAGCAGTAGAGCATGCAGAGCAGAATTTAGAAAAGATAAATATTGAGGATGAGGCTACTGATATTCGGTGTGATGTATGTGGAAGAAATATGGTTATTAAGTATGGTCCACATGGAAAGTTCCTTGCATGTCCAGGTTTTCCAGAATGTAGAAATACTAAGCCATATTATGAGAAAATCGGTGTTGCTTGTCCTGATTGCGGGCAGGATATTGTCATCAGAAAAACAAAGAAGGGTAGAAAATTCTTTGGATGTATAAACAATCCTGATTGTGAGTTTATGTCATGGTCAAAGCCAGTGGAGAAGAAATGTCCTGATTGTGGAAAATATATGATACAAAAAGGCAGTAAAATTGTATGTAGTGATGAAAAATGTGGCTATATAGAATAAATTGTGATTAAATAGCTGAGTTGTTTAAAATAAGCAGTAAATATGTGAATTTAACAAAAAATACTTGTTTAAAATAATGAATTGTGGTATAGTTATGAAGTAAAGGTGACTGTGAAACAATTTAAAACGAGGAGGCGTATTAATGAGCGTACAATTACTTGATAAAACGAGAAAAATTAATAAATTGTTGCATAATAATAATTCTACAAAGGTTGTTTTTAATGATATTTGTAGCGTTTTAAGCGAGATACTTTCTTCGAATATATTAGTTATTAGTAAGAAGGGTAAGGTTTTGGGATGCGCGAAGCGTTCTGATGTTGAAGAAATTAATGAATTCTTAGTAGGTGAGGTTGGCTGCCTTGTTGACAAGGTGTTAAATGAAAGATTATTGTCTATCTTGTCAACACAGGAGAATGTTAATCTTGCTACATTGGGTTTTGAAGAAAGCTCTGCTAAGAAGTTTCAGGTTATTATAGCTCCCATTGATATAGCAGGAGAAAGACTTGGCACATTGTTTATCTACAAGAGTAGCAACTCTTATGAGATAGACGATATTATCTTAAGCGAATACGGAACAACTGTTGTAGGACTTGAGATGATGCGTTCAGTTAACGAGGAGAACGCAGAGGAAGAGAGAAAACTTCAGATAGTTCGTTCGGCTATCAGTACTTTATCATTCTCAGAGCTTGAAGCTATTATGCACATATTTAACGAACTGGATGGAACAGAAGGAATTCTTATAGCTAGCAAGATTGCAGATCGTGTGGGAATTACTCGTTCAGTAATTGTTAACGCGCTTAGAAAGTTCGAATCAGCAGGAGTTATAGAATCACGTTCTTCAGGTATGAAGGGTACATATATCAAGGTTCTCAATGACGTGATATTTGCGGAGCTTGAGAATATTCGTAAGAAGTAAAGTTTTTTGGAAATGTGACGATATATATAGTAAATATATAGGTTTAAAGGGATTTAGACCACCACTTAAGGCGTAAGGATGCGCATCTATAAGTGGTGGTTTTTTGTTATTAATACTTCATAAAACTTCCATATTATATTTACTAAAACCCCTTGATATTTTTATAGTTGTAACCTATAATGTTATGTAGAAAAAATGGGGATATTGTAATTTGGTGACAAATTATGATGAGATTTATATAGAATTTATAATAAAATTGACGTTTTATAGATTAGGAAAGGTATAAATTATGATTAATTCAAACGCTTATAATTATATAAATGTTTTAACTAAGGCAGCGGATGCATCTTGGACAAGAAATGAAATTATAACAAACAATTTAGCTAATGTAGACACACCAGGCTATAAGAGAAAGGATGTAAGCTTTCAGAATTATTTGCTTCAGGAACTTACAAGTGGCGATAGCACATCACTTAGAACAAGGGTTAATGATGTGGAGCTAGGAAATCTCAATGCTACAGTTTATACAGATTTTACTGAGTTGTCATATAGATTAGATGGTAATAATGTGGATATTGATACAGAGAATGTTGAATTTGCATCAAACCAGTTATATTATCAGACGGTGCTTGATACTATCAATCATCAGTTTTCAATGTTAAAGGCAGCTATGCAGAAGTAATTAGAGGAGGATTATTATGGCTATTTTTACATCATTTGATATAAGTGCATCAGGTATGACTGCACAAAGACTTCGTTCAGATATAATTTCACAGAACTTAGCAAATGTTAATTCTACAAGCTCACAGGAAGGTGGAGCATATAGAAGAAAGACTGTTGTGTTCTCGGAAAAGAATGCCACAGCTTTTAGTGATGTATTGTTATCTACAGCAGGAACAGTGGGTTCTGGTGTAAAGGTGACAAAGATTGTTGAAGATTATGAAACTCCTATGAGTAAGGTATACGATCCAGCACATCCAGATGCTGACGAAGATGGTTATGTTACATATCCAAATGTTAATGTAGTAACAGAGATGACTAACTTAATTGATGCATCTAGATCATATGAAGCTAATGTAACAGCATTTAACGCGTCTAAATCTATGGCGCTTAAGGGATTAGAGATAGGAAAATAAATAATTAATAGATTTTAGGAAGGTGTAGGTTATGGATATAACATCAAATATTTCTTCTGTGATTTCAGGAATTCAGGAGAAAAGAAATTCAATGATAAACAGAGGTGATGAGTCTACCGGAGCAGCAGATAATGCCTTTTCATCAATCTTTGATCAGATGATTAATCTGGTAGGTGAGACAGATGCGTTATCAGCACAAGCTGAGAAGGCAGAGATAGATTTTTCTTTAGGAAATGCAGATAGTACTCATGAAGTAACTGTTGCACAGCAGAAGGCATTGGTTTCATTGCAGTATACAGTAGCTGTGAAGAATGCACTTATGGATGCATACAGAGAAATTATGAATATTCAGATATAGTAAATACGGAGAAGTATAGTAATGGATGAGAAGCTTAAAGAAGCCCAAAAAAGGCTAGTAGAATTTTGGAAAAAATATGATAAAAAGCAAAAAACGATAATAATCAGTATCACAGCAGTAGTGTTGGTGGCACTGATTATTCTTGCTGTAATTTTGACAAAAACAGAGTATGTTACACTTATTGAGTGTGATGATACAGTTTCGGCTGCTAATATAGCAACTACACTTGATGGTGAAGCTATGGAATACAAAACCGAGAATGACGGTTTGACGATTCTCGTAGCTGAGGAAAATTATGAGAAAGCATCATATCTTATAGCACAGAGTGGATATACATCTACACTCTATTCTTATGAAGATTATATGGAGGACGGTGGTTTTTCAGCTACATCTACAGATAGAGAAAGAGGCTGGCAGAGAGTTTTGGAAGACAGAATGAAGGCTACAGTGGAAGGCTTTGATTATGTAAAAAGTGCTTCAGTTATGTTTACTATGCCTAAGGAAAAACTTACTATTTTAGATAATGATGAAGAGACATATGTAAGTTTAAAGTTGACACTTCGTGGTGATATGCCAGAAGGTGCAGCAGAGGGCTTGGCTAGATTTGTGGCTACAGCAGTAGGTAACCCTACAACAAACAGTATCACTATTATTGATAATGCAGGTAGAACATTATTCCAGGGTTCTAAGAACTATGAGGATGATGGTAGTATGACGACTTCAAAGAATGAAGAGATACGAAACAGATTCCAGAATGAAGTAATCAATAATGTAAGTAAGGCGCTTATGGCAACAGGCCGTTATGCAACAGTTACTGTAGCGCCATCCCTTGATATTACATTTGATAAGACAGATAAGGTGACAACAGAATATTTTAATCCTGATGAAGTATTAGACAATGAGTATATTTATCAGCAGGAAGGTGGTACTACTCAAGGTGGAATTCCTGGAACAGATTCCAATGATGATGATACAGGGTATATGATTCAATTGGGAGAAGGTACTAGCAATTCAGTTATGATTAATAAGAAAGATTTTGCTGTAAGTAGTACTATCACATCTATAGAAGGTGAAAGAGGTAAATGTAATAGAGAGAAATCTAAGGTTGCAGTTACCGTTGGTGTATACGAACATCATGATAGAGCTGTTCTTGAAGAGAGCGGTGCTCTTGATGATATGACATGGGAAGAGTATATTGAGGCTAATAAGGCGGTAAAGGATTTAGAGATTATAGCGGGAATTGAAGAATTAATTAAGGCAGCTAGTGGTATTGATGATATAGTTGTAATTGGTTCGATTATTCCAGTATTTGAAGATACAACAGATGAAGGAAAGTTTGTAGAGAAGATTCTTCCAATAATCCTTGCAGTTATTATTTTAGCATTATTAGGATTCATGGTATGGAGAAGCTTAAGACCTGTTGAAATTACAGAGGTTGAGCCAGAATTATCAGTTGAAGAGTTACTTTCTTCTACAAGAGAGAAGCAGCAGACTGTTGAGGATATTGACCTTGAGGAGAAATCAGAGACTGGCAAGGCTATTGAGAAGTTCGTTGAGGAGAATCCAGAGGCGGCAGCATTGCTTCTTAGAAATTGGCTTAATGATGACTGGGGTTAAAAGGTAAATTGGAGGTATAGTTATGGCAAAAAGTGTCCAGATGTCTGATGTAAGTGGACTTACAAAATCGGCTATTTTGCTTATTGCGTTAGGACCAGAGAAATCAGCAAAGATATTTAAGCATCTTAAGGAAGAAGAAATAGAACAGTTGACATTGGAAATAGCAAATACAAGAAGTGTTTCACCACAGACTAAGGAAGATGTTATGGCTGAGTTTTACCAAGTGTGTATAGCACAGCAGTACATCGCAGAGGGTGGTATTACATATGCTAAGGAATTGCTTGAAAAAGCTCTTGGTGTGGAGAAGGCTCAGGATGTTATAAGCAAGCTTACAGCATCTCTTCAGGTTAGACCTTTCGAATTTATCAGAAAGACTGACCCAGCCCAGTTGCTTAATTTTATACAGGACGAGCATCCACAGACGATTGCACTTATCTTGTCATATTTGCCAGCACATCAGGCATCTATGATTGTATCTGCTCTTCCACTTGAGAAGCAGGCAGAGGTAGCGAAGAGAATAGCTAAGATGGATAGAACATCACCAGATGTTATCAAGGAAGTAGAGAGAGTATTAGAGAAGAAGCTTTCATCTTTGGTAAATCAGGATTACACAATTGTCGGCGGTGTAGATGCTATCGTAGATATCTTAAATACTGTAGACAGAGGAACAGAAAAGCATATTATGGAGAACTTGGAAATCGAAGAGCCAGAACTTGCAGACGAGATCAGAAGAAAGATGTTCGTATTCGAAGATATTCTTGCTCTGGACGACAAGACTATTCAGAGAGTGTTGCGTGATGTTGATAACAATGACCTTGCAGTTGCTCTTAAGGGTTCTAACGAAGATGTACAGACAGTTATCTTCAACAACTTATCTAAGCGTCTTGCTGCTATGATTAAGGAAGATATGGACTTCATGGGTCCTGTTCGTATGAAGGATGTTGAAGAAGCACAGCAGAAGATTGTTAATATCATACGTAAGTTAGAGGATACAGGAGAAATCATCATTTCACGTGGTGGAGGTGACGAGATAGTTGTCTAATTTGCTAAAAGGATTCTATATAGCTGTGGACAAAAGTGATAAAAGAGTCATAGATAGCAATGAACTTATATCAGAAAAGCTTATACATATTAGAAATACTGTGAACAATGAAGGATTCTCAAGTGAGGGCTTTTGTGCAGGTTTAAATGCTGTCAATGTAAGTGAAATGTTAGATGAAAATAATCATATATTAGGCGAGAATGTTCAGATTGAAGAAGCCCAGGCTACTATAGAAGCAGAAACAAAAAAAGAAGATATATTGAATGCAGCAATGCAGGAAGCAGAAGCTATCGTAAATAGAGCTAACGAAGATGCTTTGTCTATTATAGAAAATGCTAAAGCAGAAGCTGAAAGAGTGCTACAGGAGGCTAGAAATAGTGGATACGCTGAAGGTATGCAGAGTGCAAATCAGGAGGCGGAAGCTATGAAGGCACAGTTAGTAGCATCATTTGAAGAGGAAAAGCAAAGTATTATAGCTGAATATAGAAGAAAAGAAGAGCAGCTAGAGCCAGAATTGGTGGATGTTATTCTTAGGATTTTTGCAAATATAACAAAATGTGTTTCTGTAGATAAAAAGGATATGATACTCCATCTTGTCAACAATGTTATGACGGGAGGAGAGGCTAGCAGAAACTTTATTATAAGAGCTAGCGTGGAAGATGCTATTTTCCTTAGAGAGAATAAGAGAAGTATAGAGGGAGCTACAAGAGATGATATTCATATAGAAATCGTTTCAGATCCTTCTATGAAGAGAAATGAATGTCTTATAGATACAGATACAGGTGTGTATGATTGTAGCTTAGATATTCAGTTAGAGAATTTGATTAATAATATTAGGATATTATCGGCTACTGGAGAATAAAAAATGGCAAGTTTAAACCTTGGAAAATACAATGCTATATATGAAAAATGCTATGCCAAAAAGATGGGTAAGGTTACAAAGGTTGTTGGTCTTACTATTGAATCCATAGGCCCTGATGCAAATCTAAACGATTTGTGTAGAATAGTGCCAAAGGATAATCCGCAGATGGAAGTTATGGCAGAGGTAGTGGGTTTTAGAGATAACAGAATTCTACTCATGCCTTTTGAGAGTGTGGATGGTGTAGGACCTGGTAGTATTGTTGAGAATACGGGAAGTGTATTGAAGGTTGCTGTCAGTGATGATGTTTTAGGAAAAACATTGGATGGTTTAGGAAGACCGATTACAGGAGAGGAGCTTACAAATGCAACAAAATATCCTGTTGAATGTACGCCACCGGATCCTATGAAAAGAGAAATAATAAAGGATGTTTTACCATTGGGTGTTAAAGCGGTAGATGGTTTAATAACTGTTGGTAAAGGACAGCGAATTGGTATATTTGCAGGTAGTGGTGTTGGAAAAAGTACACTTATGGGTATGTTTGCCAGAAATACAAAGGCAGATATAAATGTTATCGCATTGATTGGTGAGCGAGGAAGAGAAGTTAGAGAGTTTATTGAGCGAGATCTTGGCGAGGAAGGTATGAAACGAAGTGTAGTTGTGGTGGCTACATCAGATAAGCCAGCGCTTATTAGAAATAAGGCTGCAAAGACGGCTACAGCTATTGCTGAATACTTTAGAGACCAGGGCAAAGATGTATTGCTTATGATGGATTCACTAACTCGTTTCTCTATGGCTCAAAGAGAGATAGGACTTGCATCAGGTGAACCGCCTGTAACAAGAGGATATCCTCCTAGTGTATATAGTGAGATGCCTAAACTACTTGAGAGAGCAGGTATGGCATCGGTAGGTTCTATTACAGGACTTTATACTGTATTAGTAGATGGTGATGATTTCAATGAACCTATCACTGATACGGCGAGAGGTATTTTGGACGGACATATTATGTTGTCAAGAAAACTGGGACATAAAAATCATTATCCGGCAATTGATGTACTTCAGAGTATATCCAGAGTAATGAGCCAGATAGCTACAAAAGAACATAAAACAGTAGCAGGAAAGTTAAAAAATGTTTTAGCTACATATCACGAAGCTGAAGATTTAATTAATATTGGAGCATACAAGAGTGGTTCAAATAAAAATATTGATTATGCCATAGAGAAAATAGATATGGTTAATCAATTTCTTCGACAAGGGGTTGATGAGAAGTTTTCTTTTGATGAAGAGCTTGAGATGCTTAATGGGATATTTGAATAATAATTTTATGAGGTAATGGATAATGGCAAAGTTTATATATAAAATGCAAAATATTTTAGATATAAAGAATAAATTGGAAACCCAAGAAAAAACAGCGTTTGCCATAGAAGTTCAAAAGCTTCGAACAGAGGAAGAGCGACTTGAAAGAATAAGAAGTGAGATAGAATATTATCAAAATCTTATACGCGGTCAAGGAGATAAAAAAATAAATATCCTAGAACTAAAAAGGTGTAATGAAGCATTGGAGTATAAGAAAAATGAGGAAAAAATACAAATTCAACATGTGAAGATGGCAGAAAAAAATGTTGATATTGCAAGAGGCAGACTGAACAAGGTCATGGTAGAGCGCAAAACACAGGAAGTATTGCGAGAGAAAGCTTTTGAAGAATTTGTAAAAGAATTGAATGAAAGTGAAAAGAAAGAAGTAGATGAATTAGTTAGTTTCACCTACAATAATTCATAAGGCGGTGGCATAGATGGCAAAAAATGATGAATTTATAGATATTGAAGAGAAAAAAGGTAATAAATTTGTGACATTACTAATTGCATTGGTTATTATAGCGTTGTGGTTAGGTATGTTTGCATTGTGCATTAAGCTTGATGTAGGTGGATTTGGAAGTTCTGTTATGTATCCAATATTTAAGAATGTTCCAGTTATCAATAAGATTTTACCTGATAAGAATGTAGAAGAGGATGATGAATATCCGTACAATAGTTTGGCAGAGGCGATTAATTATATTAAAGACCTTGAAAGAGAAATAAAGAATCTCAAGGATTCAGCGTCAGCAGATGCAGAAAAGATAGCAGATCTTCAGGCGGAAATTGATAGACTTAAGGCTTTTGAGGAAAGTCAGCTTGCCTTTGAAAAGCAAAAAGAACAATATTACAATGAAGTGGTATTTGGCGATAATGCTATAGATTATGAATATTATAAGCAGTATTATGAACAGATAAGTCCTGAGTATGCTGAGGTTTTATATAAGCAGGTGCTTGAGAAATATTTATATGATGAGCGCTACAAGGATTTAGCAGATGCTTATGCTACTATGAAACCAAAGAAAGCAGCAGCTGCTTTATACGAGATGACTGGTAATTTAGAGACGGTAGTGGCTATATTACAGAATATTGAAGTGGAAGCAAGAGCTAAGATATTAGATGCATTAAGTGATACAGATGCAGTTTTCTGTGCGAAAATCACAGTAATGTTATCTCCGCAATAGAATATGAGAAATTTACACCTCTTTTTTGAAAATTTTTTCATTTTGGGCTAAATATATAAGATGGATTGGCCGATAAAGAATATGTGAAAAAATATTAAAAAGGAGGTGTTTTGATGTCGAACATTAGTGTGAATTCCCTTGATGGACTTGGGTTTAATCAAGTGTCTTCTAGAGCAAACGTTAAATCTACTGAAGATTTTTGCGAAACATTAAAAGGTATAAGTGAAAATACTAAAGAGCCAAAGACTGAAAGAGAAAAAGCTGAAGTTAATAAGCCGGAAGAAACTAAAGAAGTAAAAAAGTTTGAACCAGCTAAGAAGCGAGAAGCTGTTAAGCAAAAGGAAGAACCAACTGATGAACAGCTTGCGGCAGCACTGGAAGAAGTGGTTAGCGAGATAAAACAGTTTATTCAAGAAAAATTCAACGTAACAAGTGAAGAGCTTGAAGGTATAATGTCTGATTTAGGATTGACGGATATGAATCTTCTTGAAACTAATGCATTATCTGAAGTGGTTAAAAAGCTTGAAGGAATTGAAAGTCCACAGGATATTTTGATAAATCCAAGTTTCAAGGATGATTTGAAGGAATTGTTAAATCAGGTGGAAGAGATAAAGGCTCAGGTTCTTGAAGGGGAAAAAGTAACAGTAGATGAAAACTTCCAGATGAAAGAGGAAGTGGAAATTAAGCCTCAGGAAAAAGTAGAGGATACTGAAATGCCAGTTGTAGAAGATATTAGGCAGGAAGTTGAAGTGGAAGATCCACAGGTTCAGGAAGAAGAACAGGTGACTATATCAGTGGAAAAGGAATCACAGGAAGTGGTACAGAATGAAACCTCTACAAATAGCGACACAAAGCAGGAATTTAAGCAGAATGACAGTAAGCTTGAGATGAAAGATACTAGTGATACAGTGAATGTGAACGCTGTAAGACCAGAAGATTTTGCGGCAAGACTTACAGAGGATTTATCTGCAAGAGTTGGTGAGAGACAAGCTATTACGATTGTAAGACAAGTGGTTGAACAGATTTCTATGCAGACAAAGCAGGGAATGACAACTATGGAATTGCAGCTTTATCCAGCACATTTAGGAAGAGTAACTGTACAGCTTGTATCAAAGGATGGTAATATTACAGCTCAGATTGCAGCAGAGACAGAGGCTGCTAAAAATGCATTGGAAACTCAGCTTACATTGTTAAAAGAAAATCTTAATAACCAAGGCTTAAAAATCGAGAATATTGAAGTTACAATTGCAAGTCATGCATTTGAACAGAATATGCAGGGTGAAAAACAGCAGGATGGTCAGTCAGGAAGCAAAAATCGTGGTAAGAGAGCACTAAATATTTTCAATGAAACTAAGATTGGTGAAAATGAACCACAACCTGAAATAATGGACATTATGGGAAATACAGTTAGTTATTCTGCATAAGGAAAGGAAAAGATTATGGCTATTAAAGTTGAAAACGGACAAATTAATACAGATTATACTGAGACTTATCAGAAGGAAGACACAAAAGGAACAAGCGAACTTGGAAAAGATGCGTTTCTTACATTGTTAGTTACACAGCTTCAGCACCAGGATCCATTAGCTCCTCAGGATAATTCAGAATTCGTAGCACAACTTGCTCAGTTCTCATCTCTTGAAGGAATTCAGAATCTTTCATCTTCAATGGGTAACACACAGGCATTATCATTAGTTGGTAAGAATGTTGTTATAGAAGTAGGTAAGTCAGAAGGTTTATCACAGACATCAACAGTTGCCGGATATGTAGATTTTGTACAGATGGTTGATGGAAAGGCAATGTTATCAGTTAAGGATCAGTTATATAAGTTTGAAGATTTAGACAGCGTTATAGATGATTACTATCTTGGAAGTCTCGTAGGCGGTGGCAATTCAAATGGAACAACAAATGATGCAGCTGGTGAAACAGACAATAAGACAGAGGCTACAGAATAGTTGGTAAAGGCAAGGATGCATAAAGGCATTGAAAATAGTGCCGGAAGGGATAAGATATGGATATAAAAAATAATTTCTCTTCAATTGAACAAATTACCGGCCAGTACTTAAGAAAAAATACAAATGTGCCGATAAATAAAACAAGTGGTGGAATGTCATTTGAAGAAGTGCTTAATTTAAAGAAGTCAACTTCGGAATTGAAATTCTCAAAACATGCTGATGCAAGGCTTAACGAAAGACATATTAATCTTACAACTGAACAGCTTCAGCGACTTAATGATGGAGCTAGAAAAGCTTCGGAAAAAGGAATTGGTGAGTCGCTTATGATTATGGATGATTTGGCGTTCATTGTTAATATTAAGAATAGTACAGTTGTTACAGCTATTGACAGTAAAGCAAGTGAAGAAAATATATTTACAAATATTGACGGTGCCGTAATAGTATAAGCTTGGACCTATTGCAGGAAAGCTTCATCTCTGACTGACAGATGAGATGGAAGATACGGCTCCTATAAGGAGGTCATTAATTATGATGAGATCATTGTATTCTGGTGTTTCAGGACTTAAGGTTCACCAGACAGGTATGGACGTTATTGGTAATAATATCGCTAACGTTAACACAGTAGGATTTAAGGCTCAGAGAGCAACATTTTCAGAATTATTCTATCAGACAACACAGTCAGCGTCTGGTCCAAATGCAGCTACATCAACTGGTGGACAGAATGCTAAGCAGATCGGTTTAGGATCTAACGTTGCCCAGATTTCTATTAATATTACAAATGAAGGTGGTTCACAGTCTACAGGTAATGATACAGACCTTAAGATTAACGGACAGGAATTTTTTATAGTTCAAAAAGGTGGAGCTGATTATTACACAAAAGCTGGAAACTTTACAACAGATGGATTTGGTAATCTTGTAACAGGTTCTGGTGGATATGTTATGGGATATACAGCTGAGAGAGATAACTTGACAGGTGATTTTGTACTTATGACAGATGAGCTTAGACCATTATCTTTATATGGTGAGGATTATAAGCTTACATCACCAAACCAGACAACATCAGCAAAAATTACAGGTAATATTAATTCATCAGATGAAGACTTTACATCAGATGGTTTAGGTTATAAGACAGCAGATATGTATGTGTATGATTCATTAGGTAATACATATAATGTTCAGTTTAAGATTGAGCAGGATTTTGATAGTACAACAGGATATACATTATCTATTAACAAGATATTTAACGGAACAGAAGAAATCAAAACTATGGCTGCTAAATTCAATGGTACAGAGGATAGCATTCATGTGGATTTTGATCCTACAAAGGGAACAGTTATCAGTGAAAAGGATTTTAAATTATCAATATTTAAAGCTAATGCTGATGGAACAGCTTCGACAGATGTGGCAGATACATTCCCACAGGAGATAAATGTAAATCTTGGTGATATAACAAATTACGGAAGTGATTATTCAATAGTTGCCAATAAGGGTGATGGTACAATTGAAAATCAGGGTGCTGGTAAAGCAGTAGGTAAAATGATTAGTGTAGCTATTCAGACAGACGGAAAGATTATTTCATCTTATGATAATGGTGATACACTTTGTATAGGGCAGATTGCAGTAGCAAGCTTCGCTAATGCAGCAGGTCTTGAGAAGATTGGTGACAATCTTTTTGCTTCAACACTTAACTCTGGATTAGCTAATGTAAATGATGTAACTGCTTTCGGTGATGATATGTCAAGTGGTGTTCTTGAAATGTCAAATGTAGACCTTGCAAATGAATTTACAAATATGATCGTAACACAGAGAGGTTACCAGGCAAATTCAAGAGTAATAACAACTTCAGATACTATGATTGAGGAACTTTTAAACCTTAAGAGATAATAAATATGTGTAGGGATAGTTTGAAAAACGTTGATTTTTAGGCTATCCCTAAATTTAATTGCAGTTTAAAAATAATTAAGATTTACTTTTTAACTTAATTTTACAAAAAATATTAAAAAATTTGTTAAATATTGTTGGTAATTAACTAAAAATGTGGTATTATATTATAGATTGAAAGTATTTGAAATATAATGTGCAGATTGGCGGTGAAAAAATAGATGGATATAGCTTCAATAATTGGCTTGGTTGTAGGTGCTATTGTAGTAGTTTTTGGTATTATTTTTGATGGTAAGGCTATTAATATGGGTTCGTTGATGAGCTTTTATGATTTGCCATCTATTATAATTACATGTGGAGGAAGTTTGGTAGGACTTCTTGCTATGAATAGCGTAGGAAGTTTTGTTAATGGTTTCAAGAGTATTACGCTTGCTATAAAATTACAAAGCATAGACGAAAGCGAAACGATAAAGAAGATTATAGATTTATCTAATATTGCTAGAAAAGAAGGACTTCTTCAGCTTGAAGAGGCTGCAGGAGAACTTGAAGATCAGTTTATGAAGAAGGGTATTCTTCTTATAGTAGATGGTACTGATCCTGATTTAGTTAGAGCGATTCTGGAGACAGAATTATCATGTATAGAGGATAGACATAAGGGCACAATTGGTTTCTGGGAGGATTGGGCTTCTAATGCTCCTGCATGGGGTATGATTGGAACGCTTATTGGACTTGTTAAGATGCTTGTAGATCTTAATGATCCAAGCTCTATTGGACCAGCTATGGCGGTTGCTCTTCTAACAACTCTTTATGGATCGCTTATTGCCAACTGGATTGCTACTCCGATAGCAAAGAAACTTTCTGCAAATAATGCAGCAGAGGTTAGAATGAAAGAAGTTATGATTGAAGGTCTTTTATCTATACAGGCAGGTGAAAACCCAAGAGTTATAGAAGAAAAACTTAAATCATTCTTGGCACCAGCTCAAAGAGATGCATTCGCAGAGAATGCTGAAGGTGGTGAGTAAGCATGTCTAAAAAGAAGAAAGAAGCACCACCAGCGCCTGGCGCACCAGCCTGGATGGCAACCTTTAGTGATTTGATGAACTTGTTGCTTACATTCTTCATATTGTTATTCTCTATGTCATCTGTAGACGTAGCGAAGTTTGAAGAAATCGCAGCTTCACTTAATGCTAGCTTCAGTATTTTTGATAGTGGAGCACCAGCTATAACTGAGGGCGGTTTGATATCAAGTGGTGTAAGCCAGCTTAATCAGCTAGATAGTTACTATACATCTATGGGTACAAACAAGGATGAGGCTGATGGTGATGAAGATATTTCAGATGAAGAAGTAAAAGATAAATTTGATGAAATGCAGTCAGAGGCAACAGAAGAATTAGATGAAAAGGTCGAGGAAGACTTAGACGCAGAAGGTTTGTTGTCTGGTGAATACGAAGGTTTCATTGATATGGAGATTACATCCCAGTATGTAACATTGACTCTTAATGGTTCAGTGTTGTTTAATTCAGGTAGAGCTGAGATAAAGAAAGATGCGGCTGTATTTGTTGATAAATTAGGAGATGTTTTGAAGGGGTATAATGATAATCTCATAGAGATTAGAGGTTATACCGATTCGGTTCCAGTTAGTGCAAGTAATAAGTATGCTGATAATATGGAATTATCTCAGGCTAGAGCTTATTCAGTTTACAAGTTCCTTGTAAATAGTAAGAATATGAGCGAAGAAAGTCTTGAGTGTTCTGGAAGAGGTGAACAGGAACCTATAGCTTCTAATGACACTGCAGAAGGACGAGCACTTAATAGAAGAGTAGAAATACGAATATATAGTATATTGACAAATAATTAGAAAGGCTTGGTGTGACATATGAAAAAAGGGCTAATTAATTTAATATTATTAGTACTTATGATAACAAATGTAGCTTTAACTGCCATATTGGTATTTGCTGTAGTGCCAGCTATGAATTCAACTACAGAATTGGTTGGTAAGGTAGCAAAGGCTATCGATTTAGAAAAGGAGCTTAAGGATCAGAAAAATGAGACCATAAGCATTGATAAAACTGCTACATATACATTTTCAGAGAAGATGCCAATCTTACTTAAAACATCAGATAATGGTGATCAGAATTTCGCGCAGATTCAAGTAACACTTACACTTAATACAGAAGATGAAGCTTATAAGAAATATGAAGGTAAGCTTAGCGAGAATGAAAATCTTATGATGATTGAAGTTAATAGAGTTTTAGGTGGATATACTGCAGAGCAGTTATCAGATGCTGAGATTAAGGATCAGGCTACTAAGGAAATTAGAGATGCCCTTAGAGATTTGTTTAATGAAACTGAATTTATCTATAGTGTAGGATTTAGTAGCTTTGTTATAGTTCCTAGATAATATTATATTGACATAGAAGAATTGACGAGGAGGTGAAGATGTGAGTGAGGTATTATCTCAAAGTGAAATAGATAATCTGTTGAAGGCTTTGAGTACTGGTGAACTGGATGCTGAAGAATATAAAAATAAAGATGAAAAACAAGTAAAGATATATGATTTCAAGCGTCCTTCAAAATTCTCAAAGGAACATCTTCGTACCTTGGAGATTATCTTTGAACATTATGGAAGATTGCTTTATACGAATCTTCCAGCATATTTAAGAAAAACAGTTTCTGTAGATGTTGTAAGCTCGGAAGCACTTATTTATTCAGAGTTTTCAAACGCTTTATCTAACCCAGTATTGCTTGGTATTATAGATGCCAATCCTATGAACGGTAAGATAATAATGGAACTTGGTACTAATCTTGGATATGCCATAATAGATAGAATGCTTGGTGGTTCAGGCGTTTCATTGGAAAAGAAAAGAGAGTTTTCTGAGATAGAGATTATTATTATAGAAAGATTTCTGTCGATATGTATAGATTTGCTGAGAGAGCCTTGGCAAAATGTAGTTGCGATTAAGCCCCGACTTGAAAGAATTGAGACAAACCCACAGTTTGCGCAGATTATTTCACCACAGGAGATGATGTCAATTGTTACATTATCTATAAAAATTGGTGATGTAGAGGGACTTATGAATATATGTCTTCCATTTGATACATTGGAAGATGTTATGGATAAGCTTAATACTAAGTATTGGTTCTCAACTATGAAAGAAAAAGATGAGAATACATACGAAGATATTATTGAAACACTTATTTCAAAAGCTGAAATACCAATTAAAGCCACTCTTGGAAAGAGTCAAATTTCTGTAAATGATTTTGTTAATTTACAAAAAGGTGATATAATTCGATTAGATTCACTTGTAGGACAGGAATTACAGGTTTATGTTGGAAATATAAAGAAATTTACCGCCTTACCGGGTTCATCAGATGATAAATACGCGGTAAGAGTTACATCAATAATTAGGGAGGAGCAATAAAATGGACGGAATGCTGTCACAGGAAGAAATAAACGCCTTATTAAGCGGAATGGATACTACAGCAGCTGAAAGTGCATATGAAGCAGAAGCGCTTAGTGATATGGAAAAAGATATCATGGGTGAAATTGCCAACATAAGCATGGGAACGGCGGCAACTACATTATCTTCCCTTGTTAATCAGAAGGTGGATATTACTACACCAATGGTTGATTACTCACACTGGGATGAATTGGTTTCACAGTATGACAGACCGTGTGTATTTTTACAAATATCATATAGAGAAGGCCTTAGTGGAAATAACGTTCTTATTCTCAAAGACCGCGACGTTAAGATTATCGCAGACCTTATGATGGGTGGCGATGGTTTAAATACAGACGGTGAGATAGGAGATTTACATTTAAGTGCTATTAGTGAGGCTATGAACCAGATGATGGGTTCATCTGCCACATCCCTATCTTCTATGCTTAATATGAAGATAGATATCAGCCCACCAACAGCTAGTTTAATTGATTTAAATGATGCAGTGGATGAAGCGGATATTACAGACTTTCTTAAGGGAGGGTTTGTTAAAATATCATTTAAGATGACTATCGGCGAATTAGTTGATAGTGAGATTATGCAATTATATCCGGTTGAGTTCTGTAGAGAACTTTGTGGTAAATTTACATCGGGAACAGATTCAGAGCCTGCTCCTGAACCACCGGCGCCAGCACCAGCACCAGCGCCAGCACCGGCACCAGCACCAGCACCGACACCAGCACCTGCGGCAATGGAACAGCAGCCAATGCCACAGCAGATGGATATGTCGATGATGGGTGGATACCCAATGCAGCAGATGGGTATGGGAATGCCGATGCAACCAGGTATGATGGGTGGTATGCCTATGGGTATGGGTATGCCAATGCCAGGCAATCAAATGATGGGTGGATTCATGCAGACACCTATGCAGGAAGTAAATGTACAGACTGCACAGTTCCAGGCATTCTCGCCAGATTTGGTAGCAGAGAATCAGAGAGAGAATATCAATCTTATTATGGATGTGCCTCTTGAAGTTACTGTAGAGCTTGGTAGAACAACAAAATCAATTCAAGACATACTTGAATTTGCACCAGGAACAATCATTGAACTTGATAAAATTGCAGGTGAGCCAATTGATGTACTTGTTAATGGCAAGTATGTTGCAAGAGGTGAAGTTGTAGTTATCGAAGAAAACTTTGGTGTAAGAGTTACAGAAATTATTAAATAATTTTTTGATAGGAGAGATAAAAGTTATGGCAAAGAACATTTTAATTTGTGATGATGCGGCATTCATGCGAATGATGATTAAAGACATTTTGACAAAGAATGGTTACAACATTGCAGGTGAAGCGGAGAATGGCAAGGTTGCTGTTGATAAGTATGCCGAGACAAAGCCTGACTTAGTTATGATGGATATTACAATGCCAGAAATGGATGGTATTCAGGCGCTTAAGAAGATTAAGGAAAACGATCCAGGAGCAACTGTTATTATGTGTTCAGCTATGGGTCAGCAGGCGATGGTTATTGAGTCTATTCAGTCAGGAGCAAAAGACTTTATCGTTAAGCCATTCCAGGCAGATAGAGTTCTCGAAGCTGTTAAGAAGGTATTAGGATAATATCGTATGGATGCATTTATTAAGCTTATTGTTTCAATTTTGATATTTGTGTTTGTACTTGTGCTTACACGAATTACTACGGTATATATTGCTAAGCTCCAGAAAACTGGTATGGCAGGGGATAATATCACTGTTATTGAAACACAGAGGCTTTCAAACACAAAGTATTTGCATATTGTGAAAATAGGTGAAGAGTACTTTGCGCTGGCATCAGGCAAAGATACTGTGTCCTTCATTAGTAAGATAGATTCGCAGGGGCTTAAGTTGCCCCTGGAGAATCTGGATGAAGACGGGGGAAAGTCAGCTATGACATTTGCAAATGTATTAGAAAAATTCAGAAAGAAACAAGATAAAGAGTAAGGTATGGCAGGCTTATGAAGAAGAAATTATTAAGAATACTGTGTCTTATCCTTTTTGTGTTTTGCTTAACAAGCTCTGGAAGCACAACAGTATATGCTACAGAGGTTCAGGAGGGCGACGATACAGCAGGAGAGGATACAAACACAATTATAGATGCTGATCCTTCTGATTCAGAGGTTCTAGGAATAACTATAGGAACAGATTCTGAAAGTGTAAGCAGTGCCCTACAGATAGTTATTGTATTGACGGTTATTTCGTTATGCCCGTCAATACTTGTTATGTTAACATCTTTTACAAGAATACTTGTAGTTATGCACTTTACCAGAAGTGCGCTGAACACACAGTCAGCACCGCCAAATCAGGTATTGATTGGTATTTCATTGTTTTTAACAATATTTATAATGGGACCAACCTTTAGTGAAATATACGAAGAGGCGTATGTTCCATTTAGCAATGAAGAGATTAATCAAGAAGAATTCTTTGATAAGGCTATGGATCCACTTAGAGAATTTATGTTTAGGCAGGTAGATGAAAAGGATTTAAATTCTATGTGTGAAATTGGTGGAGTTACAGAGGTTAAGGATGTCAAAGAGGATGTACCCACATCTGTTTTAATTCCAGCATTTATAATAAGCGAACTCAGAACAGCATTTTGGATTGGTTTTCTGATTTTTGTGCCGTTCTTAGTTATAGATATGGTCGTGTCATCAACGCTTATGTCTATGGGTATGATGATGCTTCCGCCAACAACAATATCTATGCCGTTTAAGATATTATTGTTTGTCTTAGCGGACGGTTGGAACCTGATAATTATAAATCTTGTACAGACGTTTAAGTGACGGTAGGAGGTAGTTTATGACAGTTGAAGCTGTTTTAGATGTTGCCATAGAAACTATATGGACAATCATTATTACTTCGGCACCACTTCTTATTGTTTCGCTTATAGTGGGTCTTGTTATAAGTATATTTCAGGCGGTTACATCTATTCAGGAGCAAACGCTCACATTTGTACCGAAGATATTAGCCATATTTATCTGTATTTTAATATTTGGACCATTTATCCTAAATACAATAGTAGATTTTATGACTGAACTTTGGAACAGTTTTGGAGATTATTTGTAATGAATATTGACGTTGTTATTTCACAGCAGGATATAGAATATTTTATATTAATATTGGTAAGAATTACATCATTTGTTTTTTTAGCCCCCTTTTTTGGAATGACGAACACACCAACACAGACCAAATTGGGGCTCTCTGTTTTTTTAACACTTATTATGTACAGTATTTTACCAGAGATGACAGTAGAGTACACATCACTTCTGGAATATTCTGCCATAGTTGTAAAAGAGGCTGCAGCCGGTCTACTTATAGGCTTCTCGGCTTATATATGTAGCAATATTATATTGTTTGCAGGTAGAATGATAGATATGGACATGGGTTTGGCAATGGCCAGCATGTTTGATCCTACTACTATGCAGATGTCGACTATTACAGGCTCTTTATACAATAATTTAATAATGCTATTGATGTTAGTATCTGATATGCATGTATTTTTACTTAGTGCTATAAAGGATTCATTTTCTTTGATAAGCATTGGTAATATGAAGATAAATGCAAGTATGTATGATACGATGATAGGCTTTTTAACAAACTATTTTGTAATAGGTTTTAGAATTGTATTACCGATATTTGTCGCGATTTTGATACTTAACTGTGCGTTAGGTATTATGACAAAAATTGCACCACAGATACATATGTTTTCCATTGGTATTCAAATAAAGGTAATAGGAGGCTTAATTATACTATTTTTGATAGTACCGCTCCTTCCTACAGTTGCAAGCTTTATATTTAGAGTTATGCAGGAAATGGTTATTTTGGTAATGAAAGGAATGCAATAAGGTGGATACTGAATATATGCCTTTAAAACTGAACCTGCAGTTATTTGCAAAGGATGGACCAGGTGGCGAAAAGACTGAACCGGCGTCACAGAAAAAGTTAGATGATGCCAGAAAAAAAGGCCAGGTCGCAAAGAGTAAGGAGATAGTTAATTCAGCGTATCTTGTTATTATTTTTGCATTTTTAAAGTTATATGTGGGTACTGTAGGAAAAGGTTTTATAGAGAGCTTTACAAAGTTTTATAACCTTATTCCGAAATATGCCAAATATTCTGATGATGCTAATTTGGGAGTAGGATTAGCTGTTGTAGGTGAGATGTTTATAGATATAGGTTTGCTTATAGCACCATTTCTTATTATTTCGTTTATTGTTTATTTCTTTGGAGATTTAGTACAGGTAAAATGGAAAATCTCAGGAGAAGCATTGAAGCCTAAGTTTAGTAATCTAAATCCGATTAATGGCTTTAAAAGAATGTTTTCAACCCAGTCACTTATCAATTTGCTTAAATCCGTTGCTATAGTTGGAATATGTATATATATAATATATACAGAGCTGGTTGATAAGATTTATGCGCTGTACAACTTATATGATGTAAGCTTACAGCAGGGTATTGCTTTTGTGGGTGATACGGTTTTTTCTATAGCACTAAAGATTAGTATAATTTATCTGTTTATAGGCGTAGCTGATTATATATTTCAGATACGTAAGTTTAAGAATGATATGATGATGACAAAGCAGGAAGTTAAGGACGAATATAAACAGTCCGAAGGAGATCCTACTGTAAAATCACAGATCAGAAGAAAGATGAGAGAAGTCTCTCAGCGAAGAATGATGCAAAAGCTGCCAGAGGCAGACGTTGTAATTACAAACCCTACGCATTTTGCAGTGGCTATAAAGTATGATTTAAGCATTGCTAAAGCGCCAGTAGTTGTAGCGAAGGGTGAAGATTATCTTGCACAAAAGATTAAAGAAGTAGCAAGAGAGCACAATATTGAAATTGTGGAAAATAAACCATTGGCAAGAGCGCTATACCATAGCGTTGACATAGATGAGGAGATTCCTCAGGAGTTATATCAGGCGGTAGCAGAAGTATTAGCATATGTATATAATTCTAAAAATAAAGCTGTGCCTAGAGCATAAGAATATTAAAGGATAGGAGTGAGAGTAGTGAAGAAAACTGATATAGGTTTAGGACTGTATATATTGGCAGCTATAGTATTCCTCATTATTCCATTACCAAGTATAATCCTTGATATTTGTCTTGCATTTAATATGGCAGTAGCTCTTGTAGTACTGTTTAATGCAGTATTCTCAAAAGAAGCGATGGACATGTCATCGTTTCCTACATTGCTCCTTTTAACTACATTGTTTAGAATATCTTTGAACGTTTCATCCACAAAGCTTATTCTTTCAACTGGAGATCCAGGTGAAGTAGTTGAGACCTTCGGTGAATTCGTAGGTGGAGGCAGTTTAGTAATTGGTATTATAGTATTTATTATCTTATTGATAGTTCAGTTTATGGTTATCAATAAAGGTTCTGAAAGAGTAGCAGAAGTAACAGCAAGATTCACTCTTGATGCTATGCCTGGTAAGCAGATGGCAATTGATGCTGATCTTAATACAGGTGCTATAACAGATCAACAGGCAAAGGAAAGAAGAGAGAAGCTTCAGGCTGAATCAGCATTCTATGGTTCCATGGACGGTGCTGTAAAGTACGTAAAGGGAGATGCTACAGCAGGTCTTATGATTACAATCATCAACTTTGTTGGTGGTCTTGTAATGGGTGTGCTGATGCAAGGGATGGAAATAGGTGAAGCTTTAAATAGATATACAATCCTTACAATTGGTGATGGACTTGTAAGTTCTATTCCTTCACTTCTTATTTCGTTGGCAACAGGTATCCTTGTTACTAAGGTATCTAAGGATATGGATATGGGTGATATGGTAGTATCACAGCTTTTTGAAATTCCTAAGGTTATGTGGGCTGTAGGTGCAGCTATGATTTTCCTTGGTGTAACAACAGAGCTTCCATTACTTATCTTTGTTCCTATGGGTGCGGGATGTATCGTTATAGGAAATAAGATGCAACAGAAGGCTGGTATAGAAAAGATAGAGGAAGAAACTGGTGGAGTAGAAGCGGAAGCAGAAGAAATCAGACGTCCAGAGAATGTTGTTTCACTTCTTCAGGTTGACCCTATTGAGTTAGAGTTTGGATATGGTATAATACCATTAGCAGACGTTAATCAGGGCGGTGACTTACTTGACAGAGTAGTTATGATTAGACGTCAGATAGCATTGGAGCTTGGTGTAGTTGTTCCAATTATTCGTTTACGAGATAATATACAGCTTAATCCAAATCAGTATATTATTAAGATAAAGGGTGTTCAGATAAGTGAAGGTGAGATATTATTTGACCACTATATGGCTATGAATCCAGGTATGGCAGAGGAAGAGATTACAGGTATTCCTACCTTTGAACCTTCATATCATTTACCAGCACTTTGGATTACAGAGAGTCAGAGAGAGAGAGCAGAATCTCTTGGCTATACAGTAGTAGATCCACCTTCTATTATTGCAACACATCTTACTGAGATTGTTAGAAGTCATATTGATGAGCTTCTTACAAGACAGGATGTACAGAATCTTATTAACAATGTTAAAGAATCAAATCCAGTACTTGTGGACGAGCTTATTCCAAAGCTTCTTGGTATTGGAGAGGTACAAAAGGTATTGCAGAATCTTTTACGAGAAGGCATTTCTATAAGAGATTTGCTTACAATATTTGAAACTTTGGCAGATCATGCTGCTGTGACAAGAGATACAGATGTGTTGACAGAGTATGTAAGACAGAGTTTAAGAAGGGCTATAAGTGCTAAGTTCTTTACACCAAATGAGACAACTACGGTTGTTACATTGGACCCTAAGAACGAGCAGGAGATTATGTCTAGCGTGAAGCAGACAGAACAGGGCTCATATATAGCTCTTGATCCTGAAAGACAGAGACTTATTATATCTGCTCTTGAACAGGAGATAAAGAAGATGGAAGATATGGGTAAGATCCCTATGATTATTACATCACCTATTGTCAGAATGTATTTTAAGAAGATGACACAGGATTATTTTAGGGATTTAATTGTTATTTCATACAATGAGATAGAGCCTAATATTGAATTACAGTCAGTTGGGATGGTGAGCGCATAATGATAATCAAGAAATTTCAGGCAGCAACAGAGACAGAAGGCATATTAATGGCTAAGCATGAGCTTGGAGAAGCTGCGGTTATCATGAATATAAAGACAATTAAACATAGAGGAATTGCAAGATTATTTAAGAAGGATATAGTAGAAGTGACAGCTGCCCTAGAGGAGCGAGCTCACACTACAGACAAGATTCCAGTTAAGAAAATCAATGCAATAGTTGATGATTCAACTAAGCCTGTAATGGAGCTTGATAAGCAGCAGAATAATGCTATTGAGCAAAAGCTTGATAATCTTCAGAATATGCTTCAGAGCAAGATTGTTTCTAATGTTCCAGTTGAGAAGAGGGAGACTGAGGCTGAAGAGAAAAGCAAGGATAAAGGTGTGAATTTTAAGTTCATGCAGTTAGTATACCGTCAATTATTGGATAATGAAGTAGACGAGAAATATGCTAACCAGATTATAGGAGAGATAGAGTCTGGACTTAAGAAGGAATCTAATATAGATAGTATTCTTGCAGGTATTTACCAGAAGATTATATTAAAATTAGGTCAGCCTAAGGTTATAGAACCTGTGGAGAAGAAGACTAAGCTTGAGTTCTTCATGGGACCTACAGGTGTAGGAAAGACAACTACCATCGCAAAGCTTGCATCTTATTTTAAGCTTGAGAAAAAGTTAAAGGTCGCTCTTATTACGTGCGATACATATAGAATAGCAGCTGTTGAACAGTTAAGAACTTATGCCAATATTTTGGATGTGCCTTTGCAGGTAGTTTATACTATTGAAGAGTTTAATGCGGCTATAAAGAGTTTTACTGGTTATGATATGATATTTGTAGATACTGCAGGTAGATCTCATAAGAATAACGAGCAGTGCAATGAACTTATGCACTTTGTCAATGATTGTGTGATTGATGAAAGTGTTGAAAAGGAAGTGTTCTTAGTACTTAGTGCAGCTACAAAGTATAAGGACCTTATAAATATAAATCAAGTGTTTAGTCATTTGAAAAACTATAGCTTGATTTTCACAAAGCTTGATGAGACAACTTGTCTTGGAAATATACTTAATATGAAGTTACATACAGGGCTTCAGCTTTCCTATGTGACAAGTGGTCAAGCTGTTCCTGATGATATCAGTATAATTGATGCACAGAAGATTGCTAGAAATCTTCTCGGAAGTGCAGAATAGGGGGTACGATATGGATCAGGCAGAAAAATTAAGAAGTATGGTTAAGTCTCAGGAAGAGACAGTAAAAGAACCAGCGAAAAGACTTGCACGTGTAATAACAGTCACAAGTGGTAAAGGTGGAGTAGGTAAATCAAGCTTAGCAATTAATCTTGCTTTACAGTTTAGAAAAAAGGGTAAATCAGTAATAATATTTGATGCCGATTTTGGTCTGGCTAATATAGAGGTAATGTTTGGAGCAATACCAAAATATAACTTGGCAGATATGATATTTAGAGGAAAAGGCTTTAAGGATATTATAGTGGAAGGACCAGAGGGAATAGGATTTATTTCTGGTGGTTCTGGTATAAATGGTTTAGGTAATATGAATAGAGAACAGGTTCAGTATCTGGTATATAAGCTAAAGGAACTAGAGATGTTAGCTGATATAATAATTATAGATACAGGAGCTGGTATATCTGATAGTGTTTTGGAATTTGTAGCAGCAAGTGGAGAGGTTGTATTGGTGACAACTCCAGAGCCAACATCGATAACAGATTCGTATGCCTTGCTTAAGGCTTTAAATGCAAGAGAAAGCTTTGATGCAGAAATCTGTAAGATAAAGGTAGTAGCAAATAGGGTATTAAATTATGAAGAAGGAAAGAATCTCTTTTCAAAGCTAGAGGTTGTAGTTACTAAATTCCTTAAGATTAATTTAGCATTTTTAGGAGTAATTCCTATGGATATGAATATGTCCAAAGCGATTATGCAACAGAAACCTATATCAATTGCATATCCAAATTCGGCAGGAGCTAAATCTGTAGAGAGAATTGCAGACGGATTACTTGAGAATAAAGAAGCAGAAGGACCTAAAAGAAATAGTTTGGCAAGAGCGGTTGCGAATATTATTAAAAATGGGTTTAAGAACAAGTAAATTTACTTAAAGAAAATGTATTGGAGGTGGCAATATGCTATCTAATGTGTTGAAGGTTGGCGATAAGGTCGAATTGACAAGGGTGCAAGCTGCACAGGGTGATGCAGGTACAAGGAAAAAAGTATATGTAAGCCAAATATATGAGGTAGTAGATGATACTAGAGTTAAGGTGGGAATGCCAATAGAGAATGGTCATATTGTAGCATTGGCACCTAAGACACGATTAGACGCGTGCTTTTATACAGCCAGAGGGTTGTATCATGGACGCGTTGTTGTCGTGGAAAGAATGCGTGAGAATAATATATACGTAATGGTTGTAGAACTCCAATATGAATTAAAGAAATTCCAGAGAAGGCAGTACTATAGATTGAATTGCACAATGGACTTATTGCATAGACCATTGGACGAGGAAGAGATAGAATTATTTGATAATAAGGGAATTATACCAGATATTGATGAAATCAAGGGCTTTAAAAATGGTGTGGCTTTAGATTTTAGTGGTGGTGGAATAAGATTTATATCACTGGAAAAGTATAGCAAGGAAGATTTAATAGTTGTTAGACTTAAGATTAGTTATGAAGATGAATTTAAGATATACAGTATAGTGGGAAGAGTTATTTCATCAGCGCCAGCAAGAAATGGTAGAGGAAATATCGAGAATCGTATAGAATTTGTCGGTATGAATAGCAAGGTTCGTGAAGAAATTATAAGATATATCTTTAGAGAAGAAAGAAAACAGAGACAGAAGTCTTTAGATATGTAAATGACGATAAATCATCATAGATAGGAGATGTAGTAGATGACTGAGAAAAAAATTTTGGTAGTTGATGACTCTGCACTTATGAGAAGACTCATATCTGATATAATCAACTCAGATAATCGATTTTGTGTGAAAGACTTAGCTACTAACGGGCTGGAAGCGTTAGACCTTATAATAAAAAATCGTATGTTATATGATGCAGTTGTTCTTGACATTAATATGCCAAAGATGAATGGTCTTGAGTTACTTGAACAGCTACAGAAAAACAGAATAAAGATTAATGTTGTTATGGTCAGCACTTTAGCAAAGGAAGGAGCTAAAGAGACAATTATTGCATTGGAAAGAGGAGCTTTTGATTTTGTTACAAAGCCAGAAAATTACTTAGATGCAAAAGAAGAACATTTTAAAAATCGTTTATTAGAAGTATTAAGCGTTGCAGCTAAAGCTGATATGCCGAGTTCGACTGCTGAAAAATCTGTGGAAGTCGTGAAGAAAACTACTACTTCATCTACAAGAAGTTCCACTGGTTTAAGAACATCGGAGAAAACAGGCGATTCTAAGCCTGACAGACTTAGTGTAATGGCTTCTTTAAGACCAAAATTTAAACCTCATAAGAAATTTACAGGTAGCAAAGAAGGTAAGAGTAAGCTGGTTGCTCTTGCATGTTCAACTGGAGGACCAAAGTCCTTACAGTCGGTAATACCTAAGCTTCCTGCAAATCTTGATGCACCAGTTGTATTAGTACAGCATATGCCTAAAGGCTTCACCAATTCTTTGGCTATGAGACTTGATGAAATGAGTCAGGTAAAAGTTAAAGAAGCTGCTGATGGTGATGTTTTACAAAAGGGTTGGGTGTACATAGCTCCAGGTGGCAAACAGATGAGAGTTTTGAAAATTGGTGGAACTTATAAAATTGCAGTTACAGATGAACCGGCAAGAGATGCTTTGAGACCATGTGCGAATATTATGTATGAATCGCTTGTGTGCTCAAATTTTGATGAAATTACTTGCGTGGTTTTAACCGGCATGGGCGCGGATGGAACAATGGGTATTGGTACTCTTGGAGAATCGGTAAATGTACATGTTATCGCTCAAGATGAACAGACCTGTGTTGTATATGGTATGCCAAAGGCTATCGCGGAAGCGAATATTGTAGACGAGGTATTACCATTGGAAAAAATCGCCGATGCTATTACTAAGAACGTGGGGGTGCTAAACAATGGACGTTAGCCAGTACTTGGAAATATTTATTGACGAGACAAAAGAACATTTACAAAACCTCAGTCAACAGCTTATGATTCTTGAAGAAGAGCCAGATAATGCGGATACAATTAATGAAATATTCCGTGCGGCGCATTCTTTAAAGGGTATGGCTGGTACAATGGGTTATAAGAGAATGCAGCATTTAACACATATTATGGAGAATGCACTCTCTGAAATTCGTAACGGTAAGATGAACGTTAATGCAGAATTAGTAGATGTTTTGTTCCAGTGTCTCGATGCGTTAGAAACATATCTTGATAATATCGTTGAATCGCAGGATGAAGGAACAGAAGATAATGAACCAATTATTGCAAGACTTAATGTATTTCTTAACGGTGGTGGAGGAGAAGCTCCTGCACCAAAGAAGGAAGAAAAGGAAGCTAGCAAGCCGGAGGAATCTACTCAGGCTAAGGAAGTTAAGTTTAATGAATATGAGTCAAAGGCAGTAAATGAAGCATTTAATAAGAATTTAAATGTATATAGTCTTGAAGTACATGTAGATGAGAATTGTATTTTGAAGGCTGCGAGAGCATTCCTTGTATTTAAAGCAGTTGAAGAATTAGGTGAAATTATTAAGTCTGATCCTTCAGCGCAGGATATTGAGGATGAGAGATTTGAGTTAGAATTTACTATTGTAGTTATTACTGAAAAAGATATGGAAACTGTTAAGAAAGCAGTTGAAAATGTATCAGAAATTAGACAGGTATTAGCTACAAAGATTACAAATGTACCTAAGACAGGTGAAGCAGAAGAAACTTCAGTTGCTAAGAAGGCTGATTCATCAGCAGTTGCAGTTGCAGATAAGAGCAGTGCACCAGCGGCAGCTAGTAAGTCAGGTGCTACAACTAAGTCTTCGAGCAAGCCAGTTGTTAACAGATCAGTAAGAGTTGATATCGAAAAACTTGATGTGCTTATGAATCTCGTAAGTGAGCTTATCATTGCAAAGAACGGACTTATGTCAGTAAGTAGCAATGAAGAAGGCATGGTATCAGCAGCATTTAATGAGCAGGTTGAATACTTAGAGAGAGTTACAACAAATCTTCATGAATCAGTTATGAAGGTTCGAATGATGCCAATTGAAACTGTTACACAGAAATTCCCTAAGATGGTTAGAGATTTATCTAAGAAGCTTGATAAGCAGATGAAGCTCTTTATCACTGGTGAAGATACAGAACTTGATAGAACTGTTATCGATGAAATCGGTGATCCACTTATGCATCTTATTAGAAACTCTGCAGATCATGGTCTTGAGGATGGTGAAACTAGAGCACAGAGAGGTAAAGACCCAGTTGGTAACATTTACCTTGATGCATATCAGGATGGTAATAACGTTGTTATCGAAGTTAGAGATGACGGTAACGGTATCGACGTAGAAAAGATTAGAAGTAAAGCGGTCGAGAGAGGTGCAGTGACACCAGAACAGGCTGAATTATTAACTGATAAGGAAGTTATCGACTTCTTATTCCAGCCAAGCTTCTCTACAGCAAAACAGGTTACAGATGTATCTGGTAGAGGTGTTGGACTTGACGTTGTTAAGACAAAAATTGAGTCACTTGGCGGTGACATCGAAGTTAAGACAATGCTTGGAGAAGGAAGTACATTTATTATCAGACTTCCACTTACGCTTGCTATTATTCAGTCTCTTATGGTTGAAGTGGGCGGTGAGAAATATGCAATTTCTCTTGGAAGCATTCAGACTATTGAAGATGTATTAGTAACAGATATTAAGTATGTTCAGTCAAAAGAGGTTATCAACCTTCGTGGAACAGTTATTCCACTTATTCGTCTTGATAGCATTCTTGATATTGAGCCTTCACAAGAAAACGTTGAAAGCTTGACAGCAGTTATTGTAAAGAAGGGTGACAGATTAGCAGGTCTTATAGTTGATAGCTTAATAGGCCAGCAGGAAATCGTTATTAAGTCACTTGGTAAGTACATGAGCAACAATTCGAAGATAATAAGCGGCGCTACTATCTTAGGTGATGGTGAAGTTGCACTTATCCTCGATGCAAATGCTTTAGTATAGTGTGGAGGTGTTGTTATGGAAATCGCAAAAATCGAAAACCAAACTACTCAGTACATTGTTGTAAATCTTGGTATTGAGCAGTATGGAATAGATATTAAATATGTTGATAATATTGTCCGTATGCAGAAAATCACAAGAGTTCCAAAGGCTCCAAGATTTTTCCGTGGTGTTATCAATCTTCGTGGTGAGATAGTTCCAATTATGAGCGTAAGACGTAAGTTTGAGCTTGACGAGGATGTTATAACAGATAAGACAAGAATTATTATATTAAAGCCAGAACATCAGGAGGCTATAGGTATTATAGTTGATGAAGTTAAGGAAGTATTAGCTTTAGATGCTGATAGTATCGAAAAGATTCAGAGTAATCAGAACGATGAAAAGGCAAAGTATATTAACGCAGTTGGAAAATATAATGACAACTTAATATCAATTCTTAACATTAATGGAGTGATAGATATTTAATCACAGAAAAGAGGAATTATGTCAAAAATAGATTTAGGCAATCTTAATTCTCTGCAGTATGATGTACTTAAGGAACTTGGAAATATAGGAGCTGGTAATGCAACAACTGCTCTTTCAAAGCTTATCAATGCAAAGATTGATATGAGAGTTCCGAAAGTTAATTTGCTCGGTTTTTCTGAATTGGCAAAAGCCATGGGAAGAGAAGAAGAGATTATGGTAGGCATACTACTATTGCTTGAAGGTGATGTAGAGGGTATGATGATGTTCCTTTTGGATGTCTCATCTGCGCGAGCTCTTGTTAACAGTCTTATGGGTAAACCATCTGATGATGCTAGTGATGATATTAATTTTGACGAGATGGAATTCTCAGCACTTCGTGAAATTGGTAATATTATTACTGGTTCGTATTTGTCGGCATTGTCAGATATGACTAGATTAACAATTGTATCATCTGTACCTAGCTTACAGATTGATATGGCTGAGGCGATACTAAGTATACCTGCTATTGAGTTTTCAAAAATAGGTGATAAAGTATTACTTATACAGACACAGTTTGATGATGATTCACAGATAAGCGGTTATTTTGTATTAGTACCAGAACTTGATTCGTATGATAAGATTTTGAGTTCCTTAGGATTATAGAGGAAAATAATATGAGTGAAACAATCAAAGTTGGTATGGCTGACCTAAACATATGTAGGGAACCTGATTGTTTAACCACTATTGGTCTTGGATCGTGCGTTGGTATTGCATTATATGATTCAGTTACTAAGATTACAGGACTTGCACATATTATGTTACCAAGTAGTAAAGAGATAAAAAATAACTCTAACATTGCAAAGTTTGCAGATACAGGAATCGTAGAAACAGTCAGACT
This sequence comes from Lachnospiraceae bacterium, assembly GCA_045125245.1. Taxonomy (GTDB): domain Bacteria; phylum Bacillota; class Clostridia; order Lachnospirales; family Lachnospiraceae; genus SVEL01. The sequence goes on from JBGVNF010000063.1 coordinate 53,389, forward strand.
TATGGAAGAAGCTGGAGCTAAGAGAAGCCGTCTTACTGCTAAAATTGCAGGAGGTGCGTGTATGTTTGCATTTGCTATGAAGAACAATGATGCACTTAATGTTGGAGAGAAGAATGTACGAGCTGTAAAGAAAGTACTAGAAGAATTAAAAATACCGATTTTAGCTGATGATACAGGATTAAATTACGGTAGAACAGTTATTATTGATTCTAACACAGGTATTTTTACAATTAAATCGGTCGGAAAACCAGAAAAACAGTTATAAGAAAGGTGGTGAGGACGATGGAAAGAACTAAATATATTCCGTCTATAATTTCATTGACGGGTGGATTGATAGCTTGTATAGTTACAATGATTAATCCATACAAGACACATGAGATATTTTTATTTGTATTGGCGGCGTTGATAGTTTTTTACATCGTCGGAACCATTGCTAGAAAGATAATAAATAAGGCAATTTATGTAACAAAGATTGATGATGATTCAGACACTGAGGAAGGTGAAGAATCTGAAGAGGATTCGGAGAATTCTGAGAAGAAGGATGAAGAAGAGAGTGAATCTTTGGATGGGGAAAAGGTGTAACTAGATGACAGAGACAGAAAAGAACAAACTTTGGGAAGGATATTCGAGACATCGAACTGCTGAAGTTAGGGAAAAGTTAATAATTGAATATGCTCCATTAGTAAAGATTGTTGCCGGACGTCTGAGTATGTATCTAGGTTACAATGTTGAGTATGATGATTTAGTAGGCTATGGTATCTTTGGTTTAATAGATGCCATAGATAAATTTGATTATGGGAAAGGCATAAAATTTGAGACGTATGCCAGTCTTAGAATCAGGGGTGCAATATTAGATCAAATTAGAAAAATGGATTGGATTCCAAGGTCACTTAGACAAAAGCAGAAGAAGATAGATGCAGCTATGAATAAGCTAGAATTGGAGCTTGGCAGACCAGCTACAGATGAGGAGTTAGCTAAGGAGATAGGAATTAGTGAAGATGAACTTCTAAGTTGGCAGGGTCAGGCTAATGTTACAAATGTGATATCTTTAGATGAGTTTGTTGATACAAGTGGAGAAAAAAATGTAGAGTCAGTTGGGGTTAATACCTTCGAGACACCAGAAGAGGTTATCGAGAAGGATGAATTAAAAAAACTTTTGGCTGAATCCTTGGAAACACTTACAGATAGAGAAAAGAAGGTAATTCTTTTATATTATTATGAAGAGCTTACATTGAAGGAAATTAGTTTGGTACTTGAAGTATCGGAATCTAGAGTTTCTCAGCTTCACACTAGAGCATTGCAGAAGATGAAAATGAAGCTTGGTTCTGCAGCAGGATATGTATTTGGATTATAATATAGAAGTCTAATTTACTAAAATAAATCAGAATATACGTGCAAGACTGTAAAAAAGTCTTGCACCTTTTTTATTGCTCGTATATACTAATAATATCTATGTAGTGAAATAAATTAATAGGAGTTTAGGTATGGCACAAAAGAATGGTTATTTTCAATTAGATATTAGAGAAGCGAGTATAAAATTTAAATATTTTCCACCTGTAAATGGTGGAGAACCGCTTAAGATGGATGAAGTTATAGAATATTTAAATGACAGACATATTGAGAATTTTAATCTTAAGCTTATTAATGAGACAATTCTTACCGCTAAGGAGCCTGTGAGCATTACTATATGTAATGAGACTACACATGCGGTAGATGAGATAATGAAAGTGAAGATTACACCTGATAAAATGTATGCAATAGCGAGATTTTATCCACCTAGTGAAGGTAGAAAAAGAGCTGATGCAGATGAATTTGAAAGAGATTTAAAGGCTTTAAAGATTAATACAGGAATTGTATATGAAGCTTTAAAGAAACATGAAACAGATCCAGAGTATTGTACAAATGTAATTGTAGCATTAGGTTCAAAGCCAGTGCAGGGAAAGAATGCTTCTATAGAATATAAATTCCAGACAGATAAAAAGTCAAAGCCACGTCTTAAGGAAGATGGTTCGGTAGATTTCCACCATTTGGATAATATCAGTCATGTATCTAAGGGTGATGTGTTAGCTGTGCTTACAAAGGAAGACTTAGGTACACCAGGTGTAGATATCTATGGAACACAGGTGAGACCTGCCAGAGTTGAAAGAATGGTTCTTAAGCATGGTAAGAATATTGAACTTTCAGAGGATGGACTTAGACTTATATCATTGGTAGCTGGACATGTTACATTGGAAGGTGATAGAGTATTTGTGTCAGACAATTATGATGTGCCAGCTGACGTAGATAACTCAACAGGAGATATTGAATATAGTGGTTCAGTAACTATTAAAGGAAATGTAAGAACGGGATTCTCTGTACATGCCAGTGGCAATATTGAGATATTCGGTGTTGTGGAAGGTGCAAGTATATATGCTGATGGTGATATAATCCTTCACAGAGGTATCCAGGGAATGGGTAAAGGTAAATTAGTATGTAAGGGTAACCTTATATCTAAGTTTATAGAGAGCGCAGACATTAGCGTAGAAGGATACATAGAAACTGATACGATTCTTCATAGCAATGTCATGGCAAAGGGCGATATATATGTAAGAGGAAAGAATGGTAACATCATAGGAGGTAAGGTTCGTTCTTCTGTACTTATAGAGGCCACAAGAATTGGTTCTCACATGGGTACAACAACTGAGGTAGAGGTTGGTACAGACCCTACAGTTGCAGCTAGAATGTCTGATATAAAGACTCTTATAACAGAAAAGACTGAGGAGAGAACTAAGTTTGACCAGCTCGTTCAGCTTATGAGAAAGAAGCAGGAAATGGGCGTATTGGAACCAGAGAAGAAGGCGCTTATACCACAGTTTACAAAGAATATGATACTTTTAGATGCGGATATTAAGAAGTTGTCTGATGAATATACAGCTCTTTCAGAACAGCTTGCAAGTAATGCTCATGCAAAGATTCAGATAAATAGTGATATTCATGCGGGAACAAAAGTAGTAATAGCTGGAGATTACATATTGATTCATGAAGATTTAGCACATGTTAAATTTATGAAGCAAAAAGGCGAGATAAAGCCGATATCATTTTAATGTATTGAATCTTATAAAAATTGTGATTTATTTATTGTTAGTTGTTGTGTAAGCTAGGTTTGATGGAGGGATAGTATGATTGTAAAACCGGTAGTTATACAGGGAACAGTTCAAAATAGTCAGAATATGACTAGTATTAAACATGCGGAAAACATTAAGCCTTCCGTAGAACAGGCTAATATTGCGGCTACTACACAGAAGGAAGTACAGCATAAGTCAGAGAATGTAATTCGCAAAGAAAATATAAATAAAGAACAAAAAAAGTTTGATGCTAAGGACAAGGGTAGCAATGAATATGTCAGTGTCAAAGTAAAGAAAAAAATCAATGATAAGGGTGAAACTGTAGCAGAAGAACAAGTGCTAGTTAAAAGCCAAGGTGGATTTGATATAAAAATATAGAATAGAAGGAAGCAATAAAAATGTCAGGTTTAGAAATATGTTTAGTAATTATAGGGCTTATATGCGTTGTATGTAGCTTTCTATTTTCAGAGCATCTTTTGTCTCAGGAAATGAAGGATGAGATGATAGGTGGCGTGAATGTAGCCAATGTGACAGAGGAAATCGTTAAAAGAGAAGTTGAAGCAGAGGTTGCTAATGTTATCGATGATAAAATAGAGCAGATGGAGATTAGAATAGATAAGCTCACCAATGAAAAGATAATGGCTATGGGTGAATATTCTGATGATATACAGACAAAAATTAGCCAAAATCATGATGAAGTTATGTTCTTATATAATATGTTAAATGATAAGGAAGAAGTATTGAAAAATACTATCAGAGATATCGAAGCAGTTAAGGCTAGCGTTAAAAAGATGGCTATAGTAAATGATGTGGCTAAGGATGTGACAAAGAAAGCTACAAATGAAGTTATAGATGAGGCTATAGCAGAAGATACAAATAAAGCAGTAGTAATTGACGTCAAAGAAGAAAAGTCATCAGAGAAGTCAGGCAGCTTAAGAAAGCGAGAAATAAGTAACAATAATCAAATGATTCTTGACCTTTATGATAAGGGAAAGACAAATATTGAGATAGCAAAAGAGCTTGGTCTTGGTATCGGTGAAGTAAGATTAGTTATTGATTTATTTAATTCTAGATAGGAGCTGTGTGATGAGACTTAAATATTATTTGCGAGGTTTGGGAACAGGAATACTGTTTGCTACGATTATATTAATGATATCATATTCCTACAAGATGTCAGATAAACAGATAAAGGAAAAGGCATTGAAACTTGGAATGGTATATCCAGAAAAAACAACTGTTACAGAAGAGATAAAAACTACGGATTCTGAGTCTGAAAATACTACAACAGGCGAAGAAAATAGTCAGACGGAGACAACAAAAGAAGAGACGACAACTTCAAAGGTTGAAGAAACAACAACTTCAAAAGTTGAAGAGACAACAACAAAGGAAGAGACAACTAAAGAACAGACTACACAGGAAAGCACTACTAAGGAACCACAGACAGAAGAAACAACTACAAAGAATAATGCGGATGTTAAAACGTATGTGCTAACAGTTACAGCTAGAACTAGTTCTAAACAAGTTGCTATGGCTCTTGAGAGTGCAGGCATAATATCAAACTATAAGGAGTTTGATGATTATCTTTGTGATAATGGATATGCTTCAAATATTCAAAATGGAAAATTTACGATTACAAGTGATATGTCATATAAGCAAATAGCGGAGACAATTACAAGTAAGCCTAAAAAGTAATAAAAAAAGTCCTTGCGTAAGGACTTTTTTTGTGTTAATATAACAAGGCTGACTGTGTATATACATAGAAGATGCAATAAACACACATACGAATTCTCAAAAGGTGCCGTGCTCGAGGTCTTTGAGGTCTGTAAGGACAAGAAGTATGTGAAAGAAAATTATTTAAAAACCGGAGGTATTAAAAATGAGCGTTATTTCAATGAAGCAGTTACTTGAGGCAGGTGTACATTTTGGACATCAGACAAGAAGATGGAATCCTAAGATGGCAGAGTACATCTACACAGAGAGAAATGGTATCCATATCATCGACTTACAGAAGTCAGTTGGTAAGGTTGACGAGGCTTACAAGGCAATCGCTGATGTAGTAGCTGAGGGCGGTACAGTTCTTTTTGTTGGTACAAAGAAGCAGGCTCAGGATGCTGTTAAGACAGAGGCTGAGAGATGTGGTATGTACTACGTTAACGAGAGATGGTTAGGTGGTATGCTCACAAACTTCAAGACAATCCAGTCAAGAATTGAAAGATTAAAGGCTATCGAAGTTATGGCTGAAGATGGAACATTTGATGTTCTTCCAAAGAAGGAAGTTATCGAGATTAAGAAGGAGTGGGATAAGCTTGAGAAGAACCTTGGTGGTATCAAGGATATGAAGAAGATCCCAGACGCTATCTTCGTAGTAGATCCTAAGAAGGAAAGAATCTGTGTACAGGAAGCACATTCACTTGGTATTAAGTTAATCGGTATCGGTGATACAAACTGTGATCCAGAAGAGTTAGATTACATCATTCCTGGTAATGATGATGCTATCAGAGCAGTTAAGCTTATCGTTTCTAAGATGGCTGATGCTGTTATCGAAGCTAATCAGGGTGAAGCTGTAGACGTAGAGGAAGCAGCTGAGGAGACAACAGAGGTTTAAGACTCTTTGTAAAAAAGTATTATTGAATAATATACACAGCTCGGAGATATTATATTTTCGAGCTGTCACGAAATAAAAATATAATTTTAAATATGGAGGAATATAAAGATGGAAATTACAGCATCTATGGTAAAGCAGCTTAGAGAAATGACAGGCGCTGGTGTTATGGCTTGTAAGAACGCACTTGTTGAGACAGAGGGCGATTTCGATGCAGCTGTTGAAGTATTAAGAAAGAAGGGTGAGGCTACAGCTGTAAAGAAGGCTGGTAGAATCGCAGCTGAAGGTACAGTACTTGCTTATGTTGATGGTAACAAGGCAGCTATCGTAGAAGTAAACTCAGAGACAGACTTCGTTGCTAAGAATGATACATTCAGAACATTTGTAGCTGATATCGCTGAGCAGATTATTGCATCTGATGCAACAACTGTAGAAGCATTATCAGAAGAGAAGTTCATCAAGGATGAGTCTAAGACAGTTAAGGAAGAATTAGTAAGCAAGATCGCTGTTATCGGTGAGAACCTTACAATCAGAAGATTTGAGAAGATTAACACAGACGGTATGGTTGTTCCATATATCCATGCTGGCGGTAAGATTGGTGTATTAGTAGAGGCTGCTACAGCTAACACAGGCGATGACGTTAAGGAAGCTCTTAAGAATATCGCTATGCAGATCGCAGCTCTTTCTCCAAAGTACGCTGTAAAGGAAGAAATTTCAGCAGAAGAGCTTGATAAGATGAGAGAAATCACAATCGAGAGCGCATTAAATGATACATTTACACTTCCAGCTCCTATCTTAAAGGGATTACTTGAGAAGGCTGTTAGCAGCAATGTATGGTCTGCAGAAGATGTTGCTGTTTACGAAGAGAAGAAGAACGATAAGTATTTAGTAAACTTCCTTTCAAAGGAAGCAAAGGCTGCATTAGCTGAAATCGCTGTTGCAGATAAGGCTGAAATCGTTGAGAATAAGATTTTCTTAGGTCTTGTAGATGGACGTATGAAGAAGCAGCTTAAGGATATCTGTTTATTAGAGCAGACATATGTTAAGGCTGAAGATGGTAAGCAGACAGTTGCTCAGTACATCGCTGAGGTTGCTAAGGCTACAGGTTCAGAGCTTTCATTAAAGAAGTTCGTTCGTTTCGAGACTGGCGAAGGTATCGAGAAGAAGGAAGAGAACTTTGCAGAAGAAGTTGCAAAGCAGATGGCAGGCAACTAATAGCTTGTTATAAGATTATAAATAAAGGGTCGATGCGTTTACACGTTATCGGCTCTTTTTCTGCTTGAAATTCCTAATTTTCTTGAAAAATCGTTTCTTTTGTGATATTATGTACTATATTAAACGTGACAAAATGAAAGAATAATTAAAGAATCGAAAGGAATAATATATGTTTTATAATATTCATTATGATATATGTGCTATCATAGTGCATGTATTTGCGTTATTTTTTGTGGTTTATAAAAAAGAAATAAGAAGGGTTCAGAATAAAGTATATCTTGCTATTTTAATTACAGGTCTTATTACAACAGTATTTGATTTACTAAGTGCCATAATAAATTCATATATGACTGAGTCAAGAGTTGTATTGGGAATGGCGGTTAATTATGGATATTTGATTTTACATAATATTATGCCTATTTTGTTTTGCATATATATAGTTGTAGTATCAGGTTCATATATGAATAAAACTAAAAGTTTCTATATTCATTTGTTTATACCAACTTTAGTAACAATTATTTTGTTTATATTAAATCCATTTAACAATGGAATATTTTATTACAACGATAAACTTGAATATTGTCATGGTCCATTAATGATATGGCTATATGTTATAGCAGGACTATATATAGTTATATGCATAACATTGATTTTTAAGAATAGTTCCTTGTTATCAAAGGGTAAGAAGATAGCTATGATGATATTATTCTCAGGAACGATAATTTCAATAGGAATACAAAGCATATTTTCAAATCTGCTTATCGAGATGTTTGTACAAGGCCTTGCTTATCTTGGAATTCTGTACACGATTGAAAATGAAGATGAGTTTCGCAATGGTATAACGGGTATATATAACAGGAAGGGATTTATTTCTGAAAATATTATAAGAATTAAGAATAATATAAAATACACAGTTCTTACTGTTAAGATTACAAATCTAAAATATTATTCAAGTGCGGTAGGTATAATGTCTACCAATGAATTGCTTATAGACATAGCTAAGTGGTTAGATGAATTGGTGCCAAATTGTGCGTACGACTGTGATAACAGTTCGTTTTCAGTAGTTTTAAATAAATATTCAAAGGAAGAAGTAGAAGAAATAATAAATATTATTAAAGAGAAGTTATCGCAAGATTGGATATTTAATGATATGAAGCTTGCGCTGAATTCTAATATTTATATTATCAATATTCCGGAAGATGTGGATACAATTGAGCGTTTGATGGGAATTGTTGATAGTGAATATGAAAGCGAAAGTGATAATAAAGTAACTCTCATAAGCGGCGAAAAGCTTAATATGTTCCAAAGAGAGAGAAAAATCCAGGAGGAGATTCAAAAAGCACTTATTAATAGAGAGTTTAAAGTGTTATATCAACCTATATGGGATAAGGAAAGTGATACAATACAATCGGCAGAAGCATTGGTACGTATGCCAATTGGGGAGTTAGGATTTATTTCTCCGGAAGAATTTATTCCTATTTCTGAAAAAACAGGCGATATAATAGAGATTGGTGAGTTTGTATTTGAAGAAGTATGTAAAATGTTCAGTGAACAAAATATCAAGCAATATGGTGTAGATTTTATAGAGGTAAACCTTTCTACAGTACAGTGTATGCAGAAAAATTTGGCAAAGAGATTTAAAGAAATCTTAGATAAGCATAATGTATCTGCATCATCTATTAATTTGGAGATAACAGAATCAGCAGCGGCAAATAGTCCTGAGATGTTTTTAAATACTATGTCTGAGCTTAAAGATTTAGGATTTACATTTTCTATGGATGATTATGGAACAGGATATTCGAATTTGTCCCATATGTACGATACGGATTTTGATATAATTAAGCTTGATAAGAGTATATTGTGGAATTCATATAAGAGTAAGAAGGCAGATATTATTTTGCAGAATACTGTTAAAATGATTAAAGAAATGGAGCATAACATAGTTATTGAAGGTGTAGAAACAGAGGAACAGAAGGAATATGTTTCTAGCCTTGGATGTGATTATTGTCAAGGTTATTACTTCTCAAAGCCAGTAGATAAGAACGAGTTTATAGAATACTGTAAGAAATATAATAAATGTTAGCATACATTTTGTATGATTATATTTTATGGAAGAGTATTATATTTTTCTATCTAGATTTTTCTAAATCCTTGTAGTATTATTATTTTTAGACAAACTAATGAGCAATTGGAGGATTAAAAGAAATGGGTGATGAAACAAAGGGTTTTGATCCTAAAAAAGTTAAACAGATTAAAGAGATAATATTGTTTACGGCAGTGGTAACACTTATTATTATGTATAGTGGAAAGTTGGGAAATCTTGCACTGTTTGTTATCGATATAACGATGCCATTTATAATCGGTGCAGCTATAGCTTTTATTATCAATATGCCTATGAAGGCAATTGAGGAAAAGCTGCTTAAGAAATGGACTGGTAAATGGGCTGATAAACTGAAACGACCAATAAGCATGGTTTCGGCTATTATATTGGTAGTTGGAATTATTACAGTAGTTATAGTTACAGTATTACCACAGCTTATCACTACTATTAAAGAAATCATAGTGTTGATACCAGAAGCTTTTAATAAGGCGTATGCTTGGGTGTTAAAGACATTTCAGGATAATCCTAAGATTATGAAGTATCTAAGGGAGATAGATCCATCATCTATTGATTGGTCAGGTATGTTATCAAGCGTAGCTACATTTGCTAAAAATCAGTTTGGTAATGTTTTGGCAGGAGCAGCAAGTATTATAGGAAATATTGCTAATGGATTCTTGAATGGTATTATATCAGTAATTTTTGGGATATATGTGCTTGCACAGAAGGAAAAATTAATTTCTCAATGTCAGAGAATTGCGAAAGCGTATTTAAAGGAAAAGAAGTATAATTTTCTTGTAAAGACAGCAAAATTACTTAATACTAACTTCCATAATTTCCTTACAGGTCAGTGTTTGGAAGCTGCTATTTTAGGTTTAATGTTTGTTGTTGTTATGACAATATTAAGACTTCCTTATCCTTTATTAGCAGGTGTTCTTATTGGATTTACAGCACTTATTCCTATTGCAGGAGCATTTATTGGTTGCTTCATATGCGCATTTTTAATTTTGATTATTTCGCCAGTAAAAATGCTTATATTTGTAGGTACGTTCCTTGTATTACAGCAGATTGAGGGTAATTTTATATATCCTAGAGTTGTAGGTGGTAGTGTTGGACTTCCTTCATTATGGGTTCTTATGGCAGTAAGTGTGGGCGGAAGCTTGATGGGTGTTATAGGAATGCTTATATTTATCCCTATCTTCTCTACAATTTACATGCTTCTTAGAGAGGATGTTAATAAGAGAAATGCAATTAAAAGTGGCAATGGAATACAGCTTATAGATATAAGTGATAAAGAAGATGCTGAGGCAGAGGAAGATACATTAGAAGATGAAGAAGAAAGTAGTCAGGAAAGCTAAAATATCTTGACATAAAAGTAACTTATGTTATTATATTATTTGATGTAGGACAGTTCGTTTGCACCATCCTGTCCATAAACAAAACCAGGGCTACTTGAAGAGAGTATATCTAGTTTTTTATTGTAACTATGGTAGATATCAGGTGGATGGTTAATACATCCACCTTTTTTCATATCGGAAAGTTCTTCTAGATAGAGGGAATAGAGAGATAATGCGGACTTGTCCGCTTTGTTACATTTTAATAGGAGAGAAATATATGTTTACATTGAAATCGGAACATAGCTTTGATGCAGCACATTTCCTTTCAGGATATAAGGGAAAGTGTAGTAATATTCATGGTCACAGATGGAGAGTTACAGTGGAAATTAATAGTGCTGAACTTAAATCTGATGAACATTTAAGGGGAATGATTGTAGATTTTGACAAATTAAAGGAAGAACTAAAAGCTGAGGTTGATTATTTCGACCACGCTCTTATAATAGAGAAGAATACTTTGAAGCCAGCCACATTGGCGGCGCTTATTGATGAAGGTATTCGTCTTATTGAGGTGGATTTTAGATCTACCGCAGAGAATTTTTCTAAGTACTTTTTTGATAGAATGACAGAAAAGGGTTATGATGTTAGATGTGCAACAGTTTATGAAACACCAAATAATTGCGCATCTTATTACAAGGATTAGAAAGAGGTTTGATATGGCGACATATAGTGTGGTAGAAAAGTTCATCAGCATAAATGGTGAGAGCACTAAAGCAGGTCAGCTTGCGGTGTTTATTAGATTTGCTGGATGTAATCTTAATTGTAATTATTGTGATACTAAGTGGGCTAATGAGAAGGATGTTTCTCATGAGACATTAACTGAGTTTGAGATATATGATTATATTAAGAGCACAGGCGTTACAAACGTAACTCTAACAGGTGGCGAACCACTACTTAGAGAGGATATCGATAAGCTTCTTAGAATATTGAGTAGTGATAAAAATCTGTATGTGGAAATAGAGACTAATGGTAGCGTAGATATAGGTCCTTTTAGAGATATAAGCGAGAATATATCATTTACTCTTGATTATAAGCTCCAAGGAAGTGGTATGGAGCATATGATGAATCTTGATAATTATGAGGATTTAACAAGTAATGACACTGTTAAATTTGTTGTAAGTAATAAGGAAGATTTGAAAAAAGCGAAGCAGATTATCGACGAGGAACGACTTACAGAAAAGTGTAATGTCTATATCAGCCCAGTATTTGGTCGAATAGAGCCAGTTACTATAGTTGATTTTATGATTGAAAACAAGATGAACAAAGTTAATATGCAGCTTCAGATGCATAAGATAATTTGGGACCCTGAGAAAAAAGGGGTATAGGAGGACATATGGCTATAGATAAAGAAGCGATAAAGTATCATATAACAGAAATAATTAAAGCACTTGGAGATAATCCAGACCGAGAGGGCTTGAAGGATACACCAGACCGAGTTGCCAGAATGTATGAAGAGGTTTTTGAAGGAATGAATTATACCAATGATGAATTGGCAGTAATGTTTAATAAAACCTTTGAAGATGATGTGGAATATGAAACAGATAGCAAGGATATGGTAGTTGTAAAGGATATTGATGTATTTAGCTACTGTGAACATCATATGGCGTTGATGTATGATATGAAGGTGACTGTTGCATATATTCCGGCTGGAAGAGTTATTGGATTAAGCAAAATAGCGAGAATAGCTGATATGGTGTCAAAGAGACTTCAGCTACAGGAGCGTATAGGATCTGATATAGCAGAAGTTATGCAGAAGATTACAGGCACTGAGGATGTGGCTGTATTGATTGAAGGAAGTCATAGCTGTATGACAGCAAGAGGAATTAAGAAGCCGGCATCTAAGACTTATACAACAACTCTTAGAGGTGTATTTAAAACAGAGCAGACATTGCTTAGCAGTATATATAGAGGTGAATATGAGAGTATTAGTTCTAACTAGTGGTGGCGTTGATTCTACAACAAGTCTAGGAATGGCTGTAGAAAAATATGGAAAAGAAAATGTGGTATCTATGTCGGTATCCTATGGACAGAAGCATAGTAAAGAGCTGGAGGCCTCTAAGGCAGTGGCTGAGTATTATGGTGTTGAACATATATATGTAAATTTGGCAGAAATATTTAAGTATAGCGATTGTTCATTGCTTGAGCATTCGGATAAGGATATTCCACATGATACTTATGCTAATCAGTTAAAGGATACAGATGGAGAACCAGTTTCCACATACGTACCTTTTAGAAATGGCTTGTTTTTAGCTACGGCAGCTAGTGTAGCGATATCAAGAAATTGTGAAGCTATATATTATGGAGCGCACAGTGATGATGCTGCTGGAAGTGCATATCCTGATTGTTCAGCGGAATTTAACAAGGCTATAGGTGATGCCATATATATAGGAAGCGGAAAGAGTGTAAGAGTGGAAGCTCCTTTTGTACAGTGGACTAAGAAGGATATTGTGAAGGAAGGACTTAAGATAAATGTTCCATATCATTTGACATGGAGCTGCTATGAAGGCAAGGATAAACCATGTGGCAAGTGTGGAACATGTATAGATAGAGAGAAAGCATTTGAATTAAATGGATGTATAGATCCATTGTTAAAGTAAAAGGAGAATAAAAATGGCAGAGAATAAGGAAAAGATAGAGGGTTTATCCCTTTTAGGTAATAAGACTAAGTATCCAGACGATTATGCACCAGAGGTGCTTGAAACATTTGATAATAGACATCCGGATAATGATTATTTTGTAAAATTTAATTGTCCAGAGTTTACAAGTCTTTGTCCTATAACAGGACAGCCAGATTTTGCTACTATTACTATATCTTATGTGCCAAACATAAAGATGGTGGAGAGTAAGTCGCTTAAATTATATTTATTTAGTTATAGAAATCACGGTGATTTCCACGAGAATTGTATAAATACCATTATGAAGGATTTAATTAAGCTTATGGATCCTAAATATATTGAAGTGTGGGGGAAATTCACTCCAAGAGGAGGAATATCCATTGATCCATACTGTAATTATGGTAAAACGGGCACTCGTTGGGAACAGGTAGCATTTGATAGAATGGCTAATCATGACATGTATCCAGAAAAGATAGATAATAGATAAAAATCTTGTTTTACTATTGAAAGTTTCGTGATATAATGTTCGAAAAGGGCTATTAATCATTTTGTAATGTTTAATACATCATATAGAAGGGATAAATATGTACGAAGAAGGAAAAAAGCTGGAATTTAGAGATGAGCGACAAAAACGTGTAGCAAAGCTTAAGAAACTTATGATTGCACTTGTTGTTACACTTATTGCCATACCTACTATTCTCTGTATTGTTTTAGTAGTCAAGCTTGTTATCTTACAAGGTAAGGTTGAAAATATACTTGATGATAAAGATAAAATGGAAAATACCACGACATATATAGGGGAAACAACTGATGATTCAGATGAGTCTTCTACGGGTACTCAGACAGAGAGTAATACTCAGGAGTCGCAGGAGCAATCTAGCGAAGAGCAGACTACAGAGGAACAGACAACTGAAAAGCCTAGTGAGGAGCCATTGCCAGATGGAAAGTATGCATATCTGACATTTGATGATGGACCAAGTGCTAACACTATGCAGATACTTGATATCTTAGATAATTATGGAGTTAAAGCTACATTTTTTGTAAATGGTCATACAGGACCAGTTATGGAAGAAAGATATAAAGCTATTGTTGACAGAGGTCATGCAATAGGAATTCATACATTTTCACATGATTATGATAATGTATATGGCGGGCTAGATAAATTTGAAGAAGAGATAGTTTCGCTTAGAAAATATATATTAGAGGTTACGGGTAAGGATACAACCCTATTTAGATTCCCAGGCGGAAGCTCAAATACAAGAGTTGACGACATTAAACCATATATAAAGTGGCTTAATGACAATGGATATTCATATTGGGATTGGAATTCCTCAAGTGGCGACGCAACAGGCAAGAAACCTTCGGCGGCAGAGATAGTTGCCAATTGTATGGTTCAGGCTGATGCAGGGTATAAGAATCTTGTGATACTTATGCATGATCTTAGACCTAAAGATACAACAGTAGAGGCATTGCCTACGCTTATTGAAGAATTACAGGCGCGAGGCTATGAGGTAATAGCAATTGATGAACGCTCCACTCCGGTGCAGCATCGTAAATTACAATAATTTGGAGGTACAAAATGAGTTTTTTAAAAGAGTTTAAGGAAGATTTATCACAGGCAGTTAATGAGCTTGTTGAAGAGAAGGTAGTAGAAAAGGAAGAGGCAAAGGCTGTAGTAGAAGAGGAAGTAGCAGAGGAAGCTGTAGTTGAAAACGAAGCTGATGATGAGATGATCAATACAATCGATGATGAAGAGTTTACTCTTGATGTGGAAGAGCTTGATGCTATGCTTGAAGAAGTAGAAGAGAATAGCATAGAAGAGAATAGCATAGAAGCAGAAGTTATGGAAGAGGAAGTTATCGATACAATTGTAGAAGATGTCGTTGAAGATGTCGTAGAAGAAGTTGTAGAAGTGAAAGAAGAGAAAAAAAAGATAGAAGAAAAGGAAGTGGACCTTCCAAGTGATGAAATCGCAGAGATTACAAAGGGAACAAGCATTACTGGTAACATCGAATCTGATGGTTCTGTAAATGTTTATGGTAAGATTAAGGGTGACATCACATGTAAGGGTAAGCTTATGGTTACTGGACGTATTGAAGGTACATCATCTGCTAGAGAAATTTTTGCAAATAATGCGAAAATCGAAGGCGATGTACATAGTGATGGCACAATTAAGGTTGGTAATGGTTCTGTTATCGTAGGTAATGTATATGCTACATCAGCAGTTATTGGCGGTGCTATAAAGGGTGACATTGATGTTAAGGGACCAGTTATCATAGATGGTACAGCAGTAATTCAGGGTAACATTAAGTCACGTTCAGTTCAGATTAACAACGGTGCAGCTATCGAAGGTTTCTGTTCACAGTGTTATGCTGATATTGATTACAAGTCATTATTTGAAGATACATTTTCAACTAAATAATAAGGAAGGTAGTAGCTATGGGTGAATATAAGAGAGTACTTATTAAGCTTAGCGGTGAAGCTTTAGCTGGAGATAAGAAAATGGGCTTTGATGAGGCTACATGCGTGGGCGTAGCAAAGCAGATTAAGGTACTTGTAGACAAAGGTATCCAGGTAGGTATAGTTATCGGTGGTGGTAACTTCTGGAGAGGAAGAACAAGCGAAAAGATTGATAGAACAAAAGCAGATTCTATCGGTATGTTAGCGACAGTTATGAACTGTATCTATGTGTCAGAAATTTTCAGAACAGAGGGTATGATGACACAGGTGTTGACACCATTTGAATGTGGTTCGTTTACAAAGCTTTTTTCTAAGGATAGAGCCAATAAATATTTTGAGAAAGGTATGGTAGTATTTTTCGCAGGTGGAATAGGTCATCCATACTTCTCAACAGATATGGGTACAGTACTTAGAGCAATTGAAATTGAGGCAGATATTATCTTATCAGCTAAGTCAATTGACGGTGTATATGATTCAGACCCTAACAAGAATCCTGATGCTAAGAAGTTTGACAAGATTGCTATTTCAGAAGTAGTGGAAAAGAAGCTTGGTGTTATAGATTTAGCAGCATCAGTATTATGTATGGAAAACAAGATGCCAATGCTTATCTTTGGCTTAAATGAAGAAAATAGTATTATCAATAATGTAACAGGTAATGTTACAGGCACAATTATTACAGTAGAATAATAAATTTTGGAGGAATATTAAAATGGATGAAAGATTAAACCAGTATGATGAGAAAATGTCTAAGTCAGTGGAGGCGCTTGTTGCAGAGTATGCTTCTATCAGAGCAGGTCGTGCTAACCCACATATTTTAGATAAGTTAAAGGTAGACTATTATGGAACACCTACACCATTCCAGCAGGTAGCTAACATTTCAGTTCCAGAAGCTAGAATGCTTCAGATTCAGCCATGGGAGTCAAGCCTTATTAAGGAAATCGAGAAGGCAATTCTTAACTCAGATTTAGGACTTGTGCCAAATAATGATGGTAAGGTTGTTAGAATTGTATTCCCTGAGCTTACAGAGGATAGAAGAAAAGAACTTGTTAAGGATGTTAAGAAGAAGGCTGAGAATGCTAAGGTTGCTGTTCGTAATATTAGAAGAGATGCAAATGATGTATTCAAGAAGCAGAACAAGGCAAATGAGATTTCTGAGGATGATGCAAAGCAGTTAGAGGCTGAGATTCAGAAGCTTACAGATAAGTATATTGCTGAAATTGATGATACAATGGAAAGCAAGTCAAAGGAAATAATGACAGTTTAATTATAAAAAAGGGGAATTAGGTTTCCCCTTTTTTACTGTAATCGTAGATTCAATGCAAATGCGATTAAGTGTACTATAGAGCTTGGAGGAAAATATGGCAAAAAAATCTGATATTGATTTATCTCAAATGAAGATACCGAACCATGTTGCGATTATTTTAGATGGTAATGGAAGATGGGCAAAGAAAAGACTTATGCCTAGAAATTATGGTCATATGCAAGGTGCAAAGACTGTGGAAAAGATATGTGAGGATGCCTGGAATATGGGAATTCATTATCTTACAGTATATGCCTTTTCTACAGAGAATTGGAAGCGTCCTGAGGATGAGGTAAGTGCACTTATGAAGCTTCTTAAAAATTATCTTAAGGATTGTATAGAGCGTTCGAACTCAAATGATATGCGAGTGCGTGTAATTGGAGATAAGACGGGCTTAAATGATGAGATAAGAGAGAAGATAGCTGAGCTAGAAGAGATGACAAAGAATAATACAGGACTTAATTTTACAATAGCTATCAATTATGGAAGTCGAGACGAAATGGTTAGAGCTATGAAAAAGATGGCTATGGACATTAAGGATGGCAAGGTTCCTGAGGATGATATTTCAGAAGAAACATTTGGTAATTATTTGGATACTGTAGGTATTCCAGACCCAGATTTACTTATAAGAACAAGTGGAGAGCAGAGATTATCAAATTATCTTTTATGGCAGCTAGCATATACGGAATTTTATTTTACAGATGTGCTTTGGCCAGATTTTTCAAAAAAAGATTTAGAAGATGCAGTATTTGCATACAATAAAAGGGACAGACGATTTGGTAAGATAGATACATAAGGAGGAAATTATGGCAATTAGCAACTTATTTAACAAATCATTTTTAACAAGAACATTAAGCGGAATCGTATTAATTGCGATTTTATTAGTAACATTTATATTAGGTGGATACGTTATATTTGGTCTTACACTTGTATTATCACTTATAGGTGTATCTGAGATTTATAAGACTGTAGGTATTGAAAAGACACCTTTAGGCATATTAGGTTATGTAGCAGTTCTTGCGTATTATGGTTTGGTATTGTGGAAGGGTACTGAATTTATGGGAATGTTTATTATAGCGTTACTTATTGCTATAACAGCACTTTATGTTTTTACATTTCCTAAGTATAAGACAGAGCAGGTTATGATGGCTTTCTTTGGTGTAATCTATGTGGCAGTGCTTATGTCATTCTTATATTTCATCAGAGTAACAAATGATGGAGCATTTACAATATGGCTTATTATGATTTCATCATGGGGTTGTGATACATGTGCATATCTTGCAGGTGTGACAATGGGTAAGCATAAGATGGCGCCTATTTTAAGTCCTAAGAAGTCAATTGAGGGAGCTATCGGCGGAGTGATTGGAGCAGCATTAATCGGAGCTATTTATGGCGCAGCTGTAGGTTCACATGTGGATGCAGTATCGAATGCACCTTTATATTTTGCAATTCTTTGTGCATGTGCAGGACTTATATCTATGGTAGGAGATTTAGTAGCATCTGCTATTAAGAGAAACTATGAGATTAAGGATTACGGTAAGCTTATCCCAGGCCACGGTGGCGTTCTTGATAGATTTGACAGTGTTATCTTTACAGCACCTATTATCTATTATTTAATTTATTTTCTTTTCTAGGTTTAATCGTAGTTGTATAGCAACTGTGATTTGGTAATGAAAGTGGTGGATTGTATGAGAAATTTAGCGATTTTAGGGTCTACAGGTTCTATAGGAACTCAAACCCTTGATATAGTTAGCAAGAATAATGATTTAAAGGTAACCTCTCTTGCGGCATATGGCAATATTGAGCTTCTTGAGAAACAGATTAGACAGTATATGCCTAAGCTTGCATGTGTATATAGTGAGGAGAAGGCGGTTAAGCTTAAGGAAAATATTAGCGATTTGGATGTTAAGGTTGTATCTGGCATGGATGGACTTATAGAGGCTGCATCTATGGATGAGGCTGATATTGTCGTAACTGCTATAGTAGGTATGATAGGTATTAGACCGACTATGGCGGCTATTAAGGCTGGAAAGGATATAGCTCTTGCAAACAAAGAAACACTTGTTACTGCAGGACATATAATAATTCCAGCGGCTAAGGAGTATAATGTAAATATACTTCCTGTTGATAGCGAGCATAGTGCCATATTCCAGTGTTTGAATGGCGAAAGAAAGGCTGATATTGACAAGATATTACTTACAGCTTCTGGTGGTCCATTTAGAGGAAAAACAAGAGCTGAGCTTGAAAATGTTACAGTTGAGGCGGCTTTAAAGCATCCTAATTGGGCTATGGGAAGAAAAATAACCATCGATTCTGCTACACTTGTGAATAAGGGACTTGAAGTCATAGAAGCTAAGTGGTTGTTCGATGTAGATTTTAAAGATATAGATGTGATAGTACAGCCACAGAGCTTAATTCATTCCATGGTTCAGTTTAAGGATGGCGGAATTATGGCGCAGTTGGGAACTCCTGATATGAGACTTCCTATACAGTATGCCATATATTATCCAGAGAGAAGATACTTGGACGGTGACAGAGTAGATTTTGCGTCTCTTGCAGGAATTACATTTGAAAAGCCGGATACAGACACCTTTGAGGGCTTGAAGCTTGCATATGAAGCAGGAAAGGTGGGTGGCTCGACACCTACAGTATTTAATGCGGCAAACGAATTAGCGGTAGCTATGTTTTTGGATAAAAAGATAAGATTTTTAGATATCTATGAGATAATCAAGGAATCTATGAATAGCGTTAAGCATATAGATAATCCTTCTATAGAACAGATACTTGAGGTAGAGAAGGAAACGTATGAATTTATAAGGAGTAGGTGGAATTAATGAGTATATTTTTGGCGGTAATAATATTTGGTTTGCTTGTATTTATCCATGAATTTGGTCACTTTATTATAGCTAAGAAGAATGGTGTAAGAGTAATAGAGTTTTCAATTGGAATGGGACCAACACTTTTCTCTTTTGATAAAGGTGATACTAAGTATTCTTTAAAATTATTACCTTTAGGTGGTGCCTGCCAGATGTTAAGCAAGGATTTTCCTGGTGAAGAAGATACCGTTATGGATATGGAAAAATCCTTTGAGAGCAAATCTGTTTGGTCTAGAATGGCTGTCATCTTTGCAGGTCCGTTTTTTAACTTTGCATTAGCGTTTGTTTTTGCACTTATAGTTATAGGATTTGTTGGATATGATCCAGCGGTGGTTACAAACGTACAGCAGGGTTCAGCAGCAGAGAAAGCAGGACTTAAAGTAGGGGATATAATTACAGAATATGACGGTACAAATATTGATGTGGGTAGAGAAATCTATTTAGAGCAGTATATTGACGGAATAGATGAAAATGGTGTAAAGATTACTTACGAAAGAGATGGCAAGGAATATACTACTAACCTTAAGCCTGTATATCAGGAAAGATATATGTTAGGTATCGTCTATACACCAGGTGATGGTAAAGCAATTATTTCAGAGGTGACAGAGGACGGACCGTTAGAGAAGGCAGGCTTTAAGGCTGGAGATTATATTGTGGAAATCGATGGAACATCAATAAGTTCTGGTAAGGAATTTTCGGATTATGTAGATAAGAATCCTTTTTCTGAAAAGAAGGTGCACATAGTTGCACGCAGAGGCGATGAGAAGATAGAAGCGGATATTGAGCCAGTGTTAGGAATTAAAGGATATGAAACTGGATTTTCGTATAATTCTAATGGTAGACTTAAATGTTCTGCATTGAATGTTATTAAGTACAGCTTTGTGGAAATTAAGTATCAGATTAAGCTAGTATTTAAGAGCCTTGGAATGTTATTCACAGGTGAGCTTGGTATAAATGATTTCTCAGGACCTGTAGGAATCGTAGATGCTATAGACACTGTATATGAGGGCAGTAAAGAAGATGGAACTAAGTATGTTTTTATAAATATGCTTAATTTTACAATTCTTCTAAGTGCAAACCTTGGTGTAATGAACTTATTACCTATACCAGGACTTGACGGTGGTAGACTTTTATTCTTAATAATTGAAGCTATAAAAGGTAAACCAGTGAAGCATGAAGCGTATATAAATATGGCAGGAATGTTGTTGCTTATGCTATTTGCACTTTATATTCTATTTAAGGACATAATAAACTTGTTTTAAATGACGTATGTAATTTTTGTAGAAGATGGAGGTACTGTATGTTTAGAGAAAATACTAAGGAAATTCGTATCGGCGACAGAGTAATAGGTGGAAATAACCCTATTTTAATTCAGTCTATGACAAACACAAAGACAGAGGATGTTGAAGCAACTGTGGCACAGATAAAGGCTTTGACAGAGGCAGGCTGTGATATTATAAGATGTGCAGTACCGACTATGGAAGCGGCTAAGGCTTTAGCAGAGATAAAGAAGCAGATATCCATTCCACTCGTTGCAGACATTCATTTTGATTATAGGCTTGCTATAGCAGCTATGGAGAATGGAGCCGACAAGATTCGTATCAATCCTGGCAATATAGGCGATATGGATAAGGTAAAGGCAGTTGTGGATGTGGCTAAGGAGAGAAATATACCTATAAGAGTAGGTGTAAACAGCGGTTCATTAGAAAAGAGTATTCTTGAAAAATATGGCAGAGTAACTGCTGAGGGTATCGTGGAGAGCGCACTTGATAAGGTTAAGATGATTGAAGATTTAGGATATGATAATTTAGTTATCAGTATTAAATCTTCAGATGTAATGATGTGTGCAAAGGCTCATGAGCTTATAGCTTCCAAGACAAATTATCCACTTCATGTAGGAATCACAGAGGCGGGAACATTGTATTCAGGTAATATAAAGTCTTCGATTGGCCTTGGAATTATTCTTGGTGGTGGAATTGGTAATACTATAAGAGTTTCCCTTACTGGTGACCCATTGGAAGAAATTAAGAGTGCTAAACTTATATTGAAGACACTTGGACTTAGACAGGGTGGTATAACAGTTGTATCTTGTCCAACCTGTGGAAGAACAAGAATTGATTTAATAGGACTTGCAAATCAGGTGGAGACAATGGTTAGCAAGTATGACCATTTAAATATAAAGGTTGCAGTTATGGGATGTGTAGTAAATGGTCCTGGAGAAGCTAAGGAAGCTGATATAGGAATTGCAGGCGGAATAGGTGAAGGTTTACTTATAAAGAAGGGTGAAATCGTATCGAAGATACCAGAAGATAAGTTGTTAGAGGTATTGGAAGAGGAACTTAAAAACTGGCCTGTAGATAAGATGTAATTTAGGAAGAAGGGTGAGAATATGGAAAGACGATTTTTTAGCGTATTTCCAGATTTAAAACTTAATAGAGAATTAACAGAGCTTTTTAGTCTTGTGGAGGTAAATAAGATTGCCACGAACAGGGATAAAAGCTCTATTCGTATTTATATATTTAGTACAAGACTTATAGATAAGAAAACGCTTCAATATGTGGAGTCGCAGATAGAGGAGCAGTTATTTAAAAATCTTAATATAAGTGTATTTTTTGTTGAAAAATTCAAGCTTTCAGAACAGTATAACTTGGAAAATCTTTTTGAGATATACCATGAAAGCATTATGGCAGAAGTAAAGAGCAAAGGTATGATTCTTGCTAATATGTTAAGAAGAGCTGATTGTACCTTTGAAGGAGCGAACCTTGATATAAGAATCGAGGAGACAGCTCTAAATTTAGAAAAAGAAAATGAACTTAGGGAGCTTCTTGTAAGTATATTTACTGAAAGATGTGGACTTCCTGCTAATATTACATTTTCTTATAAGGAACAGGAAGATAGTAAATATCGCAAGCAAAGTGATAAGAAGATGGAGCTTGAGATAGCAGCTATCGTCGATAGAATAAAAGAAAATGAAGAAAGTGCCCCTGAGAATAAGCAGAATGATGATAATTCAACTGCTAAAGATAATAAGGAAGATGGCAAAGCTTTGGAGAATAAGTCAGAGGATAGCAGCCAGAAATCTCAGAACGCACCTAAGGAAACAAAGGAAAATAAGGCGCCACAGCAGAAATCTTCGGGATTTGATAATAAGAATGGATATTATAGAAGAGAAAAAGCTCAGACTAGAGAAGAAAATCCAGATGTTATCTATGGAAGAAGCTTTGACGGCGATATGACAGAGATAGTTAATGTCACTGGAGAATCAGGTGAGGTTATTATACATGGTCAGATTATAACTGTAGAAACTAGAGAAATTAGAGGCGAGAGAACTATAGTTATGTTCACTATATCTGACTTTACAGATACTATAAAAGCGAAGATATTTATGAAGAATGACCAGCTTCTTGAGGTTATGGAAGGTATTAAGAAGGGCGTATTCGTTAAGCTTAAAGGTATGGCGCTTCTTGATACTTACGATAAAGAAGTAGGTATCAATTCTGTGGTAGGTATTATGAAGGCAAAGGACTGGAGAGTACCTAGAATGGATACAAGCGTAGAAAAGAGAGTTGAGCTTCACTGTCATACAAAGATGAGTGATATGGACGGTGTTTCTTCTGCTACTTCATTGATAGAGCAGGCTGTTAAGTGGGGACATAAGGCTATCGCCATAACAGACCACGGAAATGTTCAGGGCTTCACTGATGCGCTACACGGTATCGACAATATTAAGTTTAAGTATAAAAAAGAAGGTAAAGAGTTAGATTTTAAAGTATTATATGGCGTGGAAGCTTACATAGTAGACGATTTAAAGGAATCTGTAACTAATTCAAAGGGACAGTCTTTAGATGGTTCTTTTGTGGTGTTCGATATTGAGACAACGGGCTTTAGTGCTATATACGATAAGATTATAGAAATCGGTGCTGTCAAGGTGGAAAAGGGTGTGATTACTGAGCGTTTTAGTCGTTTTGTTAATCCACAAAGACCTATTCCATATAGAATCGAGGAGCTTACAAAGATAAATGATTCTATGGTTATGGATGCAGATACCATAGATAAGGTATTGCCAGAGTTTCTTGAATTTGTAAAGGATAGTGTATTGGTTGCACATAATGCAGAGTTTGATATGAGCTTTATTATGCATAATGCAACTGCTTTAGGTTATGAATATGACTTTACTTACGCTGATACAGTAACTTTAGCTAGAGCCCTTATTCCGACCATCGGTAAATATAAGCTTGATAATGTAGCGAAGGCTTTAAATATTCCGCTGGAAAATCATCATAGAGCAGTAGATGATGCAGGATGTACAGCCAGAATATTTGAAAAGTTTGTGGAGATGCTCAAAGAGCGAGAAATATATAATCTTGATGAACTAAATGTATTTTGTAAGCCTTCTGTGGAGACAATTAGAAAAATGCCAACTCATCACGCTATTATCATAGCTACAAGTGAAGTTGGACGAATAAATTTATATAGAATTGTATCAGAATCTCATCTTACATATTTTGCAAGAAATCCAAGAATTCCTAAGAGTCTGTTTATAGAGAATAGGGAAGGATTGATAATCGGCTCGGCTTGCGAGGCGGGAGAGCTTTATCAGGCAGTATTTGGCGGTAAAAATGATGCAGAAATAGCTAGACTTGTGAATTTTTATGATTATCTGGAAATTCAGCCGCTTGGCAACAATATGTTTATGGTTGATAAGGAAGAAGCAACCGTTGAAGATTTGATAGAAGTAAATAAGAGAATCGTCAAGCTTGGTGAGATGTTTGATAAGCCAGTTGTGGCTACCTGTGACGTACATTTCCTAAATCCAGAGGATGAAGTGTATAGAAGAATAATTATGTATAATAAAGGTTTTTCAGATGCAGATAAGCAGGCTCCACTTTATCTTAGAACTACAGAGGAAATGCTTGAGGAGTTTAAGTATCTTGGTGCAGATAAGGCCTGGGAGGTTGTTATCACTAATCCTAACAAGATAGCTGATATGTGTGATAATATTTCACCAGTTCATCCTGATAAGGCAGCACCTGTTATACCAAATTCAGACCAGATGCTTAGAGATATATGTTACAATAAAGCCCACGAGATGTATGGTGAGAATTTGCCAGAGGTTGTAGTAGAGCGACTTGAGAGAGAACTTAATTCTATTATATCTAACGGATTTGCCGTTATGTACATTATCGCTCAGAAGCTTGTGTGGAAGTCAGTTGAAGATGGATATTTAGTTGGTTCCAGAGGTTCTGTTGGTTCATCCTTTGTTGCGACTATGTCAGGTATCACGGAAGTTAATCCGTTAAAGCCGCATTATTATTGTAAGAAGTGTCATTATAGCGAATTTGATTCAGAGCGTGTAAATGCCTATGTGGGAGGCGCAGGTTGTGATATGCCTGATGCTAATTGCCCAGAATGTGGCGAGCCGCTTGTTAAGGCTGGCTTTGACATTCCATTTGAAACATTCCTTGGATTTAAGGGTAATAAGGAGCCAGATATCGATCTTAACTTCTCAGGTGAGTATCAAAGTAAGGCTCACGCTTATACAGAGGTTATCTTTGGTAAGGGACAAACCTTTAGAGCTGGTACCATAGGTACATTGGCGGAAAAGACAGCATTTGGATATGTTAAGCATTATTTTAATGAAAAGGGTATTCCGAAGCGTGCTTGTGAGATAGAACGTATTGCAAAGGGATGCGTAGATGTAAGAAGAACTACGGGACAGCACCCTGGTGGTATCATTGTGCTTCCATATGGAGATGAAATTTATAAGTTTACTCCGGTACAGCATCCAGCTAATGATATGACAACCAAGACTATTACAACACATTTCGATTACCATTCAATCGACCATAATCTACTTAAGCTTGATATACTTGGACACGATGATCCGACCATGATTCGTATGCTTGAGGATTTGACAGGAATTGATGCAACTACAATTCCACTAGATAACCAGGAGGTTATGTCATTGTTCAAAAGTCCTGCGGCTCTTGGTCTTACACCGGCAGATTTAGATGGATGTAGACTTGGTTCTCTTGGTATTCCAGAGTTTGGAACAGACTTTGTTATCCAGATGCTTGTGGATACACAACCAAATACATTCTCGGATTTAGTTAGAATTTCAGGATTATCACATGGTACTGACGTGTGGCTTGGAAATGCGCAAGCTCTTATAGAGCAGGGGCATGCAACTATTTCTACAGCTATATGTACAAGAGATGATATTATGACATATCTTATCAATAAAGGTATGGATAAGGAATTATCATTTACTATAATGGAATCAGTACGTAAGGGTAAAGGTCTTAAGGAGGAATGGGAGCCACTTATGCTTGAAGCAGGAGTTCCTGAGTGGTATATTTGGTCTTGTAAAAAGATTAAGTATATGTTCCCTAAGGCTCATGCGGCAGCATACGTTATGATGGCTTACAGAATTGCATACTTTAAAGTATTTTATCCATTGGCATATTATGCGGCATACTTTAGTATCAGAGCTAAAGCATTTAGTTACGAAATAATGTGTCAGGGTAAGGACAAGCTTATGTATTTTATGAATGAATACAAGAAAAAGGCAGAGCTTGGAACTATAAGTAACAAAGAAGCTGATTCATTGAGTGATATGAAGATTGTTCTTGAGATGTATGCAAGAGGATATGAGTTTTCTAAGATAGATATTTATAAATCTCATTCCAATAGATTTCAGATAATAGATGGTAAATTATTGCCGTCTTTAAATACTATAGATGGCTTGGGCGACAACTCCGCAGTAGCAGTTGTGGAAGCGGCCAAGGAAGGTAAATTCTTGTCAAAGGATGATTTTAGACAGAGAACTAAGGTAAGTACTACTAACATTGAACTTATGAGTGATTTGGGATTGTTTGGTGACTTGCCTGATAGTAATCAGTTGTCTTTATTTGATTTTGTATAGTATAGGAGAAGCAAAATGGGTGAATTAAAAGCTATAGTTGGTAAAAATAAGGTAAGAGAAGAACAACTACGAAGAGAGCGTGCGGCAGAAGCCAAGCGTAAAAAGGAATTGATGGAAAAGCGCAAGAAGATGAAGAAAATCAGATTCGTAGCTGTATGGACAGCTTTGATTTTTGGAGTTCTTACAGGTGGAATCCTTCTTATCAATGGTTTAATGGGTGTACTTGATAAAGGTCCAACTGATAAGGAGGAAATCACTACAGAAGTAGCAAATAGTCCAGTTGATACAAGTGTTTATGTATTTACAAGTAAAATGTATAAATACGATCATTCAGACGAAATACTTAATCGCTTTACAAATGTTAAGGTTTCTAATGAAGCATTGACAGAGAAAATAGATTTTATCTTGGAACATAAGGAGGCATATCCAGAGAATCTTCTTAAACTAGTAGCAAAGTGTCCAGATGCAATTGATTTTGCATTGGAATATCCTTTTAAAAAGGGCGATGATACTTTGGTGGTAGATTTATCAGCAGAGTATGCAGAAGGAGAGATACCTTATCTTATGCAGTGGGATTCTAGATGGGGATATGTTGAATATGGTGTAGAAACTATTGCTTTGGATGGTTGTGGACCTACATGCCTTTCTATGGTAGCTATAGGCCTTACTGGAAATACAAGATGGACACCGATTAGAATAGCAAATATGGCTATGGAAAATGAATATTATGTAGAAGGCAAGGGCACAGCATGGAAGCTTATGCATGAAGGCTGTGAAGCTATGGGACTTACTGCAAAAGAGGTTCCTTTGGCGGAAAAAGTTATGAGCGCAGAGGTTAATGCTGGCCGACCTATTATAGCTAGTATGGCACCAGGAGATTTTACTGATGCAGGACATTTTATTGTAATCGTAAGTTATAAAGATGGATTGTTTTATGTGAATGATCCAAATAGTAAGGAGAATACCCAGATTGGGTGGCCTTATGAGAGAATAAAGACACAGATAAAGAATATGTGGTCATATAAGGTTGCGGAATAAATGGTGTTAGCACTCGTGTTAAATGAGTGCTAATTTTTGCTTGACTTTTTAGGTTCATAGATTTAATATAGTGTATAGTGAAAAAAGATAATCGTAGCTGCAAAATCAACTACGATATATAGAGTTTTATAGCTCACATTAGAATTATGTAAAAAGGAGATGTTTTAAAATGGGACAGCATGGAAGTCTTTCAATTAACAGCGAAAATATTTTTCCAATTATTAAGAAGTGGTTATATTCAGACCATGATATATTTTTTAGAGAGTTGATATCAAATGGTTGTGATGCCATTACTAAGCTTAAGAAGCTTGAGATTATGGGTGAGTATCAGCTTCCAGATGATAATAAGTTTAAGGTTGAGGTTATCGTAAATGATAAGGAGAAGACTTTAACTTTTATCGATAATGGTTTAGGTATGACAGCTGATGAAGTAAATGAATACATTAACCAGATTGCATTTTCAGGTGCTACTGCATTTATGGAGCAGTATAAGGACAAGGCTAGTGAGGAGCAGATTATCGGACACTTTGGTCTTGGTTTCTATTCGGCATTTATGGTAGCTGATAAGGTTACTATCGATACACTTTCATATAAGGAAGGCTCTACACCAGTTCATTGGGAATGTGATGGTGGTACAGAGTATGATATGAAGGATGGCGAAAGAAAAGAACGCGGTACAAAGATTACTCTTTTCTTAAATGAAGATAGCTTAGAGTTTGCCAACGAATACAGAGCAAGAGAGGTTATTAAGAAGTACTGTTCATTTATGCCTACAGAGATTTATCTTACAAATCCTAATGCAGAGGAGC
Organism: Lachnospiraceae bacterium; assembly: GCA_045125245.1. Lineage (GTDB taxonomy): Bacteria > Bacillota > Clostridia > Lachnospirales > Lachnospiraceae > SVEL01. The sequence continues at coordinate 81,825 of JBGVNF010000063.1, forward strand.
AGTATGAGACAATCGAACCATCTGAAGTATTAGATACAGATAAAGTAGTAGAAACAATTGTAGAGCCAGAGAAGACAGAAGAGAAGGAAAATGAGGACGGTACAAAGGAGACAGTTGTCGTAGAGCCTTCAAAGACTATGACAAAGATTGTTAAGCGTCCAGTTGCTCTCAATGATACAACTCCACTTTGGGCAAAGCATCCTAATGATTGCACAGAGGAAGAATACAAGGATTTCTATAGAAAGGTGTTTAACGATTTTAAGGAGCCACTTTTCTGGATTCACCTTAATATGGATTATCCATTTAACTTAAAGGGTATCTTATATTTCCCTAAGATTAATAATGAATATGAGAGCATCGAAGGAACAATTAAACTCTACAATAACCAGGTATTTATCGCTGATAATATCAAGGAAGTTATACCAGAGTTCTTAATGCTTCTTAAGGGTGTAATCGATTGTCCAGACCTTCCACTTAATGTATCAAGAAGTGCATTGCAGAATGATGGTTTCGTTAAGAAGATTGCTGATTACATTACAAAGAAGGTTGCAGATAAGCTTTCTGGTATGTGTAAGACAGATAAGGAAAATTATGAGAAGTACTGGGATGATATCAATCCATTTATCAAGTTTGGTTGCTTGAAGGATGAGAAGTTCTGCGAGAAGATGAATGATTACATCCTCTTTAAGAATCTTGAGGATAAGTATCTCACACTTCCAGAGTGCCTTGAGAAGAATAAGGAAAAGCATGAGAATACTGTATTCTATGTAACAGATGAAGTGGCTCAGGGACAGTATATAAAGATGTTCAAGGATGAAGGTATGGATGCTGTTATCTTAAAGCATACAATCGATCAGCCATTCATCACACAGCTTGAGCAGAAGAACGAAGGTGTTAAGTTCTTAAGAATTGATGCAGACTTAACAGATAACTTTAAGGAAGATTCAGGCGAAGTTTCAGAGGAAACAAAGGCTGTTTATGATAAGCTTACAGATTTATTCAAGAAGTCTTTAGGCAACGATAAGCTTGAAATTAAGGTTGAGAAGCTTAAGAATGAAAGTATCTCATCTATGGTAACACTTTCAGAGGAAAGCCGCCGCATGCAGGATATGATGAAGATGTATGGTATGATGGGAATGGGTATGGACCCTTCTATGTTTGGTCCAAGCCTTACACTTGTACTTAACGCAAACAATTCACTGGTTAAGTATCTTATGGATAACACAGAGTCAGAGAATGCAGGTCTCTTCTGCGAGCAGCTATATGATTTAGCAGTGTTACAGCATGAACAGTTAAAGCCAGAAGCAATGCATAAGTTTGTTGAGAGAAGTAATAAGATAATGATGTTGCTTGTGTAGGATGGAAATTAGTTAGTTAATCATTTGTTAATTTATGTATTTATTGAAGTCAATATCTCCCGCTTAAGGCGGGAGATATATGATATATTTTTCTTTTTTTATTTTTGTAAATCAAATTTGTTAATTAAACCCCTAATTTTAATAATTGAATATGAGAAATGTGGCAAGGAGGAAGCTATATCTCTACCTAAAGAGAGAAAAAAGCTTTAATGGTAAGAGAGGATGTGTCACGGAGGAAACTAAATCTCTACCTAAAGTTAGAAAAAAGCTTCAATGGTAAGAGAAAAAGTGACATGGAGGAAACTAAATCTCTACCTAAAGCTAGAAAAAAACAAGAAAGGTAAGAGAAAAGGTGACACGGAGGAAGTTATATCTCTACCTAAAGCTAGAAAAAAGCAAGAAAGGTAAGAGAAAATGTGTAACAGAGGAAACTATATCTCTATCTAAACCGAGGAAAAATAAAAAAGAGGAAGAATATATGATAAATATGATAAAAGAAGCTAAAGATGAAATAATTAGATTAGAAAAAGCTAACAAAATTATAGATAAGCAATTACAAAATTTAATGAATGTTCCAGAGGGATGCCTTAAATATCAAAATGTAAAGGGAAAGACATATTATTATCATCAGTTTGTTGAAACAGAAAATGAAATATTAAAGAATAGTAATAAATATAATACAAATACTGCAGATAATAATGATATTAGCAAGGTCAAAATTGAATATATAAAGAGAGATTCAACATTAGCAAAAGAATTAGCTAATAAACAGTATTATACAAAACTAAGGGTAGCTGTTACCAATAACCTTAACCAACTAAAAAGATTCATCAACAAATATCAAGAAAATAAAATAGACGAAATATATGATTCTTTAAGTGACGAAAGAAAAAGACTTGTTACACCACTACAATTAAGTATAAAGGAACCGGTTAGAATCTGGGATGAGGAAGAATATGAAAAGAATAACAGTTACCCTGAAAATCTTCGTTATGAAACAGATCGAGGTGATTTAGTGCGTTCTAAATCAGAAGTAATAATAGCCAATATTTTGTATAAGCATAGAAAAGATATAATATATAAATATGAAAAGCCATTATCTTTAGTTATAGATGGAAGAGAAAGGCAGGTACATCCTGACTTTTCGATAATTAATGTACATACAGGAAAGATAACATATTGGGAGTATGCTGGATTAATGGATGATGCCCATTATGCAACAGAATTTGTAAGAAAGATGAATGCTTATGTTTACAATGGTTTAATACCAGGGAAAGATGTGATAGTAAGTTATGAGACACAAGGTTTGCCACTAGATATAAAAGTTGTAAAAAAATTAGCGGAGCAAGTAAAAAATGTTTCATAAAAACTAAAAAGTTATAGCAATATATAGAAAAATAAAGTCTAATATGATAAAATTATAGTAATTGTGAGTTGTATGATGTCGTAAAGAAGATTATAAAGTATATAGGGACTTTGTACGCAATAATTGATATATTTATAATAAAGGAGAAGAAGAGATGATAACAGGCGAATTAAGAAATAAGATTGATGGTATATGGGATATTTTTTGGTCTAGTGGTATGACAAATCCTTTAACTGTTATTGAGCAGATTACATATTTAATGTTTGTTAAGATTTTAGATGATAATGAACTTCGTAAAGAAGCTAATGCAGCAGCTTTTGATATGCCAGTTTTAGATCCGATATTTGATGAAAATCATCAAAATTGTAGATGGAGCAACTTCAAACACTATGAAGCTGATGCAATGTTTAAGAATATGATTGATAAAGTATTTCCATTTATTAAAAATGAGCTTAGTGATGGCAAGGATACTGCTTTTGCAAGATATATGAAGGATGCAATATTTATGGTGCCTACAGCACGTGTGTTATTAAAAGTTGTGGACGCTCTAGATAGTCTTGATTTGAATAATAAAGATATAATGGGTGATGTATACGAGTACTTGTTATCACAGATTGCACAGAGTGGTACAAACGGTCAGTTCCGTACACCACGACACATAATAAATATGATAGTTGAACTTATGCAGCCAACGATTGAAGATAGTATTTGTGATCCAGCAATGGGTTCAGCAGGATTCATATGTTCGGCAGCGGCTTATGTATCAGAACATTACAAGAATGAATTGATTAAAACAGAAAATAAGAAGCACTATACAACTACAATGTTTTCAGGATTTGATACAGACCAAACTATGCTTCGAATTGGCGCTATGAATATGATGCTTCACGGAGTTGAAGCGCCAAATATTACATGGTGTGATTCGCTTTCGGAAGATAATACAAACAGAGAACAGTATTCGCTTATTATGGCAAATCCACCATTTACAGGTAGTCTTGATAAAGAAACTATAGCAAAGGATTTAACAGCAGTTGCAGCAACAAAGAAGACAGAACTGTTATTTATGGCTTTATTCTTAAAAGCACTTAAAATAGGTGGACGTTGTGCGTCAATAGTACCTGATGGAGTTCTTTTTGGTTCATCAAAGGCACACAAATCTATACGTAAGGAATTAGTAGATAATAATAGATTAGAGGCTGTCATATCAATGCCTTCAGGTGTATTTAAACCATATGCAGGAGTATCTACAGCGATTGTAATATTCACTAAAACAGGGAATGGTGGAACAGATAAGGTATGGTTTTATGATATGAAAGCTGATGGATATTCATTGGATGATAAGAGAAGCCCTATTGAAGCCAATGATATACCGGATATTATCGAAAGATTTCATAATTTAGATAAAGAAGCAGACAGAACAAGAAAAGAACAGAGTTTCTTTGTAGACAAAGATGAAATTGTATCAAATGACTATGATCTTTCTATCAATAAATATAAAGAAGTGGAATATGTAGCAGTAGAGTATCCGCCTACAAGTGAAATAATGGCAGAGATAAAAATGCTTCAGAAGAAAATAGACGAAGAGATGGTTGAATTAGATAAATTGTTGGGATTGTAGAATATGGAAGAAAAGAAAAAGAAAAAGGTGTTGTTTCTGTTTGGAGCTGGATGCGAAGGGAAAGGACAATTCGGATTGCCATCGGGAGCAGAGTTTGCAAAGGGAACAATATTAGCAAAAGGTGCAAAAGAGTTATATGATAAAATAAATAAGTCAGGTGTTTATCAGATGGATAATAACAAATTCATTCATCATAGTGCCAGTAGTATTCTGTATCAAACGATAATAGAGAACGACAAAGATGGTAAATTGAAGGATGTGTTAGGAAGGGAACTGATAGAACAATACTTGAATTACAAAAAAAGGAATATAGTTGACAGTACTATAAGCAATAAATTCAAGGAATTATATAAAACCAAAATATATGATGTCGTGATTGATAAAGAAGAGTCTGAATTTACAGAAGAAGTTAAGTTGTTTTTAGAAAGGGCGAATTTTTTCTCTTTTGCAGATTCGTTGTTTAATTATGTTAGAAAACCTGAGTTATATCCAAAAGAAACTGCAAAGGTTATGAAGCTATATTATGCTGCTTATAATTGCATTATGGAGAAAATGGATTTTCGGATAGAAGAATTGACTGCTGCCAATGCACGAGCGGAATTGACTATAATACTTAACAATATAAGTAATAAAAAGTATTTTATTACTAAATTAGAGCAATATAATAAGGTGAAAAAAGAAGATTTGTATTATGATATAATTAGTAAGTTTAAATCAAATTTTGATATAAATGTTATTACAACGAATTATACTCCGTTTGCTCAAAATATGATAGGATTGAAGGACGATGAGATAGCGTATGTTCATGGAAAACTAGATTGGTTTGAAAATATAAAAACAAAAGAAGTTAAAATATTAAGTGAACATCTGGATGACAGTATTATTTTTCCGTTTATCTTTGTGCAAAGCGGTGTAAAACCTATAATATCACCAGTTCAGCTAAGAGAGTATGTAAAAGCAATGAAGTTTTTGGAAGAGGCAGACTTGGTAATTATATTAGGCTATGGAATTAATAGTGATGATGAACACATATTGAATATGCTACGAGAAAGAGATAAAACAAGAGGTAATATTATTTATTTAAAATACGTAGAAGAAAAAACTAAGTATGAAACTGAGAGCGTTTTGAATCAAGCGAATGATAATATAAAAGAATTATTTGGAGATGTAAATAGTATTAAGGTTTATAAATCAAGTGAGTTGATAGCAATATGTAATGAAGTATAATAGAAAGGAAAAACAAATTCGGATTTGTAGGGATGAAGATATGAGTGATACTGCAAAAGAATTAATGACTCAGATAGCGTTAGCAAAGAAAGAAGCAGTTTTAAAGGGCATTATCCGAGAAGAAAAAAGTATGCCTCCTATTGAAAATAAAGAGATTCCATATAGTTTGCCGGATGGGTGGCAATGGATTAGACTAGGAGATTATGCATTAAAAGTTACAGACTATGTTGCTAGTGGAAGTTTTGCTTCATTAAAAGAAAATGTATTAATTACAAATGAACCTAATTATGCCATCATGGTTAAGACAGCAGACTTCTCTAATGGATTTACAAAGAACTTGACGTATACAGACGAACATGGATATGAGTTTTTGAGTAATTCAAACTTATTCGGTGGAGAATTGATATTAAGTAATATTGGTTCAATCGGCAAGGTTTTTATAGTTCCATATTTGGAACAACCAATGACTTTAGCTTCTAATACGGTGATGGTTAAGGTTACAGATGATAGTTTGATAAAGTATTTGTATTATTATTTCTTGTCTCCATTAGGACAAAGAACACTTTTTTCGATTTCATCTGGGACATCTATGATGAAATTTAATAAAACACAATTAAAGAATATATTGGTACCTGTTGCTCCATTGGAGGTACAGCAGGAAATAGTAAAACAGATCGAAAGTGTTTCGAAAGTAATTGAATTAAGAAAAAAAGAATTGAAAAATTTAGACAAACTCATCAAAGCCCGATTTGTCGAGCTGTTTGTTGGTAAAGATTATCCACTTGTAGCTCTTGATGATTTATCTTTGGGAAAGGGAGAGTATGGAGCACAGTCGGCTTCAATAGAATATAACCCAAGTCGTCCACGCTATGTCAGAATTACGGATATACAGGATGATGGAACATTAAATGATGATGTGGTATCGTCTGCAAACATTGAAGATGATGAACAATATAAGTTGAGCTATGGAGATTTTATGTTTGCACGTATGGGAGCTACAGTAGGTAAGACTTATGCCTATAAATCAGGAAATCAAATTTTTGCAGGATATTTAATTCGATATAGACTGAATCTTAAAAAGATTATACCTGAATACTTGTATGCTTATACAAAATTGGAAGAATATAAGAATTGGGTATTGCTTAATCAAAGTGGAGCTGCACAACCAGGAATAAATGCAAAAAAATATGGTTCCTTATTGATTCCAGTAGCACCCTTGGAAGAACAGAGAGCGTTTGAAGATTTTGTAACACAAGTCGACAAATCAAAATTTGCTGTGCAAAAAGCGTTGGATGAGGCACAATTGTTGTTTGAAAGTTTGATGCAGAAATATTTTGGATAAATTAATATTAAAATGAGGAATTATATGAAAAATGAAATTACAAAGCAAATAGAAATGGTACTTTATAGAACAGAAGATGATTCGGTAACTGTTTCCGCATTTGTAAAAGAGGAGTCGATTTGGCTTACACAGAAAGCTATGGCACAACTGTTTGGAGTACAAACACCAGCTATTAGCAAGCATCTAAAAAATATTTTCGAACAAGGTGAGTTGAATGAAGAAGTGGTTGTTTCCAAAATGGAAATAACCACTTCACATGGAGCGATACAGGGAAAAACACAGACAACATTAACGAATTACTATAATTTAGATGCAATCATTTCAGTGGGATATAGAGTGAATTCTATACAAGCTACACAGTTTCGTATTTGGGCAACAAATGTATTAAAAGAATATATGATTAAGGGTTTTGCTATGGATGATGAACGGTTAAAGCTAGCAAAAACAACCTTTGGAAAAGATTATTTCCGAGAGTTGCTTGAAAGAGTTCGTTCTATTCGTGCGAGTGAGCGTAGAATATGGCAACAAATTACAGATATTTTTGCTGAATGCAGTATTGATTATAATAAAGATACAGAAGTAGCATGCAGATTTTATGCAACAGTACAGAATAAATTTCATTATGCAATAACAGGAAAGACGGCAGCAGAAATTGTCTATGAGTTAGCAGATCATACAAAAGAAAATATGGGGTTAACTACATGGAAAAATGCACCTGATGGTCGCATTTTGAAATCTGATACATCAATAGCTAAAAACTATTTAAATGAGAAGGAAATCAAGCAACTAGAGCGAGCGGTAACAGGATATTTTGATTATATTGAGGATTTAATTGAACGAGAAAATGTATTTACTATGCAGGAATTTGAAAGTAGTGTTAATGCATTTTTGGAATTCAGAAAATATGATATATTGAAAGATAATGGAAGAATTTCGCATAAGCAGGCTAAAGAAAAAGCGTACAATGAGTATGAAATTTTTAATAAAACTCAGCCTATTATATCTGATTTTGATCGTATAGTTAAGAAAATGGTTGAAAAATAAATATTATATCGAATTCAAAAAAAGTTGGATAATTAACTGGCGATAGTTGGAGGAGGATGTTGGTACAAATGAAAGGAGAGTGCCAACATGGAAGAGAAAGTAGTAAAAATTATTAATGAAATGGCGGAATATCTTAATGTTTCGCAGATGAAGAAGTTACAGGAAGTATTATTAAAGACATTTTCAGAGCAAGAATCAGAAAAAAATGAAATTAGTAATCAAGAATATTTGCTATTATTTTTGGATGCGAAGCGAATTGAGGGATGTTCTGAACGAACAATTCAATATTATAGGACAACCATAGAAAAGTTGTTGTTTAATATCACTACACCGATTCGAAAAATCACTACTGAAGAAATAAGACATTATCTTGTTGAATATCAGCAAATTAATAATTGTAGTAAAGTCACGGTAGATAATGTTAGACGTAATATTTCTAGTTTCTTTTCGTGGTTAGAAGAAGAGGATTATTTGCTAAAGAGTCCTATGCGAAGAATTCATAAAATTAAAACGAAGCAGCAGGTTAAGGAAACCATTTCGGATGAAGCTATTGAGCAATTGCGTGATAATTGCAATTGCCAAAGAGATTTGGCGATTATTGATTTATTGTATTCAACCGGAATTCGAGTCGGGGGAGTTGGTAAATCTAAATATTTCAGATATAGACTTTGAGTCGAGAGAATGTGTTGTGTTTGGTAAGGGTGATAAAGAAAGAAGGGTATATTTTGACGCTAAGGCAAAAATTCATCTACAAGCATATTTGAATAGTAGAAAAGACGATAATCCAGCATTGTTTGTTACGCTAGATGCTCCTTTTGATAGACTAAAGATAAGTGGTGTTGAAATACGAATTCGACGTTTGGGTAGAGTACTAGGTTTAGATAAGATTCATCCGCATAAATTTAGGAGGGCGATGTCTACCAGAACTATTGATAAGGGAATGCCAATTGAGCAGGTGCAGAAATTATTAGGACATTCACAGATTGATACAACGATGCAATATGCAATTGTTAATCAAACTAATGTAAAAACTTCACATCGAAGGTATATAGCATAATACAACTTCAATTGAGAAATATTTTGAAAAGTATGGTTTGAATGATGCTAATGAAATTAAGAAAAGAACACATGGTTTTATTTGTAAGTACAAGGACACAAATGAGAAGGATTATGTGTGTTTTTTGAGACATATACGAAATGCTATTGCACATAATCATCTTTATTATATTAAAGCAGGCAATCGAAAATTCATTATGTTTGATGATTTTTATGATAATACTAAAAAACAAAATGCAAGAATTCTTTTATCGCAAACAGATTTGCAACGCTTAAAAAATGAAATTATGAAATAAAGTGAATTATGTTTATAAATTTATTTAGCAAAAGAATGCATTAAAAACAGGAGGTTTTAAAATGAATTTTAAATACTTGGAAGCCTTTCCAAATTTTAATAAACTATATGAATACTGTGTTGAAGCAGATGAATTTGTTATATCTAAACCTAATATTAGTGCGACTTCCGCACGTAAAGCGATGGAATACATAGTTAAGTTTATATATATTGCAGAAGTTCCATATGCAAATAATAACCTTACTGTTTTTGAAATGATTAGCGATCCGTTGTTTAAAGATTATATTAATGACAGTTCTGTGATGAGTACAATGCATTATATTCGTAAGATGGGTAATGTTGCCGCACATGATGGTAATCTTAACACAGAGGAAGGATTAAAAGTTCTAGAGCAACTTCATTTTCTTGTTGGTGAATTTTGCATTCTCTTAGGCATGGTACAGGATTATCCGGAGTTTAAAAAGCCAGGTATTGTACAACATACAAAGGAAGCAGAAAAGAAGGTAGCAGAGAAGGAAAAGGTAGCTCCTGCGCCAGAACTCATTGCACAATATGCTCCACGTATGAGAAACATAAAGTTTAATACAGATTTTAAACGTGATGAAGAAGAAAATAAAAAAATGTTCCTTCATGCATCTCTTAGGGAAGCAGGATGGCCTATTGTGAATCAACCTGATCAGGCTATGCCTTGTAGTGTTGGTTTCAATATGCTTTTAGATGACGGTACACAGGTAGATTATATTATCTATGGTAGAGATAATAGACCCCTTGCACTTATAGAATACACTACTACAAGTCAGAATCTAATCGAAGGTCGTAAGGAAGGTATAAAGAAAGCAGAAAAGCTTTCGCAGAAGATTGGCTATAAGCCAGTGGTTTATTATACAAATGGTTATAGTATATTTGTTATTGATCAGTTAGGCTATAAGCCACGACGAGTTTTTGATTTTCATTCAATTGAAGAATTAGAATTGATTAAACTAAGAGGAACTATTTGGAAAGATATTTCTGATCCAGATATAGATGAGTCAATAACTAACAGAGATTATCAAAAAGAGGCTATTAAAGCTGCATGTAATGCTTTTGCATCCAAACGTAGACATAGTTTGCTTGTAATGGCTACAGGAACTGGCAAGACAAGAGTTTCTATTTCTTTAGTAGATGTACTCATGAAAAATAATTGGATTAAAAATGTTCTTTTCCTAGCAGACCGTACTTCACTTGTACGTCAGGCACATAAGAATTTTAATAAACTCTTGCCAAGTGTAACGACTTCTATCTATACAGGAGGAAGTTTGAATAGAGATGGCAATGCTAGAATTATTTTTTCTACATATCAGACAATGATAAATTTAATTAATGACAATACTAGAGAATTTGGCATTGGTAGATTTGATCTTATAATCATTGATGAGGCGCATAGATCTATTTTTAAAAAATATAAAGCATTATTTCATTATTTTGATTCTCTTATGCTAGGACTTACTGCAACCCCGCGTAATGAGGATAATAGAAGTACATATGAAATGTTTGATTTGCAGAATGGACACCCAGATTTTGCATATGAATTAGAAGAAGCTATAGACGATGGATTTCTTGTAGGTTTTTCTGTTCTTGATAAAACTACTGATGTTATGAGAAGAGGAATTCATTATGATGAATTAACTGATGATGAAAAAGAAAAATTTGAAGATACATATGTGACTGAAAACGGTGACAATACTGATTTTAGAGGTACGGTTATAACTGCCAATAGAGTTAAAGGAAAATATATTGTTAATTTAGGAACAATAGATGTAATGCTTAATGACCTTATGAAGAATGGTCTTAAAGTAGAAGGTGGAGATAAACTTGGAAAGACTATTATTTTTGCAGCTAGTCATTTCGAAGCTGAAAAAATAGTTGAAAGATTTCAAAAAGTATATGGCTATTTAGGATTGGATTTTTGTAAGTTGATTGATAGTCATGTTGCAGATAGTTTATCTCTTATAGATGCATTTGAAGACAGAGAATCGCTGCCACAGGTAGCAGTTTCCGTAGATATGATGGATACAGGCATAGATGTTCCCGATGTGCTTAACCTTGTATTTTTTAAAAATGTAAGTTCTAAGATAAAGTTTTTACAGATGATAGGTAGAGGGACGAGGCTTTGTCCGAATATATATGGACCAAGTCTTGATAAGAAAGGATTTTTGATTTTTGATTACTATGATAATTTCAATTATTTCCGTACACGCAATACTTGGACTACATCAGAAGGATGTTCTTCAGATATGCCATATATATCAACTTCACAAACAGTTTTAATAAATGAAAGAAGGCTTGGAATTCTTCGTAATCTTATTGAAAGTGATTCCCTATCTCCATTTGATGAGGACTATAAAAATAGATTGAAGTCATATTTTATAGGAATGACGAGAAATCTTTGCAATGATGATATAGAAGTACAGCATAATATGGCATATGTTAGCAAATATAGAACAGCTGAGCAATGGAATGGTTTTACAAATGCTAAAAAAGAGGAAATAGTAGAACATATTTTACCATTATTTCCTTCGGAACATGTGCCTGTGAAAGTGAAGAATTTTGACCTTTTGATTTATGTAATTGAAGATGAAGTTCCGAGAAGAATAGTCGATAATAAAAATATACGTTCTATACGTCATGGATTTTGGAATGTCGGTAAAAAGATAGATGAGATGCTGGAAGAACTTACTAAATTAAAGACTATACCAGCGATTCTTCAAAATGAAAAGCTAATTAAGCAGATGAGAAATGCGGATTATATTTTCGAAGGCTTTTCGTTAGAAAGATGTGAATCTGTTCGATTACAATTGAGAGAATTGATGCAATATATTCCAGACGATATTAGATATCATGTGATAGATGTTAAAGACTTTGTTATCGATGGTGGGGAAGAAGGAGAGATTTCTAAGGAAAAATCATATGTTGAAAAAGTTCAGGAATACATACAAAATGGAAATCCTATGCTTGCAAAGATTAGAAATCTCGACGAAATAACAGAAGATGAAAAGAATGAATTAGAGTTAATGTTTAAGCAGAAACTTGGTTCAGAGGCTGATTATGTATCGTGGTCGGGTAATAAAGCTTTGCTACCATTCCTTCGTGTACAAGTTGGTATTGATGATAATGCAATTCAAACTAAATTTGGTTATTTCTTAAATGATCAGATGATGAATGAACAACAATTGTTATATATGAAACAGATTATTAGCTATGCAAGAGAGAATGGTGATATTACATTTATGGATTTGCAGAAAGTAAGTCCATTCTGTGATGTGGATATTATGGAATTATTCGGTGAACAGATTGTTTATATTAAGGCATTAATTAATGGATTACATAAAACAGTAATGTAATTAACAAGGTTGATACTTTGTATAAAGAGAAAGGTGTAATATAAAATGGATATATTAACAATATTACAGGAGTCTACGGATGATTTATTGCCAGAAGATTTGGTTTTTTTTGAGACAGAGCTTGCAACGGGAGAAACATATGATGCGGAGTATCAAGCAATATGTAGAAATAAAATAAATCAAATTAGGAAATGGATGTCAGGAGATATAAATTCGCTAGATAATGAAGATGGCGATAACTGTTGTAAAGATAAAAAGAGTAATAAAGATAATAAGAGACTTATAATGGGAATTGCAGATATGATTCCAGAAGGTGCAGGACCTGTTATACCGCAATATACGCCAGCTCAACGTGTGCATAGTGATGTTGATTCTATACGTGCAAGAAGTGATTATAAAAGTACATTTAAAAAATATATTAAAGAATCAAGCATTGTTAATGCAGAATTTTTGGATAAAAATTTTTCGATTTTTAATAATTGGGAGATGAATGCAATCGTGTCGATTAAACAGTTAGGTGAAGAATTTCTTGAGAAATACTTTGGGGCTCTTGAACACGACAAGATTGCAAGATATCAGTTGTTTTCTGAGAGCTTTTTTATGAAACATTTTACACAGTTAGATACAAATATTGTATTGGAAAAGGGAAAAAATGAATGGCGCAAAAAGGAGAACAGAACGAAGCAATTAGATGTATTCCTTCGTCTGAAAGGAGTAAAGATATAGATGATATCAATAAATGAAGCAAAGAGACTAATTAAAAGAGCATTACTTTCAAATATAGTATGTGATAAGCCAAATTTGGCGATTACTCCGTTAGTATCAGGTAAGCATGGTATTGGTAAATCAGCTATGATAAAAAGCATCGCTGAAGATTTAGGTGGAATATGTATTACTGTAGAAGGAGGTACTTTAAAGGAAGGAGAAATAACAGGTCTTCCATATCAGTATAAGGATGATGATGGAAAAATCAAATTCCGTTTTTTGCCTTATTACGCTATTGAAAGAATTCAAAATGAAGAAAAACGTATCTTTGAGCAGACTGGAGGAATGCTTGATATAAGTACGGAGCTATCAGGTGATGAAAATAGATATGCTATGAATAATTTGAATGCTAAAGAGCGTATAGAAGCTATCAAAAGTAAAAAGATTAAGCCAGTTATTATTTTTATAGACGAAATAAATAGAACAGAAAATACAGTATATAAGGAACTTATGAATATTTTATTAACTAGAAGTGTAAATGGATATCAATTTCCTTGGTGGGTGTTATTTGTTGGAGCAATGAATCCAAGCACTCAGAATAGTGTCTATGCTACAAATGAAATGGATCCAGCTCAGCTTGATCGTTTTATAAAGATTAAGGTGGGTGATAATTCTTCAGAATGGTTGAAATATGGAAAAGAAGCTGGAATTTCACCAAGCATTCTTTCTTTTATTAAGGATAATCCAAAATGTTTGTCTTCCAGTGATAGAGTTCTTGATGATGACGAAAAGCCAACTCCGTCACCTCGAGGATGGGATATGGTTGATACTTTATTGTCTAGTGAGCCGCTACTTCGTGATTTTTTTGATGAAAAAGAAAATCAGCCTAAAGTAGTAGAAAAAGATATGAAGAATCTCGTGACGGCTAAGCTTGGAGCTACAGTAGCAACAATGTTTTTTGCAAGTATGGTATCTCAAACAAGAGCCCTTTTACCAGAAGAGATACTAGAGGATGATGAGAAATTAAGCAAAAATAGAGAAAATTTAGAAAAATTAGCTGTGGCAAAGAAAGTGCAAACATGTGATCTGATGTTAAATTATTTAAAGGAAAATATTGAATTTATAATGCTTAATAAGCCAAGGTTTGAGATTGTGAAAAAGCAGCTTACTGTTTTAGTGAGAAAATTAGATTCTTCTACGAGGTTGCTTTTTGCACAAAATATTGCAGCCACAAATACAGATGATGGAAATAGTATGATTGAATTACTTTTTGATGTGTTTGAGAGTGATTTAATTGAAATGCTTGATTTATCTGATAAGACTAGAAAATTAATAGAGGAAAGTAAATAAAATGAACAATGATATTATAGAAGTTCTTTTAAGAATAAAAGAGAATATCAAAATTATAGAGGGTGGTGACGAAGATGAATCACTCTTGGATAAGGTACGTTCAGATTTTATAGAAATGCTTGAATTAATGAAGTTATTTTTGATATCGGAAAGAGATAGTTATTATGGATATTGTTTGATGAATATGCAATTTAATGCTGATTTTTCGTCTAATGCTATCGCAGGAATTAAACTTAATACTTTTCCGCCATTGTTTGTGGCTAATCCGTTACTATTATGTAAATTAAGATTAAAGGAAATACTGTATATTATTTGTCACGAGATAGATCACATAGTACTAAATCATCCAGCAGAGATGGTAAAATTAAATAAAATTCAAGAATCGAATATTTACCAAAAATTCAATTTGGCAGCAGATGCCTCGGTAAATGATCGTATAAATTATGAAATTACTAAAGAAAATAGAAATTTTTTATTATGCCCAAAGGGTGCCATTACATCAGTTGTTTTATCTAAAATGTATGAGTTATCATATATTAAGGAGATGGAAAATTATATATATTATTTTGAACTTATCCGAAGTAAAAAAGATAATGATTTACCAGAAAATGGTAGTCAATTGCTTATAGATGAGCTAAATGATAATGAGAATGAAACTGATAAAGAGGATTTAAAAAATGATAATAAAATAATAACTGCGAAGAATTGTAATGGTAATCTTCAAGATCATAATTGGGAAGCGGGAGAAGATGAAGAAGATGTAAATGCTGTGGTTAAAGAATTTGTCAATTCTGCTGTTGAGATGATGAATGAAGAAATAAGAGGTCTTATGCCAGGAAGTTTTATGAACCAAGTGGAATTGCTTAATAAGCCACCTGTGATTTCTTGGCAGAAAATATTGAAAAAATATGTGGGGACAATTACTGCGCATATGCGTAAGACAAGAAGACGTCTTAATCGTAGACAACCAGAACGATTTGATTTATCTGGTTCTATGGATGACAAAGTTCTCAAAATTGTTGTTGTAATAGATACATCAGCTTCAGTGGAAGATGAAATGATAGAAAATATTTTTAATGAAATTTTTTCTATTTTAGCAAAGCGAAAACATGATATTACTGTAATTGAATGTGATGCAGAAGTACAACGTGTATACAAAGCAAAAACACCAAGAGATATAAAATTGAAGATTAAGGGGCGTGGAGGAACGTTATTTTCACCAGCAATCAAATATATTAATAAAGATAAATATTATCGTGATGCATTGATGATTTATTTTACTGATGGGTATGGTGAAGCAAGTATCCCAAAACCAAGAACATATAGGAATATTTGGGTTGTTTTTGATAATATTAGACATTTATCTTTAGAAGAGCCATATGGAGTAGTTCTTAGTATGTAAGTGAAAATAAGGAGGTGTATTTTGTGGAAAATATGAAAGCGCAAATTGAGTGCAAGCTGGTTGCTATACAATTGGAAGATTGGTGTAAACATAAGGAAGGTATTATATATGATGCCTCTTTGAGTACACAAGAAAGGGTAATCAGATTCCAGACACCAATTTTAAAATCGATTTTTCCAAATACAACAGAAAAAAATAGCGCATGGAAAACTGGATGTTTTGTTATGTATGAGATATATAATGATTTAGATGCTTTGAAAATTACATGTTCAGTTAGTTATAAAGGACTTTTGCAAAAACAAATTAAATCATTTAAGAAATTAATTGAAAAATGTGACGCAGTTGAAGCGGAAATAACAGGTTTGTTCTTCATAAGGGAATGGAATTATCCACATATTGCAGAAAATATGTATAAAAGAGTGGAACTAGTCCAAGATTTTTTTGAAATTGAAATGCCTTATTTTGAAAATGAACTTTTAAAGTGGAAAGAAAATGAAGAGTATCATATTAAAACTTTTCCAGAGATTAGTGATGTTTTAGTGAGAAGAGATGAATTGCCGGAAGAGATTTTTTTGGAAGGTGGGATGAAAGATATTTTAACAAACAAATACGAGAGAAATATTGTTGCACGAAAAAAATGTCTGGCATTTCATGGTACTTCATGTAATATATGTGGATTAGATTTTGGTGTAGTATATGGTTGTCAATTTGCAGGAAAAATACATGTTCATCATAAGATACCTTTGTATGAAATAGGTAAAGAATATATTGTAGATCCTATTAAAGATTTAATTCCTGTATGTCCAAATTATCATATGATTTTACATAGTAAGACAAATGGAGTTTATACAATAGAAGAAGTAAAAGAAATGCTAAGTAAAGAGTAGAAAGGAAGTATGTTATGTCATCAATGGATATTAATGAGATTGTAGTAAGAGCTGAACAGACACCAGGACAGGTTAGCTTTTATAATTTTAAAGAATTAAAAGAGTATATGGATAAGGGACTTTCTATATACAAGACAACAAGTTATAGTGCAGATAATTTGGAACAAGCCGAGCAAGATTTAAAGGATTTGAAGGCTATAAAAAAGAAGTTAACTGACAAAAAGAAAGAACTTGAGACTGCATATTCAATGCCTATAGAGGAAGTAAAAAAACAGTTGGATGAACTTCTTGATATGGTAAAGGAACCTATGGATATCATAGATAAAGTGATTAAAGATAATGCGAAACTTGTTAAGGAAAAAGAAATTATGTCTTATGCTAGACAGCAAGCGAAGGCGTTAGGTGAATATGCAGATAAGGTTGTTGGTAGCGGAGCATTCTTTAATGAAAAGTGGCTAAATGCTACATATAAGATGAAAGATTGGAAAAGTGATATTGATAAAAAAATCCAAGATGCTGCTGATGCCTTTGAAACTATAAAGTCGGTAGGAGGCAAGAATAAAGGAGCCTTATTAGGATTTTATTTTGATAAACTATCATTGGAAGGTGCTGAACAATTTATGGAAATTGTTACAGCAGATGTGAATGAGGAAGCAGTTGGTACTGTTGAAGATGAAAATGCAGTAGTCGGCTATAAAGTACTTAAAATTTATGGCACGGAGAGACAGATTCTTCAGCTTATGACACAATTAGATATTTCTGATATGGAATATGAAGAGCTTGAAGATGGTATGCCTAAGGATATGGAAGAATTAATAAAAGCTGACTTTGACTCATTTGTTGCTTTTGATATTGAACATACAGGTACATATGGAATTAATAACGGTGATGCTGAAGCTGAAATAATTGAGATTGGTGCAGTTAAGGTTGTAAATGGCCAAGTGGTTGAAAAGTTTGATATGCTTGCTAATCCAGGCAGGAAAATAGTTCCAAGAATAGCAAGATTAACACATATTACAGATGAAATGGTTGAAAAGGAGCCAGCTGTAGATGAAGTTATCAAGAAATTTAAAGAATTTGTAGGAGATAGTATTCTTGTAGGACATAATATAAAAAGTTGTGATATTCCACATATAACTAGAGCTGCTAAGCGTGCAGGTGTTAATTTTGATAATTCATACTTGGATACAAAAAAAATAGCAAATTCATTAAAGGAAAAGAAAGGTTGGGAGAAAATCACGTTACCTTACTTATCAAATTATTATCAAATTCAACAAACAGAAGCGCATAGAGCATGGTGTGATGCGGAAGCTAATGCTTATGTTTACCTTGAATTAATGAAAGAATAAATTATTTTTTAATAAAAAATGAGCGTTGTCTAAATAGCAACGCTCATTTTAATAGATTCTACGAACTCATCCCGCCTATAAATTTCTCGCAAACCCCATCCCAAGCTTTCTCAAGTGTTTTATCCATACTAAATATATTAAGAGAAGCCATAGAAATGCAGTCTAAAGCAGCAGTACTAACTTCTTCGCCACTCATTCCATACTTACTATCATATCTAATATTAATATATAATCCACCGATATCTTTCAAAGAAAGTCCACAAGGATTTTCTGCTAATAATTTTTCTGTATAAGAAGCTGAAGCCTTAAGAACTATTTTAAATCTAAGTGGAAGCTTATTGCCTTTAATTAGATTAAAGCAGATTGGCTTTATAGTAGCCCAGGAAGATAAAGTGCTGTCTGCAAGAGAAGCAAGCTCTTCCTCCGAAAAAAAATCACTTTGTACATGACCATCTATGGTGAATGTGTTGAAGGTTGTGATACTAGCTTCTTCCAAGAGAAATTTATCGAATGTATCGCCTACGAGAAGGCAGTTCATAAACTTTTTTATATCCTTTGAAGGTATATTTACACTGTTCATATTAAAAGTTATCCTTTCGCAAATAATATTCCATATTTTGACTCATACAATAGAATTATTATAATAAAAAAAAGTCTGGTTGTAAACTAGACGTCTTTCTGTTAAAATTTGAAAGTAACAGTCAGCTGTGCAGAAAATATTGAATAAATTTTACGAGACTGCTTGCAGACTAAGGAAAACATTGTTGCTTGAGTTATATATAGAAAGGTATGGAATTAAAATGGTACTTAACGTAGAAAATCTTAGTCACGGCTTTGGGGACAGAGCTATATTTGATAATGTGTCTTTTAGACTTTTAAAAGGTGAACATATTGGACTTATCGGTGCTAATGGTGAAGGTAAGTCTACATTTATGAATATTGTAACTGGTAAGCTTACTCCTGATGCAGGTAATGTAGAGTGGAACAAGAATGTTCGTGTAGGATACTTAGATCAGCACGCAGTGCTTGAGAAGGGGATGACTATCGGTGATGTGCTTCGTTCTGCCTTTAAGTGGCTTTTTGATATGGAAGAGAAGATGAATGCCATATGTGATAAGCTTGGAGAGGCTTCTGCTGATGAGATGGATGCTATGATGGAGGAACTTGGAACTATACAGGACATGCTTACTAATCATGATTTTTATGTAATAGATGCCAAGGTTGAGGAAGTTGCTAGAGCTTTAGGTATACTTGAACTTGGTCTTGATAAGGATGTTACAGAGCTTAGTGGTGGTCAGAGAACTAAGATTTTACTTGCTAAGTTGCTTCTTGAGAAGCCAGATATCTTGCTTCTTGACGAGCCTACTAACCACTTGGATGCTAACCATATTGAATGGCTTAAAAGATACTTACAGGAGTATGAGAGTGCGTTTATTCTTATCTCTCATGATATACCATTCTTAAATAGTGTTATCAATATCATTTATCATATGGAAAATCAGGAGCTTAATCGCTACGTAGGTGATTATGATAAGTTCCAGGAGGTTTATGCAGTAAAGAAGGCTCAGCTTGAGGCTGCATATAATCGTCAGCAGCAGGAAATAGCTGACTTAAAGGATTTCGTGGCTAGAAATAAGGCTAGAGTATCTACTAGAAATATGGCTATGTCTAGACAGAAGAAGCTTGATAAGATGGATGTTATCGAGCTTGCTAAGGAGAAGCCAAAGCCAGAGTTTAACTTTAAGGAAGCTAGAGCAGCAGGTAAGGTTATATTTGAGACTACTGATTTAGTTATTGGATATGATAAGAGTCAGCCACTTTCTAAGCCAATGAATCTTAGAATGGAGCGTGGTGAGAAGATTGCTATCGTGGGAACTAATGGTATAGGTAAGACAACATTCTTAAAGAGTGTATTAGGACTTATTCCAGCATTAGAAGGTAAAGCAGCATTGGGCGATTATCTCTATAAGGGATACTTTGAGCAGGAAATTAAACCTTCAAATAATACATGTATAGAAGAGATTTGGGAGGAGTTTCCATCATATACTCAGTACGAGGTACGTTCAGCTCTTGCTAAGTGTGGTCTTACAACAAAGCATATTGAGAGTCAGGTTAGAGTTTTATCTGGTGGTGAGCAGGCGAAGGTTAGACTTTGTAAGCTTATTAACAATGAGACAAATATCTTGCTTCTCGACGAGCCTACAAATCATCTTGATGTAGATGCAAAGGATGAGCTAAAGAGAGCTCTTAAGGAGTACAAGGGTGCAGTACTTATCGTGTGCCATGAGCCAGAGTTTTACGAAGGGCTCGTAGATAAGGTTTGGAACCTTGAGGAGTATTCATTGTTAGCGTAGTATAAATTTTAATATGACAAAAGGTGTAGTCCTAATTTTGGGACTACACTTTTTGTATTATATGCACATAGGGAGGCGCAAGGGGCGTTAGGAGTATTTAAAATATATAGTATTTGGAGGAAAAAACTATGGCTACACAATTTATTTTTAATAATTTATTTTACTTTCCACTTTTGGTGTTAGTGATATTAGCAATATATCTTATTCAATTTTGTTCATGCATAAGCCCTAATCGTATAGAGTTTGATGGGGACAGTAAAAGAGAGATGAATATAATGAATAGATATAATGTATTATCAGAAAATGCATTTTCAGTTTATTTAGGATGTATATTAGCTGGAATAGTAGTAGCTGTATTTGTTCAGTCTACATGGATTTTAATTATGCTTATGATTTTACAGCTTGTATATATAATACCTGTAGGCTTTGTAATGTTTGCAATGTATGAGAGAAGTAAAAGATATTGGCAGGAAAAAGACGTTGACACCTTGCAGAAAAAATATATATAATACAATATATATTTTGGATGAAAGGAAGCAAGGAGATGGCAATAATTACAATAATGGAAATATTATTCACATTCATACCTATGATCTTTTGGTTTATGTTTTTTGTGTTTGTTATAAAAGCAGTGAAAAAAGGAAAGAATGGAAGTGAGAAGGTAGAGCATAAGATAACGCTTCAAAGAATGGATGATTACTATAATACTTCAGCGTCGCCTAATAGATATAGCACTATTAATTCTCATTACTCTCAACAAACTTTACAGGGTACAGGTGTGGGAAATGGTACAAATGCCCCATATAATGGTGGTCACACACATGCATATGAACATAAGGTAGAACCTATTGGTGAAGCTACTGTACATGAAATTTTTGAAGATAGAAAAGAGGCCTATAGAGAAAGAAAACAGATGATGAAGGCTGATTTACCTAAGACTTCTTATTCTAAGATGGAAGAGAGCGGATTGAATTATACAAGTAATTCATATTCAGATACTACATATAACAATTATGGAACAAATGGAGATGTGAATTCAGCATCTGGCTATAATGAAGAGAGTGTTACATGTAAATATTGTGGTGCGGTTAATATTTTACCTAAGTCAAGAACTAAAGAATATAATTGTTATTTCTGTAGAGAGGTAATATAAATTTAGAAGGGTTATTATGAAGAAAATAAATGGAATTATAGCGTAACACTTGAATAATAAAAAGTAGTTGCTTATGTGGTTTGGTATACACATATAAGCAACTACTTTTGTTTAATAGTAATTAAAATCAACTGGGATTAAGTTTATATAATATCTTTAATTTTCTTCTCGCAAATCTTTTCTAATACATAGTTAAGATTGCTCATAGAATATTCTTTGTTTTCGATAAAATATCTTATGATTAAATCTTCTTTTGAAGAATTAGTGAGGGCGTGTTCTGCTGACATAAGTAACGCCTTTGTCTCTTCAAAATTAAGCTTGAAGGCCATGGCAAAGAGTACTGCCTCACCTTTGCTTGGATGGTAATTCTTATCATTCTTAAGCTTAGATATAAAGCTTTTTTCGAATCCACATTTGTCGCAAAGATGCCCTTCATCTATGTCAGTAGCCTTAAGATAAGCTAAAACGATTTCACTAAAAGTCTTAGGATTTCCGTGATTTTCATACCATTCCTTGCAAGCATCTCTGTCAGGATCAGTTTTTAATGAAAGAGTATTATATTTGTTCTTTGCATAATTGTTTCGCTCTCTAACAAAGTGAACCTGGATAAATATATCAATTTCCTTGCATAGCTGTTCACGTTTTTTCTTGATTTTACGTTTTTTGAAATTAAAAAGTCCCATATATATTATACCTCACTTTAATATCTTAAGTTAGCTTTAGATTTCTTCAGTTCAATCTCAAAACTATGTATATATTATCATAAAAAATAAAAAATGTATATTGTTTATTTATATTTGCTAAGGTAAAATAGTTCTTGAAAATATTATGGAGGTGGCACAGCTTAGATAGATATATGCTATGGTAAGTGTGGAGATAAGGTAAGAAAATATGAGTTTTAATGAAATTGTTATGTTTGTAATGGCAGTAGGTGTTATTCTAGGCGCTATTGACAAAATAATAGGAAATAAGCTTGGACTTGGCAAGGAATTTGAAGATGGTTTTAAATGCATTGGCTCTATAGGTTTTACTATTATAGGAATTATTTCTTTTGCGCCAGTTATTGCGAAGGTTTTATCGCCGATTATAGTTCCTTTCTTTAAGAAATATGGTATAGATCCAGCTATGTTTGGAACTATTTTAGCCAATGATATGGGAGGATATACACTAGCCACAAGCCTTGCAGCGGATAAGGCTATTGGATTATTGGCGGGAACTACCGTATCATCTATGATTGGTTGCACAATTGTATTTGCAATTCCTGTTGGAATAGGATTGATAGAGCAAAAGGATTATAAATTCTTTTTCAAAGGCGTAATGCTTGGAATTATTGCAATGCCTTTTGGAACTATTATTGCTGGACTGTTTTACGGAATAGGATTTAAAAAGCTGGTTATTAATTGTATTCCATTACTTATTTTTGCAACATTGTTGATTATAGGTTTGGTGTTCTTCCAAAACTTTATGATAAAAGTATTTGAATTATTTGGTAAGTTAATGAATATAGTGGCAATAGTTGGCATAGCATTGGCTGCTTTTGAACATCTTACTGGAATAACATTGGTGAAAGGAATGGCGCCAATTACTACAGGTGGAAAGGTTCTTATAGATATAGGAATTATTCTTATGGGAAGCTATCCTATCATAAAGGTTATTAAGTGGATATTATCTAAACCGCTTGATTACATAGGTGATTATTTTGGATTAAATGCAGAAAGTATGCTTGGAATATTGGTTGCATTAGCCAATTCTGTACCAGTATTTTCAATGATTAAGGATATGAATCCTAGAGGAAAGGTTATAAATAGTGCTTGGCTTGTGTGTGCAGCTGCAACACTTGGAGCCCATCTGGGATTTACCGCATCAGTAGCACCAAGTATGATAGCTACATTGATTATAGGAAAAATTTCTGCGGGTCTTATAGCTATGTTACTTGCAGCGTTAACAAGTGCAGAAAAAATGAAATAATAAAAACTTGTCAAAAAAGCAAAAATGGTGTAGACTATTTTTGCTTTTTATGAGAAAATAAATAGAAGTATCAATTTTCGAAAGGAGATTTATAATGATTTATTCACATGAAGTTGAAAAAATGTGTCCAGTGGCACAGGGCGTTCATCATGGCGCAGCTCCAGTTCCTACAGAAGGAAGATGGGTAAAAAATAAAGAAGTAAAGGATATCTCTGGTTTAACACACGGTGTAGGCTGGTGTGCTCCACAGCAGGGTGCTTGTAAGCTTACTCTTAATGTTAAGGAAGGTATCATTCAGGAAGCATTAGTTGAGACAATTGGTTGTTCAGGTATGACACACTCAGCTGCTATGGCTTCAGAAATCTTACCAGGTTTAACAGTTATGGAAGCTTTAAACACAGACTTAGTTTGTGATGCTATTAATACAGCTATGAGAGAGTTATTCTTACAGATTGTTTATGGTCGTACACAGTCTGCATTCTCAGAGGATGGTCTTCCAGTAGGTGCAGGTCTTGAAGACTTAGGAAAGGGTCTCCGTTCACAGGTTGGTACAATGTACGGAACACTTAAGAAAGGTCCTCGTTACCTTGAGATGGCTGAAGGTTATGTAACAGGTATTGCTCTTGATGCTGAAGACCATATCATTGGTTATCAGTTCGTAAGCCTTGGAAAGATGACAGATTTCATCAAGAAGGGCGACGATCCTAACACAGCTTGGGAGAAGTCTAAGGGTCAGTATGGTAGAGTTGCAGATGCAGTTAAGATTATCGATCCAAGAGAAGAGTAATAGAAGGAGGACAATGTAATGGCATTATTTGAATCATATGAAAGAAGAATTGACAAAATCAATTCTGTTTTAAATAGCTATGGAATCGCTTCTATTGAAGAAGCAGAGAAAATTACAAAGGATGCAGGTCTTGATGTTTACAATCAGATCAAGGGCATCCAGCCAATCTGTTTTGAGAACGCTTGTTGGGCTTACATCGTAGGTGCAGCAATCGCTATCAAGAAGGGTTGCAAGAAGGCAGCTGATGCAGCAGCAGCTATCGGTGAAGGTCTTCAGGCATTCTGTATTCCAGGTTCAGTTGCTGATACACGTAAGGTTGGTATCGGACATGGTAACCTTGGTAAGATGTTACTTGAGGAAGAGACAGAGTGTTTCGCATTCTTAGCTGGTCACGAGTCATTCGCAGCAGCTGAAGGTGCTATCGGTATCGCTGAGAAGGCTAACAAGGTTCGTCAGAAGCCTTTAAGAGTTATCTTAAATGGTCTTGGTAAGGACGCAGCTCAGATTATCTCTCGTATCAACGGATTCACATTCGTAGAGACAGAGTACGATCCATACACAAACACAGTTAAGGAAGTTTCTAGAAAGTCTTACTCAGAAGGTCTTAGAGCTAAGGTTAACTGCTACGGTGCAAACGATGTTTGTGAAGGTGTTGCTATCATGCATAAGGAAGGCGTTGACGTATCTATCACAGGTAACTCAACAAACCCTACAAGATTCCAGCATCCAGTTGCAGGTACTTACAAGAAGGAATGTATCGAGCAGGGTAAGAAGTACTTCTCAGTAGCATCAGGTGGTGGTACAGGTAGAACACTTCACCCAGATAACATGGCAGCAGGTCCTGCTTCATACGGTATGACAGATACAATGGGACGTATGCATTCAGATGCACAGTTCGCAGGTTCTTCATCAGTTCCAGCTCACGTTGAGATGATGGGTCTTATCGGTGCAGGTAACAACCCAATGGTTGGTATGACAGTTGCAGTTGCAGTTTCTATCCAGGAAGCAGCAGAGCAGGGTAAGTTCTAATTAAATATTAAAAAAACAAAGGCTTTTCAAGGTTTCTTGAGAAGCCTTTTTGACAAAATAGTTATAAAGTTATGTCGTTAAAAATGAGAAGAAGGATAGGGGAATGGATAGTAAAATAAAAAAAGATTTATTATGGAAACTATTAGGATATGCAATAGGTGCGATAATAGTTTTTCTTGAAATAAAAAATATTGTATCAGAAAGTTTGTTTCAGATGGTTTTTGAAAAAATAAGAATAGTTCATTTGGGATATTATGTAATTGGTGGTTTTTTGTGTACAATATTTGGTTTGTTTTTAATATTTTGTTTAATATTTAATAGTAATAATAAAAAAAGGAAGAAGTTAATTTTAGAGTTATAAATTGGAAAGGTAAAGAATATAGATTTGAAAAAATAATTTATGAAAAAATTAGTTTGTTTGGAATAGCATTTGCACTATTTATTATTTTATGTGGTATTGGTTCAAGTCTTTATGGATTAGATAAAGATACTGATATCTTTATTCCTACATATGTGAATGATATGATTTGAGGATGTGTTGGTATGGTAGTATCAATGATGATTTGGTACATTGGATATAAAATGAATAATTGTATAAGCGGAAGATTGACCGATTTGCAACCACTTAATGCTAAGTGTATTCTATCAAAAAAGAAAGATAAAAGAAAGAGAGCAAAATATGAGAATTTATATGGTTACTGTATAGAGACAACTTTCTATGTTCACATAGAAGATATAAGGTGTAAAGAAATAAATGTTCCTAAAAGTGATTCTACTAAAATCATATATTATTGTAGTAAGAAGAAGGTTACTATAACAAAAAAAGAGTTTGTAAGGGCAAGAAAAGTAAAATGTTTTGCGATTTTGTTATTTGTAATTAATGTTTTTTATGTGCTAAATATAGTGTGCAAAAATTTTCTATTAAGCTAAAAAAACAATATTTTATATAAAAATGGAGTATAACTATATGAAAAAGGCATTAGTAACAGGTAGTATTGTATTTGTAACTAAATTATTATAGCTATTATAATTATGAGTATTACCTTGATGTAACTGAATAGGATAAGCTTATGCCAGTGACGGAGTCCATAGAAGAAGGACTTAAGGAAGCATATGAGTGGTATAAGAATTGTAGAGATGAGGTTATGCGAAAAGGATATATAGATGATATATTAAAAAGTAATATAAATATAAAATAACAAATAAATTGAATATTAACAAAAAGTATGTTAGAATAAAATAAAAATGTTAAAAGGTGTTTTTATGAAAAAATATTTGGCTGAGATATTCGGGTTAAACGTTAAAATTGAAAACTGGGATGGTAAGAGCAAACTACCACTGTATTTGAGAAATAAAAGGGAATATTTTGTGCTTTCTATGGGAAATGTACAGAGTGTTTTAATGAAGAATAACTCTGATAATTTTAATGTTTCCAGTTTTGAAAAAGAAATGCAAGAAATTGGAAAATACGCTGAAATGTCAGTTATACTGTGGCTGGATGCTGTTTCCACTTATCAGAGGAATGCATTGGTTAAAAATAGAATTCCATTCATTATACCAAATTCGCAGATTTTTGTACCGGAATTAGGAATGAGCTTGAAGGAATTTTGTGCAGGTAAGAGAGAAAAAGTTGAAAAAATATCTGCTACAACACAATTTTTGCTTTTATATTTTATTTATCAAAAGAAGCATGAAGAAAAGAGCCAGTCAGAGCTTGCAGAATATCTTAATATGTCAGCCATGAATGTTAGTAGAGCTGTACAGGAGTTGCAGGAACTTGGTTTGTTGGAAAGTCGAAAGGAAGGAACAAGTAAGGTAATCAAATCTGTAGAAATAGGAAAGAAATTGTATCAAATTTCGAGCGTATATTTACAGTCACCGGTTCAGAAGAAAATTTATGTGAGTCTTAAGTATTTTGACATGGATTTACCGTTTGCCGGAGAGACTGCATTGGCAAAAAAAAGTATGTTGAATTACCCGAAATGTACAGTTTTTGCTATGGATAAGAAGTTGGTAAAGGATATTCCAAAGGAAGCTATAGTAGAACCAAAGTTTATGAAAGATAACGATTATGTGGAAATTGAATTATGGAAATACAATCCGTCAGTATATATATCTGAAGAAATGGTAGATGTTGTGTCATTGGTGCAAAGTCTTAAGGATGTGAAAGATGAACGAGTGGAGATGCAGATTGAAGAGATTATGGAGGAATACAAATGGTAATAGGCCTGGAAGCTTTTAGAGAAGCATTTAAGGGGTATGAGGATTGTTATACAATTATCGGTGGTACGGCTTGTGATATTCTGATGAACAAAGCAAATCTTGATTTTAGGGCAACTAGAGATATTGATATGATTTTGTTGATTGAAAACCGATTTGAAGAGTTTGGGGAAGTATTATGGAAGTTTATTAAGGATGGTGCATATAGATGTGGTTGGAAAAGTTCTGAGAAGTTGCATTTCTATCGCTTTACTGAACCACAGAATACGAATTATCCAATAATGATAGAACTGTTTTCAAAAGATCCGGGGTATCAGTTGCATGAAAGTGATATGGTAATCACTCCATTACATATTTCAGATGAAGTATCCAGTCTTTCGGCTATTATGTTGAATGATGACTACTACGAGTTTATGGTGAGCGGAAGAAAAGTAGTAAATGGTGTCGGTGTTTTAGGCGCAGAGCATCTGATTCCGTTTAAGATGAGGGCATGGTTAGACCTTTGCAGACGAAAAAGTGAGGGTGAACATGTAAATTCAATTGACATTAAGAAGCATAAAAATGATGTATTCCGTTTGATGAATATAATAAATCCTGATGAGGTAATTAATACACCGGAAACAGTTAAAGATGATGTTAGACAGTTTGTTAAAAGAATGCCAGAAGAACGTATCAATATGAAAAATATTGGGCTTGATATGGAATTGGATGAGGCGTTAAATACTTTGGGAAATATGTATTTGGCATAGATTGTATGCTTTGAGTTAAAAGTTAGGTGATTTTGCACCGAAGTTTTAAGTGAAAGTATTAAAAGATTACAGGAAAGGTGGATGGACATGATTGATAAATCAAAGTATGTAGTTTTAGATGTAGAGACAAATGGTTTGTCATCGTTGCGAGATGATCTTTTGTCAATTTCGTTATACAGACCAGATACAGAGGACTCTTATAGTAGGTTTTTACCTTTGGAACTGCAAAAGGATGTCTATACCACTTATATCAACGGAATAAAGAAACGTGACCTAAAAGGAAAAACACCTTTGACACAGTCTGAGGTGGATGAATTGATGCAGCGATTTGAGCTGGATAAGAGAATTATTTTAACATATGGTTCATTGGATGAGCGATTCATTAAGAATTATTTTATCCGCAAGAGATTACTTGGATATGAGAAAATGAAATTTTATAATTTCAAGCACGATATTATTTCTTCAAGATTCAGTGAGGGTAATATTACAAAGGATAATTTATGTATATTGTTTGGAATTGAAGGGGTGCAGGAGATTCATACGGGAGAAAATGACTGCCTGCTTGAATGGAAGCTGTTTGAAAAACTTGATGGCAGACGGCTTTTGATTACCCATAACAGAGTGTTTGAGTTTAATGAAGACTATATTATTCCGGCAAGTTATCTTTCAAATTATCCAAATATGAAGTATCATATTAAGGATTTCCCAAAGATTAGTGTTGAAACAGATGAGGTCGAAGAATTTATTGTGGTTGGAAAGAATATAAAGAAATTTCCGACTAACTTTAATGGTATGGTCATCGAACATCTTATAAACAGTATGCTTGGTGTAAAGAAGATAGATTCAAGGGAGTTCTTGTTAGAAAATAAGAGAAAACTACGCTGTTTTGGTGAATTGGAATCGGAGGTAGAAGAAGTACTTGTTGTGGAAAATGCAGATGGAACAGTAAGCGCAGTGAATGAAAAGGACAAGAAGCTGATTGCAGAATTAAATGCTTTTATTACAACATTAAAAGAAAATCTGGAACCAATGATTACATATTTGCAGCATGAAATATTTAAGGATGAACAAGTGTATTCACAGGAATTGGTTGTAAATAGAGAGCAGAATGTATTGGCATTGTGTGATTTGTCAAATTCCAATGCTGTGGTTGAAATAAAAACGTATGGTTTTCTTGATGTGGACCGGTACAAAGAACAGATATATTTTCAAGGAAACGGACGAGATGTATATGTTCTGCAGGCAGTATGGGGAACAAAGAAAGCAAAACTGTATTTTAGATTAGTAAAAGTAATATTTTCAGAGTCAGCAAAGAAGGGGATAAATGACCTTGAAGCAAGGACTGAAGCATTTAAGAAAAAGGTACCGAATGAAAATCTTGAAGTTATAAGGTATTTTAATTATGAGTCACCAGTAACATTAGGATGTAAGATATGCGGTCATCAATGGGAGCTTTCTTATAAAGCTGCTACATATAAACCGAAATGTCCTATATGCAATCCGGTTGTTGTGAAACAGCCAAAGACAAAGTCTGTAGAAAGTGAATCCAGGGAAGAAAAATATAAGAAAAAGATTAATGAAAGGTCTAATGGGAAACTGGAAATACTTGCTTATTTGGGCTCAAAGGAAAAAGCTAAAGTAAAATGTAACATATGTCAGCATGAGTGGGAGTATAGGGCAGACCATTTGCTTGAACGCTGTAGATGCCCAAGGTGTAAATAATAAAATTAGATAGCCGTAATACGGAGTGATAATTCATTCTGTGTTCCGGCTATTTTTATGCTCAATTCTACTTTTGAAAGATGTGTGTAATGATAAATAACAAAATTATATTGCATAAATAATTAGAACAATTTATTATAGAAATAGTTATCAGAAATGTGAAATAAATATGGAAAAAAGTAATACCTATTACGAGGAGGTTTCTTATATGAGTATATATAAAAAACACATTAGATATATACCTAGATACATAATAATTATTGCCATAGCTATATTATTAGCATTTAACTATCAGCTCTTTGTAGTAGAAAATAATTTTGCACCAGCTGGTCTTAATGGTATAGCTACTATGATTCAGTATAAGACAGGCTTTAGTATTGGCTATATGTCATTGATTATCAATGTACCGTTATGTATATTTGCATACTTCTTTGTACAGAAGAGATTTGCAAAGTATTCATTATGTTTTTGTATTACCTATTCTTTTGTTTTTTTATATCTACAAAAGCTAGGTTTGGAAGAATTTCAGTATAAATCAATGGGACATGATACCATATTTCCAGCAATACTTAGTGGTGTAATAAGTGGTGTTGTATACGGTACTTGTTTTAGAAATAATGCATCAACTGGCGGAACTGATATTATTTCCAAATATATCAGTAAGAAAAAGCCAGAGCTTAATTTCTTTTGGATTACATTTACAATTAACAGCTTTGTAGCAATCGCCTCTTTTTTTGTATATGTAACAAAGGATTTAAATGGGAATATGGTATATGATTATAAGCCGGTATGCTTATGTATCACTTATTCATTTGTTTCTAGTTATGTGGGTAGTGCGATTATAAGAGGAACCAAAAGTGCTTGTAAATTTACTATAATTACATCCCATCCAGAGGAGATTACAGCTGAAATAAGTGAAAAGCTACATCATGGTTCTACACAGATAGAGGCTATGGGTTCTTTTACGCATGAAACAAAAACAGTACTTATTTGTGTTATTAACAAGCATCAGATAATTGAGCTTAACAAAATATTAAAAAAATATGATAATACATTTTCGTTTGCAGAAACCGTAAATGAAATTTATGGAAATTTTCTTAAATAAAAATATTAATACCATCATCATAGAAAAAGAGAATAAGTTTTAGTTGTATTTATTAAAATGTAGAGTTATTATGAAATTATCAAGTATTTATAAGAGGAGGATATTAGCAATGAAAAAGAATTTAATGACAAAATGCAAGGTAGTGGCCGTAATGTGTTTGACATTAATCTGCCTAGTAGCATGTAAGGGCAGTAATGATAATGGTAAAGAAAGAACAATAGCCGCAGAAAATGAAACAAAATATGATGTATATGCTAAAATAGCAGCAGCAAAAAGTGAAGCTGAAGCAATAGAAAAGAAATTAACAGAAGATGAAACCTTAACTCAGACAGAGATGAATCAATTGGCAACAGAATTATATACTATCTGGGATAATACAATGAATGATATGTATAATGAATTAAAAGATACTGTTAGTAAAAAAATAAGGGAAAGTTTTACAGCGTATCATGAGTCATGGTTAAAAGATAGAGAAAGGGAAATTATGTATGTTCAGATAGAGTATAAGAATGGAAGTATGGCAACAATGGCGGCGATGATGAAGGCAGCAGAGATGACAGAAGAAAGAGTTAACAGTTTAAAGGAATATTTTTCGGAATAAAAAAATATTATTTTCTAACATTTTTTTCTTGCGCATCACATATAGTAGTGATAAAATAAATGAGTTAAAAAGCTTATTTATAAGTGGGTAAAGGAGAATTACTGTATGGGTAAATATTTTGGAACGGACGGTTTTAGAGGCGAAGCTAATGTTGACTTAACATATGAGCACGCTGTTAAAATCGGCCGTTTTTTAGGTTGGTACTACGGAAAAAAGAATGATAAAAAGTGTCGTATCGTTATCGGTAAGGATACAAGAAGATCATCATATATGTTTGAGTATGCCTTAGTTACAGGTATTACAGCGTCTGGTGCAGATGCATATCTTATGCATGTTACAACTACACCTAGTGTGGCTTATATTACAAAGGTAGACGAGTTTGACTGCGGTATTATGATATCAGCAAGCCACAACCCATTCTATGACAATGGAATTAAGCTTCTTAACGGCAAGGGTGAGAAGATGGAAGAGGATACTATCGCAGAGGTAGAGAAGTTCCTTGATGGTGAATATGGTGAGCTCCCAGCTGCTACAAAGGAAGAAATCGGTCGTACAGTTGATTATGTAGCTGGTAGAAATAGATATGTTGGATACCTTATTTCAAATGTATCTTACTCAATGAAGGGAATTAAGGTTGGTCTTGACTGTTCAAATGGTAGCTCATGGCAGATAGCTAAGAGTGTATTTGATGCTCTTGGTGCTGAGACACATGTTATAAATAACGCTCCAGATGGAACAAATATCAATACTAACTGTGGTTCTACTCATATTGAAGTATTACAGAAGTATGTAATAGAGAACGGTTTAGATGTAGGT
>JBGVNF010000064.1:0-2516 GCA_045125245.1 Lachnospiraceae bacterium
GCACTTCCATCAACGTCAAACTCATGTCCTTTAAAGTTTCCTGTTTCAGTATTGTATTGAGTAACGATAGGAACATTTTTTAATGTTGGTAATCCTTTTTCTACTGACTCAACACTGAAATTACATCTGTTTGCAACTGACTCTATTGCCATAATTCTAGTTTTAGCTTGATGAAAAGAAGGGTTTAAGTTAGGTTCAATATCTGAAAATGTAACAAAAGCATTAACTGTTATCTTTTTATCTGTTATCTTATCCACACCAAACACCTCCTTTCAAATATTATACCTTATCCCTCACTCTATACGTTAGACGCTTTCTTTTCAGCGTCAGTTCCGCTCTCTTGATTTGCTACTGTACTTTCCGTTGGTTTGTCAGTTTTTGGTCTACCGTTTTCTCCCTCTTCTCCACCTGCCATACCACTTTGAGTATTAGAAGAAGATAATGGAATGAATTGGTTAGCAATATCTAACATATTGTTTTGTAGATAATTTAATGCCATCATATCAACTTGATTAATTCCTAAGATTGCACATAAATGAACAACACTAGGAATACCATAAGTTGCCGCTTTTAAATATTGGTCTGCTAGTTCTGTACGATTAAGAGCAGTAGCGTCAATAAATTGGCATCTAAAGTTACCTTTAAAGTTATAGATAAGTTTACGTGATACCCATGTTTCAACTTGACGGTTAAGGGCAAACAACATAGCTTCATCTAATTTAATAGAATATTGTAATGTTGTCGCACTATCACTGTTGAATAATAACTTAGAGAAACCTAAACTATCATATAACTGGTCAGTAGCCTCTTGTACTCTGTTACGAGAATTTGTGTTTGTTCCTGCAAAGCTAATTGGTTCAAAGTCCATTGGTGAGTAGAACATACCCACACTGTCACTTAAACTGTTACGTGTAATATCAAAGAATAACTTAGCAGTAGATAATTTAATTGCAAAGTTATCAGTTCTATCACTTCGACTAGAGTCTAAGCGTGGAATTTTGAAACCAATGATTTTATAATTAGCCTGTTCTTCTGAAACCATTGCTAATGATTTATATTCTTCAATATCTTGAATATCTCTGTAAACACTAGCGAATGGTGGATAACAGTAGTCTAACTCTTCTTTAAGTTTGATACAGATTGTGTTTTGACCAGGTAATTCTACCCATTTCAAATTACTATCTGCTTTATAAGCATTGTATGCTTTTTTGAAAAAGCTTGGTATATATTGTTCATATTCATCAAGTAATTCAATGTCTACATCATTGTTTTTAGCGTTGTCGAAATATGACATATCCATTTGGAATACATAAGAACCATATTCTACTGAACTGATACGACAATAGTCAGGGTCTAATTGTTTGATGAAATAAGCATCTTTTGTTTCGTATTCTAACCCATAGAAAATATCTTCTCTAAAACAAACTCTATATACTTGAAGTAGATTGTGAGGAAGATTTAGTAATCCCATGTAGTTACATACTTGCTCATATTGAACATTGATTGTTTTAAGTTGTTCAGGTCGTGTTGGAATAACAATAGGACAAATCATATTGATATTTGGTAAGTATCCGATAACACGTTGAAATACTTGACTAGTGTTTTCTAAGTAACGAGCAACCTCTCTTAGTTGTTTCTCATTTTCACGAGGTTGTGCAAGAAACTCTTCAATTTCATCAGATGTGTAAGAGTTATAACTTCGTTTAACTTGGTCTGAAATCCAACCGTCACGTTTACTATTGTTTTTGATTTGTAAAGTTTTAGCGAAAGATAGTAAGTCTTGATAGTATTGTTCTTCACTATATTCTACATTTTCCATTTCAACAAACAACTTTAGTAAATCATCCATCCTCTCACTCTCCTATCTTTTTATTTTTGGTTTTGAAATAAATCCACTAAAGAATGACGCAAAATCTTCATCTTCATCAGGTAAAGCGTCATTACAGAATGTCATTACGTACCAACATACTTGAATAGTAGCAGAATAAATATCCTTGTCAGCCTTAACAACTTGACCGACTTTCAGTTTACCTGTACCTGGTATAGTTTCTACTGTAATGTTTTGTACTTCTGAGATAAAGTTTTCAGTTCGTAAGAATGGTAATACATCACTTACCATGAAATCTTCATCAGGTATATCCAATGCTTTATTAACATCAAAATGTTCCAATATACGTAAAATAGAACCTTCGACAACATTAATAAAGTTTGTAATCATTTCCGTATTATTCTTTTGTGCCTCAATACCATACACTAATTTCTTAGCGTCACGATAGTCACTTCGATAGTCAGTGTTAAGCATATCATATGGTTCTAACTCTGTACCATCGTCTAAGATATTTCTATCTAACATATAGTCTAATAATCCTTTACCTACAAATTGTTCAATAGGGTTCGCTAATCCCTATCAGTTCTCTTATGAACTTCTTTATGTCGCCATAAAGTTCAGACTATCTCTTCACCCGTTTAGGGTGTTCCCCATTTCCACCTGCTTAGGTGTACTGCCTTTCGGCATA
>JBGVNF010000065.1:0-18737 GCA_045125245.1 Lachnospiraceae bacterium
CTTTTCTTACCCTCGCCGTCTTCATAGGCAGCAAGCTTTGTCATAAGCGCTACTTTTTCCTGATTTATCATATCATTCTCCTAATAAAAGCAATTTTATATATTATTATCGCTATTCTAGTTATATTATCATATTAGCTGGGTAAATTGCAACTGTAATTTACTTCCTTATGCTAATTGGCTACTTTCACTTGTTTCAGTTAACTTCCACGTTATTCTTATATACAAAGATACCATAGCTACTTAGATTTATTAAGTAACTATGGCATCCTCACACCTTTTATTAATTTTGTTTTTAAATTATTCTACAATTGTAATTGATACATCATCCAAATATAACTTACAATCTTTGTCTACCATTCCAAGGAAATACTTTAATGTTAATTCCTCTTCAGTTTTTGCTACAAATTCGTATGAATATTTCTTCCAATCCTTTCCGGCAACAAATTCCGAATACAATGACTTGGCATATAAATTATCTTCTACTACAACTGCAAATTTTTGATTGTTTTCAGAAGACTTCGCCATAAATTCAATTTTATATGTCTTACCTTCTGTTAAATATATTCCACTCTGTATCCACATTCTATCCCAAGGATTATCTTTATGTTTTGTATATATCTTTCCATATACATTACCATTTTTTTCCTCTAAGGCATAATATGTTCCAAATACGTTCCATACGCTTAAGCCCTGACTAAAGTCACCATTTTCTATAGCCTGCTTAATTGCTGGTTTAGCCTGATTTGAACTCTCTACTTTTTCACTTTCTACGTATGTATTAACAACCTCTACCTTAACATTTCCGATAGAAACATCTCCTGCAAGCTTTCCAATGTTAAATTCTAAAGTTGCATTCATATCTGTATCATATTCCATTAAAAATGAAAATTCAAAATTCTGCACATCCTTTGTCAAATTAGCTGTGTAAGAATCATTGTAATTCTGCACTCCATAAGGCTTTACTTTAATTGTTCTTGCCCCATCATCACATTTCGCGTCAAAAGATACCTTGTATACAAATCCTTTAGCTAGCGGAACTGTTTGCTTAAGCTGTAATGAGTATGTCTGTGTTCCTGGATCAATAATGTCATACTTAACAAATGTGTCGTTACCTATTTTTTCTTTTGTTATATTTGCACTAGCTGGCATATACTTATTATATAATGCATACCAAGTAGGCAATGATAAATCAACCTCGTCTTTATGTTTTAATACTGTATTAATATTATCAAAATCAATATCCGCAAGCAAATTTCCATCTTTATATATTGGTGTATTTGCCATAGCATTCTCATCTCTTGTACCTTCTGGCATATATATGTTTTCTGAAGAATATCCATCTTTACTGTGATATACTCTTACATAGTCAACTTCCATAGTACCTGGCACTTCACTGTCACTTGGAACTCTCTGGCTATCATAAGTTCCTCCTACTGCCATATTCAAAATAAGATAAAACTCTTTATTAAATGGTGCTGGATATTCTGCAACAACTCCGTCGTCCATGGTATACCAGTTGCTTGTTCTATAATACTCAATACCATCTACATACCATATTATTGTATTTTCTTTCCATTCAACTGCATATACATGATAATCTGTTATGTCTGTTGTAGAATCGAAAACATATGATCCGCCAATACTTCTGTTAAATGGTCTTTTCTCTCCAAAATGGATAGTTCCATTAATTTCATTGAGAACTCTGCCTCTAGCTTCCATAATATCTATTTCGCCAGACAATGGCCAACTACCATATTCACTGTCTACTGGCATCATCCAAAATGCTGGCCAAAGACCTGTTCCTGCAGGGAGCTTAATTTTCGCCTCAATTTTTCCATACTTTGTAGCAAAAAGAGTCTGTCCACTATCTGTAACAGTTCTAATTCTACTTGATGTATACTCAAAACCATTCTTATTTTCTTTTTTTGCTGTAATTTTAAGAGTGCCATCACTCACAGTAACATTTTCTTTTGTATAATACTGTTTTTCGTAATTACCCCATCCGTTATAACCATTTCCAATCTGATAACTCCACTTAGTTGTATCCAATTGGTTGCCATTAAATTCATCACTCCACACAAGATCCCAATCATTTTCCCCCAAATAAACGGTACTATTTTCTACTTCTTCTTTCACATTAAGCTCTGCTGCCATTCCACTATATGGCACCATCAGACTTACTCCCACTGCAATAGCTACTAACTTTGAAAAAAAGTTCTTTCTCATCTTTAGACCTCCTCTGATGTAAACATCCGAAGTCAGCAGTATCTAGACTATATTTATTCTTTTGAGATTCTAGAATTATTTTTAAGAAATAATATTTGCCGTGCAGAAGTTTCCGGAATGCTTCTTAAAACGACAAAAAACCCTGAATATACATCCAGGGTCCAAAATCAAGATACTAATTACTTTCGGTAACCGGCTATCATCGTTTTATCAAAAAAACCTAAGACCCTTGGTTTTGCGTCCCTATCTTTCAACAGGTTTGCCTTTGTCTATTAATTACTTTTTATTATGTCTTGATTATACTTTATATATTTTACTTTGTCTAATGCTTTATGTGAAAATAGGACTAATTTCCTATTACCAGTTGGCATTTTGATACTTTTTAATTTATGATTTTAATTGACACGTTACCAATGTATAAATCAGGTTCTTCAGCACCAAGATTTATCTCTATAAACCCATTCATGTCCGTGTCTTCTTTAATTGTAAATGAGTATCTATATCTTCTCATTTCGTCATCCACAACAATTTTTAGTCTATCACAAAAAGCAAGAACTTCATCCCCTTTATGTCCCATAGGCTGTAAT
Organism: Lachnospiraceae bacterium; assembly: GCA_045125245.1. Lineage (GTDB taxonomy): Bacteria > Bacillota > Clostridia > Lachnospirales > Lachnospiraceae > SVEL01. The sequence goes on from JBGVNF010000065.1 coordinate 2,816, forward strand.
GAAATAGCTCTTTTACTTTTCGCCTTAGCATCAAATTCTATCGCGTACGTATATCCTTTAACTAATGGTAGCATATGGAGCAATTGTATTGAATACCGCTTATCTGCAGCCTTGATAACATCACAATAGAAAAACTTATTGCCTTCCAAATCTGTTATTTTACCTTTTGCATTACCTCTAAAAAGCGCCTTTGAAACAAAATACCATTTACCAGATTCGTAATTTATTTCTTCAGTATAAGGATTAGTATTGATGGTCTCAAATATTTTATCCACCACGAAATCTTCAACATTCTTGATTTCTTCATAGTTCTTCAGGTCTTTTTCTGAATTCTTCTTTTCTTCACTAAATTCAGGATATCCTGTTTCACTTTCATATACTCTTACATAATCTACATACATTTTTTCTGATACCATATCTTCTTCTGGCATCACGCCTTCATCATAGGTACCACCTACTGCCAAATTTAAAAGTAAATAAAATGACTGATCAAATGGTGCCGGATAATCTAATACTTCTTCATTTTTGTCAACCGTATACCAGTTTGATGATGTACCATATACTTCACCATCTATTAACCACTTTATCTCGTCAGGTGTCCATTCTACTGCATATACATGAAAATCCTTAATAGTATCTTTTTTCAACGTATACTTAGTTCCACTTTGCTTGTTATTCGGCAACGCTTCACCATAATGTATAGTTCCATTTATCTCATTATCAATTCGTCCTCTTGCCTCAACTATATCAATTTCTCCTGAAAGTGGCCATTGACCATACTTATTTTCTACAGGCATCATCCAAAAAGCTGGCCACATGCCTGCCATAGCAGGCATAGATATCCTCGCTTCTATTTTCCCATATTTTGTACTAAACAGTACTTCCCCATCCTCTGTCACTGTACGAATTCTTCCTGATGTATACTGACAGCCATCCACATCCTCTCGCTTAGCTTCAATAACAAGCTTCCCATCAGTAACATATACATTTTCTTTCTGATAGTATTGTGCTTCATAATTTCCCCAACCATTATATGCATTTCCTAATTCATAGGACCATTTATTTAAATCAAGCCCTTCCCCATTAAATTCGTCACTCCACACTAACTTCCACTGGTAGCTTTCGTCTGTTTCTGTTTCTGTTTTTTCCTCATCAAGCTTATCCTTCATACCAGACTGACTATTTGTATCACTTTCCTCCTCTGGCAGATGCATCTTAGTCGTTTCTTTATTAATTTTTTCCTGATTTCCATCAGCCTTGCACCCACCAACTATAATAACTAACACACAATAAGTAATTACAGCGGATAATTTAAATAACTTTCTATGCATATTATTCACTTTCATTCATACTAAAATTAAACATACTATTTTTCAAACTATCAGGATATAACGATACTACTATATAATCATATTTATTTATATCTACATAATCTTCCAAATCATTATTTAATTTTAATGACCATATCAAATCAGTTTCACTGAAAAGCTGAGCTGCAAAGGCTGCAAATGGTGATGTACATGAATCTCTCAAAAACAACACCTTTGGTGCATCTACATTTTTCTTATTATCAATGAAATCATAGTTTGCAATACCATTCATATACGACGCATACTTATCTTGCGTATATATATTGTCATTTACAATATTATATGTTGAAACCAAAGTATCTTCAAATCGACCATGAAGAACACTTTCTGCGCCCATCATACTCCATGTATACATAAAATCAGTCTCGTACTTTGGATACATAAGTGTAAAATCATCCAAGCCTCCTGCATATACAATACCAGTTCCTCTACCATGAGAACCAAGATTTGAATCTTTATACTCTAGTACATTGTAATTATCAATATTTGTATACAATTTTTCTGGATCCAAGTCTTCTCCATACCATTCATTCATTTTTTTTGTAAACTCCACAAAACATTCGAACACTGCCGGAGTAGTCCAATGGTGGTCTGTTATATAGAATGAATCGCTATAAGATAGATGAGACTTTTTAAGAGTATCTCTAAAGTCAATTATTTTTACGCCTTTTTCCTCAAGTCTTCGTAAGTATTCGTCTGCAACCCAGTTCTTGTCACAATATGGCATTCCTGTTTCATAGGATACCAATGTCTCTGAATCCTTTACTGGTGGCATAACAACTATCAACTCTGTACCGTTAGCAGCAACCTTTTCCTTAAGTTCAAGCACTACGTTTACTATATTGGATATATCGTTATTTTGATCATTCCAAAAATCAGAATAATGTATGTACCCTTTATCATCCTTAATGTGTGCAAATCCTGACACTTCCTTTTTATCAAGAATAAGGTGCCATAATCCATACGCTTCAATAAACGTGTATTTTTGATATATGTTATCATCTATAATTGTTTCTGCTTCATCAACAGCTGATTGTAGCTGTGAAATATCTTTCACACTAGACAAATCTATATTTTTGAGCTTTGGCCATGTATGTCTAAAATTAAGACCTGCAAAAACAAACAGCATAATAATAAATATAAAACTTGTAATATTTTTCTTAATAATATGTTTTTTCATAATCAATTACCTCATATAATTCCTAGAAATTAAAGTAAATGAACGGATTATAACTACCTGCCACCAAATAGGTCATAGAAATTAAGAATAATCCTATAATAACTATTGGATAAAGAAGTGTAATAATATTGCCTATAACAGGCATTTTTCTTTCCACATTCATTTTATTAATACGTTTCGCTATAGGCGTTGCAAATATGATACCTGCAATAAAGAATACTCCGTACTCTTTTAAATACATTAATAATGTATCGCTTGCAAATCCATTGGAATTTATTCCAAACATATTTTTAAGATATAAAAAGGCCTTCGACAAGTTTTCTGCTCTAAATAAAACCCAACCTAATATTACCGCAAACATTGTATATATATGTTTTATGCTATTTGGCACCTTTGATTTTTCAAAATTGAATAATCTTTCTCCTAAAATAAAGATAAAATTACACAAGCCCCATACAATAAATGTCCACTCTGCACCATGCCAAACACCGGTAAGTAACCATACGATAAATGTATTTCTTACCATTTTATCCTGATTTTCTACTCTAGAGCCACCTAATGGAAAATATACATATTCCTTGAAGAAAGTAGATAAGGAAATATGCCATCTTCTCCAGAATTCACCAATCGACTTAGAAATATAAGGATAATTAAAGTTTTCCTCTAATCTAAATCCAAACATTCCTGCTAAACCAATCGCCATATCAGAATATGCCGAGAAGTCAAAATATATCTGCAATGTATATGCAATAGCACCGAGCCAAGCTAAGCTTACAGGAATCACCTGTGAATCTGTCAATTCAAATATCTTATCCGCTACCATCGCAAAATTATTTGAAAGTAATATTTTCTTAGAAAATCCTACTAAAAATCTACAGCATCCAATTGAAAACTTATCAAAATTCGATTTTCTGTTTTTAATCTGCTCAGCTATGGAATTATATCTAACAATTGGTCCAGCAATTAACTGTGGAAAGAACGCTATATATAAACCTACATATATAGGATTCTTTTCCACCTTTGCGTCATCTCTATATACATCCACAACGTATGATATTGCTTGAAATGTATAGAATGAAATACCTAATGGTAATATTACTTTTCCAACTGAGAAATTGGTATTAAATAAAGCATTAATATTTGTAACAGCAAACATTAAATATTTAAAAATAAACAATACCGTCAAATTGTATACCACTGCTAAGAAAACAACGAATTTGCTCTTTCTCTTATTATCTCTAAACTTATCTACCAAATAGCCAAAAATTGTGTTAACAACTATAGATATACACATAAGGCCCGCAAATTTAACTTCGCCCCATGCGTAAAAAATCAAACTTGCTATCAATAATAATATGTTTTGTAATGTTCTAGAAAAGGCAAACGCATAATACATTATCAAAACTATTGGCAAAAAATACAATACAAAAACCACACTTGAAAATAACATTATTTACGTTCCTCTCTTTTCTTATCAATTTTGTACTTTACATAAAATACTATGTAACTTAGAAATACAACAGAAATACCTACTATAAGTACATTTCTAATATTTTTTATACTCTCTTTTGTAACATTTTTGAATGGATATGTAACTTCATCTAAATCCTCTGGACCATTAAATACAAATTTGTCGCTTCCATCTCTCCAGGATGTAGCTAAGCTTATTTTTTTTGTAATAACGGTTCCATTGTCATCTACTGCCCTGATTGTGATATCCTTAGGCTCACATTCTGTTGTAACTGTAATCTTACCATTTTCATCTAAATTGAAGCCCTTTGTATATTCTCCCAGCACAAATTTATAATTGCTCTCTGGCTTTTTATTTATCTTTAAAAAAGATATAGATTCTCCATGCTCAGGAATCATTATAGTGTCATCACCTTCTATAAATGCTCCAAGGCTGGCTGTATACTGTTCTGTAAAATCTGACAAAATCCATGACATAGAACTAATATTTAAATCTAACACATTATTCTTCTCCAATAATAATCCTACTGACCAGCTTGTCAGCTTATCCATATTCATATCATTGGTATTTACATCAGACTGAACCATCACATTAAATGGAATATACACTATTCCTGAAAATTTAGGTTCAAGCTTAACAGCTGCAAATTCAAGTTTTTTAACATATTTTTCATTATTAGTTTCGACAATAACAAATTCATCTTCCTTTAAGACTAATTTGTTATTATCTTTATCCACTAAAATGAAATCCATCTGCAATTCAACATCCGAAGTATTAACCAGTTCAATCGCTATTCCTTTATACTTCTCATCATAAGCTTTTCCATTATAATCATAAGCGCCATCAAAAATTGTTGATACAGTAATATAATTATACAATTCTTCGGATTCCATAGTATCACAATGAACACTTATAGTACTGTCATCATTTTTCTTAACAACTGCATCTACAGTCTCTGTCCATGTATATACATCATACGGCATTTCAAGCTTTGTATCTTCAGTAGCGCTTACTACATTTACGCTTGTACCTAATACTGTCAACGCCATGGCAATTCCTAACAGTTTAGCCTTATTCATTGTAATCGCCTCCCCAAACATACTCAATTTCATCAAATTCATCCTCATTTGATTTTTCTCTAAGCCTTCTCTTAATTGTCATCTGTTTATCATATTCCTTTTGACTGTCAATCCACTCATTTAAAAGAAGTTTAAGCTTTTCATTAGTAATTATTTCTTCTAAATTTGTAACCTTGTAAAGGATTGTCACTCTCTTAGTATCTGGATGTGAAATTTTCTCATATTCTCTTTCTCCCTTTAGCACAAGTCCTTCATCAAATATTATTTCTATATTTTTATCTATCTTTGTACTCCATTTATATCCAACAAGAATATGCTCATAATTAAAATTATACACCATTATCTCTTTACCCGAAGTTGTATTAAACTTTTTATATACATTAATTCTAGCTAGTCTTCTACTGTTTGGAGCATATTTTTTAATTCTACTATGTATATTAGATGAAAGCTCACCAAAAATACTTGAACTAACCTCTATAACCTTAGGTAAGGTTGGCTCTCTGTCGTATATGATATTTAAATATTCTCTCTTATTTGCATCATCAATGTTTTCAATAACAAAGGCATACTTAAAGCCATTTCCTTCATTTGTAAAATAAACCACCGATGCATTTAAGGATGCTTTATATCTTCCTGACTCGCAAATTATTTCAACAATTTCATCCTCATCAATGTACTCAGGAAAATCGAATTTTACGCTTAAGCCATTATCTGATATATCTAATGTCTTACCCTTAAAAGTACCATACTTTGCTCTTATTTCCACGTCTATTTCCACATTGAATCTCTCAACATTTCTAAAAATTTTACGTCCTATAATAAAGAAAATAGACATACATATTCCATATAAGTTATAAATAAGCCAAAAGATTACTACCATGTAATATGGACTTGATGTGTTTATCGCTATAACAATACATCTAATAAGCGCTAATACCGAAAATACAGCTGCTATAATATGTGGTATAGCATATTTAAGTGTATTTTTCTTTACTAGTGAATTATCTTTCTTCGTTACAGCAAACTTCTTTTTCTTAATTCCTATAGTCTCCAATATTATAGGTATAATCAAATACGGATACATTATTGTATCATAAACATTACTGAGTCTCGAATTCCTTATATTACCAGATACATATCTCATAGCAGCTGTATAAAATACATAATATGGCACCCACATGTAAAGCATTTCTACAAATGTATATTCAAGCACAAAAATATCAAATAAACCAAACAAAATAGGGGCTAATGTGTACATCAATCTACATAACGGATTGTACCAATACAACAAAGAATTAATATAGCTCCACTTCTGCTTTAATTTTAAATTTCTACTTAGTAAAATATGTTCCTTCTTTAAAGACTGTATACAACCTCGAGCCCATCTCTCCCTTTGCTTAATCAAACTCTTTAAATCGTTTGGCGCTAAACCATTTGCCTCAATTTTAGATGTAGCATATGTCTTATAGCCCTTTTTCTGGATACGAATACCTGTTGCAAAATCTTCTGTAATCAGTCCTGTTGCAATTCCCTCTACATCATCAAGCGCTTTTCTTGAAATCAAAGTATTTGACCCTGCATAAATAGGAGTGTTTGTATTATTTCTTATAATGTTTATCTCTTTAAAGAAGAAATCCTGCTCGTTTGGTACCTGTTCTTCTGCATACAAGTTGTACTGAAACAAGTCAGCATTATAAAAGCTTTGTGGTGTTTGCACAAAGCCAACATTATCAAATTCAAATTCTTCGTTGAAAAAATATGGAACTGTATCCATTAAAAAACTACTCAACGGGATCATGTCAGCATCAAAAGTAGCCACTAATGGTGAACTTGTATTTTCCAAGGCATAATTTAAATTTCCAGCTTTTGCCAACTTATTGTCTTTAACTCCCAAATAACCAATATTCATTTTTTTAGCCAACGCTTCCATCTCGGGACGTTCTGCATCATCACAAATATAAATATGTACCTTATTCTTATCAGGGTAATCCATATTTTGACATCCATTAACTGTCTTATATAACAGTTCTTCTGATTCGTTATGAGTCGCTATAAAGACATCTACATCTGGATATTTATCCAACGGTAAATTCACCTTTTGGGGCAACTTCTTTTTCTTAGGAACAGATAACTGTTCTGTTCCACTAATTATTCCGATTAATTCTGCAATTAACAAGCATATACCTGCTATAATCGCTATTACTCCGTGTTTAAATGGTAACGTATAAAACGTTCTCCATACCATGTATATTATAGAAAACACAATTGCTAATATACAAATTATCTTTTTCTTCCTATCCTTCCAATTCATTTCAAACTTCCTCCTACTCCCCTATATAAAAATTAAAGCTGTCTTCAGCCAAATTCTCTGGCCATGTGGAGATAAACACAAAATCATAATCTCCGTTCTCTACCAATTCCTCTATACTTCCACTATATTCCTTAGCCCAAATCATTTCCACTTCGCTACATAAATTTGCAAAGAATGAGGCTAATGGCGAGGTATAAGAATCTCTGATAAAGAGTACCTTTGGTCCATCGGGATTTTTCTTATTGATTATCCTATCATATTCACATACACCATTAAGATATGCACTGTATGCTGAACCCTCATAAAAGTCGTTTCTTTGCTGTTCATAAATATGTTCTCTATTCAACAAAGTTTCATCAAAACTACCTTCTTCTTTTATGGTATATTTATCACCTGAATATCTATAACTATATTCAAAATCGGTTTTAAATTTTGGCGAAATAATTTTTATGGATTCTAATTTTTCAATATAACTCGCACCTGTTTTTATTCCGTGTGTACCTAACCAACACTCTTCATAATTCTCAATATTATAATTATTAATATCTGTATATTCTCCAGTGATATCTAGGTCATATCCATCCTTTTTCAACTCGTTTACTAAATACTGAAAACTTATAAATGCCGCTTGTGGAGTCCAGTGATGATCCGTCTTAAAGAATAAATCATCATATTCTAAGCCAGATTTTTTCATAACAATTCTAAAGTCAATAGTATTTATATTAAATACATCACAATAATACAGATATGAATCTGCCACACTAGAATAGTCCTGTACATATGCACCTGGTTCGACATTTATATATTCACTAGCTGTTCTTAATGGCATAGACAATACATACAATTGTGTATCTGTACCATCAAGTTTTTTTTGCATATTATAAACTCTTTTTGCCAAAACATCTGTAGGAACTTCATTAACAAGATTAAATGACCATGGATTACCATTAAACAAATTATCATTCTTATCCTTAATTACGCTAAATCCATTGTATTCATACTTGCCTAACACTTTATTATATAAACCAAAAAGCTCTATATACTTATACTTATTTTCAACATTATTATTTATAGATGTATCTAATGTATCAATAACTGAATTAACACTGTCAAGAACTTCTTCTATATTTCCAGTTTTTATGTTTTTATTAGCCTCATACATATCCTCTTTTAAATTATCAAAAGAAAAAATCAGATTAGAGATGGACAATGCATATAATACAACCATAAACACTGCAGCAAATATGTATTTCTTTGCAATATATTCCTTCATTTAAATTCTCCTTTAGAAATTAAAGTAAATAAATGGATTGTAACTTCCTATGACTAAATATGATAAACATATAATAAATAAGAGCATAAGAACAATCGGATAAACAATAACCATGCATTTATTTACAACCTTCATTCTTCCTTCTACACACAGCTTATTAAATCTCTTAGCTATCGGTGTACTAAGTAACACGCCAGCTACCAAGAATATCCAATACTCTTTTATCAACATAACTGTAGTATCATTAATAAAGCTGTTATAATTTACACCAAACATATTAGCAATATAATCCCTAGCAAAATAGAGATTTTCAGCTCTGAACAATACCCAACCAATTATTATTACAAACATTGTATATACATGCTTAATCCCATTAGGTATCTTACTTTCTTCAAATCTAAATAATCGTTCCATAATGATAAATACAAAGTTACATAAACCCCAAAGGATAAATGTCCACTCAGCTCCATGCCAAATACCTGTGAGTAACCACACTACAAATGTATTTCTTATCATTTTATCCTGATTATCTACTCTAGAACCACCTAGTGGAAAATACACATATTCTTTAAACCATGTGGATAAAGAGATGTGCCATCTGCGCCAAAATTCTCCGATGGACTTTGATATATATGGATAATTGAAGTTTTCTTCAAACTCAAATCCAAAAATAAGACCAAGTCCAATAGCCATATCCGAATAAGCAGAAAAGTCAAAGAAAATCTGTAATGTATACCCTATAGCACCAAGCCATGCCATAGCAACTGGTATCTCATAAAGACTTGTCCCCGCTTTCGATAGATTAAACACTGTATCTGCAAGTAACGCAAAAGCATTTGCTAGTATTATCTTCTTACAAAAGCCTGTTGCAAATCGCGTACAACCTATAGAAAACTTTTTTATACTGCTTTTTCTTATATGTATCTGTTCTGCAACGGTATTATATCGGATGATAGGTCCCGCTATAAGCTGTGGGAAGAATGCAATATACAATCCTACATAAAATGGATTCTTCTCAGCTTTCGCATCTCCTCTATACACATCCACCACATAAGATAATGCCTGGAATGTAAAGAAAGAAATACCTAAAGGAAGAATAATGTTTTCAATTGTAATTGCCTCTTTGCCAATTGCACTATTAATATTTCTAACAACGAAATTTAAGTACTTAAATACGAATAAGACACCCAAGTTATATATGCATGTTATCCATAGTATTAACTTGGATATAGTTTTCTTATGCCTACACTTATCAACTATTATGCCTAATATTGTGTTTACAATAACTGAAATAAGCATTAAGATAAGATATTCTACCTCTCCCCATGCATAGAAAACTATACTGGCGATAAACAACAATATATTCTGAACTAATCTTGAAAAGCTCAACAAATAATATAAGAGTATTACCAAAGGCAAGAAGTAAAAAATAAATGGTATACTGGTAAATAACATTTTTACTCCCCTCCTTCTTCTAGTTCATGTTCTTTTTTATATTTCTTATGCTTGTAATAATAGATGCTCATAACAGATACTATACCTGCGGCTGCAACTATTCTAATTGTCCACAAAGCACAAGGATTATTTAAAAATTCTAAGAAATACATATTAATCCTCCACTACCTAACTATGCGTTACGAAGCATCTCCATATCATCAAACTCATCCCATTCATTGAAGCTTCTATTTTTATGTTTTTTCTTAACTACTGTTTTACTACTATCAATCCATTTTTCAACATTAGCAGTAAAGATTTCATCACTAACTAATTCATCTAAATTAGTAACCCTGTATAAATAAAGCTTATGTGAGCCTTTAAAAAATCGTTTCTCAAATGTGCCTTTGATAGATACATTATCTCCTAACAATATCTCTACCTCGTTCTGCTTATTATTCAAGCCTTCTACAAGTATATACTTATAATTAAAATCAATTACCGTAACTTCCTTATCTTCTGAAGTCTTATAATTCTCATTAACAGCGATTCTAGGATATGTTCTATTTGAATTTGCATATCCATCAATTCTCTTATTAATGTTGTTATAGAAGTCACTATAAATACTTAAGCCTTTCCTCATCTTTGTAGGATATGAATGCTTTCTATCATATACTAACTGATAATACTCTCTTCTATCTTTTTCTTCCAGAGAAGTAATAATAAATCGGTACTGCCAACCATCCTTTGAGTTTACAACACTGTTTATTTTGCAAAGACCGTTAGCTTCATAAAATTCGTTCTTAAGGTTAAACTTTACAATAGAGTCTTCTTCAATATATTCTGGATAATCAAAAATCACATTTAAACCTGTTTCTGAAATATCCTTTGTAGTTGCATTAATAATCTTATCCTTTACATTTAAAACAATCGGCAAATTTGCATTAAATCTTGTATTTTCTCGCAAATCACTTCTTCCCATCATAAAGAACACTGCCATAAAAAGATTATATATATCTATACACAACCAGAATATAATGATTACGGTAGCAAATGTTTCATATTTGATACTCTGCCCTATACACATAAATAATCCAATAAAAGCAAACACAAGTAAGAAAATATGTGGCAAAGCATAAATAAGCTTCGCATTCTTTTCAAAGCTTGATCTATCCTTTACAGTTACCACAAACTTTTTTTCTTTTATACCTACCGTCTCCTTAAATATAGGAATAATCATAAACGGGAATATTATAGTATCTATAATATCGCTCCATCTCGAAGTTCGTATCTTGCCCGCAATTAATTTAGTCGAATATCTATTTAAAATAAAATATGGTAGCCAGAATATTAATATTTCCTTTAAACTACAATCAACTATTCTAACACCAAATACAGCAAATAAAATTGGCGAAATAATATATACATATCTTCTGATAAATGTCCACCAATATAATAAACAAGAAAAATAACTTATCTTAGCACCAATGCTTAGCCCCTTATTTGATAAAATATTAGCTTTTTTAAATGACTGTACACATCCTCTTCCCCAACGTTCTCTCTGTTTAACGAGGCTCATTACATCCGTAGGCGCTAATCCATTCGCATGTACATCATCAATTGCGTAACACTTATACCCTTTACTTTGAATATATACTCCTGTAGCAAAGTCCTCTGTTACTGTTCCTGTTTGAATTCCTCCAACCTCTTCTAATGCCTGCCTTGATATCAATGTATTTGAACCAGCATATATTGGTGCATTTACACGATTTCTTCCTACATTAATCTCTTTGAAGAAAAAGTCCTGTTCATTTGGTACCTTGTCCTCTGAATACAAATTGAATTGGAACAAATCCGCATTATAAAAACTCTGTGGAGTCTGAATAAAGCCCACTTTCTCGTCTCTAAAAAAATAAGGAACTGTAGCCATAAGAAAATCTCTTCGAGGTATCATATCTGCGTCAAACGTTGCTATAAGTTTTGACGAAGTAAGTCTCATTGCATTGTTAAGATTTCCTGCTTTAGCATCTTTATTGTTCTCTAAACCAAAATATCCTACACCTAGCTGCTCCGCCAATGCTTTCATTTCTGGTCTATTTGCATCATCACAAATATAAATATGAACCTTGCTCTTATCAGGATATTCCATATATGTACATCCGTTTACAGTCTTGTATAAAAGATCTGTAGATTCATTGTGAGTTGCTATAAATACATCTACATCTGGGTAATCCTCAGGTTTTAGCTCTGGTTTTGTTGGAACAAGCTTCTTTGCAACACTTACATAATGCTCATATTCTTCGAATATACCTATAGCTTCGCATACAACAAGAATTATACCACATATAAATGACACTATTCCATAGCCTGTAGGTATTGTAAAAAATATTCTCCAAATAATATATATAAGAGAGACTATTGTTGTAATTCTAAAGAATATGGCTACTTTTAATTTGGTCTTTTTTTCTAAATCCTTTCCCATATCAACTATCTCTCCTTTATTCTTGTCTAACAAAAATAACTATAATAAAAAATCCTACTACAAAAAATACTGCAAGTAATGCCATAGCATTAAGGTGCTCCGGCTCATATATGACATTATTAGATAAATCTCTATATAAATTACTATCCATATAATTTGCATGTCTATGTAATGCAAGTTTTATTCTAGATATTTCTTCATCGTATGTTTTAACATTTCTATTATTAACTATTCCATATTCATTTGGGTCGTTTATTAATAAATTCAAATCATATATGTATCCCCAAATAATCTGGTTTCTATCAATAGCTTTTCCTAGATACTCGACTGTTTCATCTATATACTTGTCTATATACTCATCAGATAAAACATTTTGTCTTAATTCATTGTATCTCTTCTCAAGTTTTCTACAGTACTCTTCATCTTTTATCAATGCATCAAACCATGACGATGACTGAAAAGCTAACGCATTAGTCTTAAGCTCCCATGGGGTTGCATTATCCATAGCTCCATCATAATCCCATACTGGACCCATTGTTAATTTACCTGTTAAGTCCTTATATGCATAAGTTGAATGAATACCTGCATCATAGTTTCCAAAATATTCATTGATAATATGATAATCTATAAATGAATCTACATTTATATAATTACTATATGTCTTAAAAACTTCATAATCATCTGAATATAATATTTTTTCAATAGTACTTATATCGTTCTCAATATACTTAAGGGTCGCATCTGTAATCTTTGATGCTGACGGATATTTTACTCCAAGCCATTCTTGTGTTATTCCGTTTACGGTTCCATAATTATGGAGCATTACTTCATCTTCACTGTATCTATCTCTTCTTATGATATATGATGATTCTGTACGATTCTCATCATATTTAGTAATATTAACCCTTGTCGCTGAACGTTCTATACTCTCTATCATTGTATAAAGTCCCTGATATGTATATGTTTGTCCATCATTAATAAACACTTCACAAAAGCGAATATTAGGAGCATATCCCATTATCTCGCCAGCAATATTGTATGAAATATAATTTCTTATAAGCGACTTATCAAGAAATGTTCCATTTAAAACCCAATCACATCCTGCTTCCATACCCATAACTTCAACATCATTATCAGTACCATCTTCATTTATAAACTTAAGACCATACTGCTTTTTATCATGATAAAGAGATGAATTACCTCTATATCTTATTTTTGTTTGTGTATCTACTGCAGGTTTATCACCTATGGAGTTTAATCCATTCTTATTATCTATTATCTGTACGTTAATACTTATTCTTGGATCGCCATCTGTATCAAGTTTAGATAAAATTTTCTGTCCATCTGTATTTAATATTACCAGTGGAAGATGAGTTGAAAATCCTTCAGCAGTTATATCAAGCGTAGTTTCTGGAAGTTCTTCCTCTTTCTGCTCCACCAAATGCTGATGCTCTCTCTGCATACTTTTCTCACTAATCTTATCAAATTTATCTGCTACAAACATTACAGCTATAGCACCAAGACATATTATTCCACTTGCTAAAAGCTTTTTATTTCTCATGCCAACCTCCGTTCATGAAAAACATGTTAATAGAGCAAATTATCTATATAATTCATCATTCTGACAAACAAGATTTACATATCTAATATCATCTATCTTATATAATTCGTCCATAATACTTTCCGAATTAACTTTTGTAGCGCTATTAATAGCCTTATTTGAAAGCTCAAAAATAAACTCAATACTATCCTTTGTAGAATTCTTTACTCTAATCTCTACTTTTGTTGCATAGTATTTAGCAACAACCTTTTCAATATCTTTATCTTTTGTTCTAGCTGCTTTTACTATAAGTAAATATCTATCATTATTATGAATTCTTCCGAATAAAAGTAAGAATACAAATATAACTACCGTTCCAATTACTGCTATTCTAAATTCTGAAACACCACAACAGATACCTACTGCTATACACCAGAAGATAAAGGCTGTATCTCTTGAATCTTTAATAGCTGTTCTAAATCTAACAATTGATAACGCACCAACCATACCAAGTGAAAGTGCTACGTTGTTACCAATTACAGACATAACTAAAGTTGTAATAACTGTTAACATTACCAATGAAACATTGAATTTTGAACTATACATTGTTCCTGCATGTGAATACCTATAACACACAAAAATCATCAATCCTAAAACAAATGCTACACCAAAATTCATTAACATTCTCTCTGTTGACAAATCACCTGTGTTCTTTGCAAAATACTCATAAATTAATTCCTTCATAGTTTTTTCCTCCATTTAATAAAACTTTTATTATGTAACTATATGTTAATCAGTTATTATTCTCCACCTAAAGTCAGCGTTCTAGCTATACAATACTTACTAACTGATGTTTCAATTTTATCAACCGGGTTGATAATATCTTTTATATAACTTAATAGGAAATTATTATACTTTACTTCTAAAACTGTCTTTTCCATTGGATATATTGGATACAGACATAGATTTTCATCAAATATATTAACATTAGCTTCTGTTGCCCTAATATTGCTATCAAAAGTTAATCTAGTGTTGTTTTCTTCCAAAATAAATGCCTTACGATTATACTCTATAATACATTTTGGAACGTACATCTGCATAGTCATTGTGGTGTATAATTCCATAGCAAATTTTTGATCATACTCTAAAAGGCACGAATAATCACCATCAATGAGTCTCTTTGCATGTTCTCTTGTAATCTTTAGGGAACGTTTTCTCTGATTATCTGTTTGCTTCTGTTTCATTTCAAGCTTAGCAAATTCATCTTTCGGATTATATATTCGAAGTCTAATTTTCTTTCTTATCTCTTCTCCTGCCATCTTTTGCTCATAATCTTGATTATATATTGTATCAAAATACAGTGATCTAACAATATATCCTTTATCGCCATTATTTACATCTTCATGTAATACCTTACAACAAAAATTACCAAGATTTGTAGCAATTACATCTGACAATACAAACTTTTTTTCTTTTCTTAGTACATCAAGGATTTCTGCCATAATTCTCTCCTTCTAATACATTGTAAATTCCCTACAGATTATACAAATTCATTTATAAAATCAACACCCTACAAAAGGGGGGATTTTATCCTCCTAACCTTTTTTATTTACCAAAATATTCATCATACCAAACCACAAAAGTATATATGGTCCATATTTTTCTCCAATTATCAGAATTAACTGTCACATACTCATCCCATATGGTTTTAACTTCATCTAAATTAAAGAATTTATCTGCTGTGTCACTTAAAATTCTCCTCTTTACATCACCATTATATCT
>JBGVNF010000066.1:0-22264 GCA_045125245.1 Lachnospiraceae bacterium
GCGTTTTGAGGTGTGGGGTGTTAGAAAATAGAAAATCGAATCCGTTGTCCTTGTCCTGTGAACACCACTTCGCTAGTTGTGTTTTTAGTGAAAATACACGCAGCCTTAGTATCAAGAGGGGCATATAAGCAAATCATCGGAGCCCTCATATACTCAAAAAAATATATGAATATACCTTGGTCAAGCATTCGTGCTATGGGGTAGAAAATCAGATATATCTACTTGGTGTGGTGCTGGTATTGTGGACTATGAGAATATGGGAGATTGGCTGGGGCGGGATACAAAAAAAGGTTGATATTTTGCGTAAGAAATATTAAAATACAATAGTATTAATGTATATTGTTGAACATTTGGAGGAAGCTAATGTATAAAATATTAGTTTGTGATGACGAGAAGATAGAAAGAAAGGGAGTTATATTCCTTTTTAAGCAGATGGATATAGACTGTACTATAGAAGAGATAGTTAATGGTCAGGCGGCTCTTGAATATTTGGAGACACATGAGATAGATATATTACTTACGGATGTGAAGATGCCGCATATGGATGGTATGGAACTTATAAAGAAGATTAAGGAGAGAAACCTTAATCCAAATATGAAGATAATAATCGTAAGTGGATATAGTGATTTTGAGTATGCTAAGCTTGCGGTTAAGCTTGGTGTGTCTGATTATATATTAAAACCTGTAGACCCGAAGGAATTTGAACCTACATTAAGAAAGATTCTAGATGAGTTGGATAGCCAGAAGTATGAGAAGGACTTGAAGGAAAAGAGTATGTCCTTTATGAAGCAACATTATTTGTATTCGCTTGTGAATGGATTGAATGCATATGAAGTGGAGGAACTTGGTTTATCAAAGAAAGAATTGAATGTTGATTACCATAGACTTATGCTTTTGGAGTTTGAACAGAGCTTTTTTGGTAAATCAGATAATGGATTTATGCAGAATTTACAAGAGTGTATAGGAGATGAAGAGTTTCAGTATCTTAATCTTAATACAGATCAGTGCGTTATCTTTTTTGGTAAGAAGGAAGCTGATGAGAGGTATTGGAAAGAGTTGGCAACAAAGCTTCAGAAGATGATTCTAGAGAAGCATAATTTAACAGCATATGTTGCCATATCTAAGGAATTTGATGATGTGAGAAATGTAACTGTGGCATTTGAGGAAACAGAAAATCTTATGGAAAATAGATTTTACGAGACTGAGTCAAAGATATATATTTCTTATGCAGATGATCAAGTGGCTATAGATGAACATGTTGATGATGATACGCTTATGAAGCAGATGAAGCAGGATATCAAGATGAAGGATACAGAGAATCTTAAGGTTCATTTTGAGAAATTATGTGCTAAGTATAAGAAGAAAAACGATTTTTCACAGGTTTACATTAAGTTTATATTCTCTAATTTGCTTAAAGATTTTTATGATAATTTGCCGGATGTGGGTGCGCTTGATTTGAATAGTGAGATTGAGAAGTTATATAAGTCAGCAGACTTCCAGACAGTTATAGATATTGTGAATGTAAATATAAAAAGACTAGAGGCAACTTTCCAGTCTAATCCACAGATGATTCATAGAGAGATAGAAAGCGTTAAGCAGTACATCTATGAGCATTATGGTGAAGAAATAAGTGTTGAATATCTCGCTGATTTAGTATATATGGCACCAAGCTATTTAAGCTGTGTGTTTAAGAAGGAAACAGGACAGAATCTTAGTAAGTTTATAAAGGCTTATCGAATGGAGAAAGCTAAGGAAATGCTTGAAGAAAGCCATAAGAAAATTGTAACAATTAGTAACGAAGTTGGATATCCAAATGTATCTTATTTCTGTCAGAGTTTTAGAGAGTATTTTGGAATAAGTCCTCAGAAATTTAGAAGTCAGGGGGAGAAGTAGTTGTTTAAAAAGTTTTGTGCGTTTTTGAACAATATGAAGGTACGTAATAAACTTATTTTAATTTATTGTGTAGTGGGAATTCTACCTATGCTGGTAGTCGTTTTTGTTAGTTTTTCGCTTATGTCAGATATTTTGAGAGATAGAGAGGAACAAAACTTAAAAACGTATCTTAAGCAGGCGGCGTATTCTGTCGATTCTGAGCTTATGACATATAATAGTATGTCTAATTATTTATCTTTTAATGAGGTTATAGGCAATGTGCTTACGACAAAATACGAGAACTCCTACGATATGTTTGAACAAATAACTACTATTATAAAGCCACAGCTTGAAACTGTGGCTTATTTTGGAGATGGCGTTAAACGCGCAACATTTTATGTAGATGTAGCGGGAAAAAAAATAGGTGATTTTATCGTTCCTTTAGTTGAAGCTCAAGAAGAGTATTGGTATAAAGAGGCAGTTAGAGATGTAAATCCTCATTGGTATGTAGATAAAGAAGAAAATATAGCATTTTCTGTAAGAAGGTCAGCAGTTTTGAAAACGAAAGATGTTATGGGATTTTTTTATTTATCAGTTGATTATGATGAATTATTTGAAGGTTTAACACATAATAAAGGGAAAAATTATGGAATGTTCGTTTTGGATTCCGAAGAAAATGTGTTATATGAGACCTGTGATTTTGAGGAAAAGTATTCGGAGTATCATTTGGAATACAAGGATTTAAAGGCATTAGGAAATGAGTCAGACTATAAGGTGCTATATGAGAATCTGGAGCAGACAAGCTGGAAGCTTTGTTTATATAAGCCAGACGTTTCTATTATAAATGATACAAGACCGATTAGATTATTGGCAACAGTAGTTATAGTTATGGGTGTCGCAACAATGTGCTTTGGAATGATATGGGTAGGTAGGTTTATTACAAAACGCCTTTCAAAGCTTAGAAAGGGAATGGTTGCTGCTGAGGGTGGTGATTTTAGCCTTAGATTAGAAGAAAACTATGATGATGAGATAGGAGAGGTTATAAGAGGTTACAATACGCTTTTAGGAAAGATACAAACACTTATCGAGGAAGTGTATGAAAGTGAGATAACACAGAAAAAATATGAGATGAAGGCACTTCAAAATCAGATTAACCCTCACTTCTTATATAATACATTATCCCTTATCAATTGGAAGGCTATAGAGAATGGAAACAAGGATATAAGTGAAATAACACTTGCACTGTCGAATTTTTATAGAACATCTTTAAATAAAGGTAAAAATGTATTGCCGGTAGCAGATGAGATTAAAAATGTCAAATCCTATATAGCTGTACAATTGTTTATGCATGATTATGATTTTGATGTGGAATATGACATAGATGAAGAAATTATGGGATACGAATCGTTAAATCTTATATTACAGCCGATAGTAGAGAATGCTATAGAGCATGGCCTGGAAGTTATGGAGGAAGATAAGCGAGGACTTCTTATTATAAAAGGAAGGCTTCGAGATAATAAAATATATATAAGTGTCACTGATAATGGTGTGGGAATGGATGAAGACAAGGCTGCGACTATTATCACACAACATTCAAAGGGCTATGGAATGCGAAATGTACATGAGAGAATCCGTCTATTTTATGGAGATGAATATGGATTGTCGGTGCATAGTGAAATTGATAAAGGAACTACCATTACTGTATGCATACCAGCTAATTGTGCATAATGATAAGAAAAATAATGTGTATGAAAATAAATACTTGACAAAATTTGTGCAATATGTATAAAAAAGAAGAATATGGTAAATATTAAATATGTATGCTAAATAATAAAAAAACAACATATTTCTATAAATATTAATATATATTTTATATGTATTAAACATTATAATAGTTTCATACGAATTGCCCCAATGAATCATTGAGAGGCAAAAAAAAATTGCATTTAATGCATATAGGAGGAAAAAAATGAAGATTAAGAAGTTAACAGCACTTGCTATGACTACAGCAATGTGCGCAGCAACAATCTTTGGTTGTGGTGGCTCTGACAGCAAGGATGAGACAACTACAGCTGCAAACAAGGGAACAGAGGCTGGTTCAGAGGCTGGTACAGAAGCTGCTACAGAAGAAGCTATTAAGGCTGAAATCAAGGTATGGGCTCCAGCTGAGGATCAGGAAGCAGGTTGGATTCAGAAGATGTGTGACGAGTTCAATAAGGCTCATCCAAACTGGGATCTTACATTCAAGTATGAGACATGTTCAGAAGCAGATGCTGGTAAGCAAGTAGTGCAGGATCCAGAAGCATCAGCTGACGTATTCTTATTCGCTAATGACCAGTTAACACAGTTACTTGGTGCAGATGCTATCGCTCAGATCGGTGGTTCAGCACTTGACTATGTTAAGGAAACAAACAGTGAGACAATGTTAGCAACAGTTTCAAAGGATGGCAAGGTTTACGGCTTCCCATTCACAGCTAATACATGGTTCATGTATTACAACAAGTCAATCTTCACAGAAGAAGATGTAAAGAGCTTAGACACAATGCTTTCAAAGGCTAAGGTAGCTTTCCCAATCGCAAACTCATGGTACTTCCAGGCATTCTACGCTGCTACAGGTGCTGTATTCTGTGGTGCTAATGGTGATGATGAAGCAGCTGGTATCGTACTTGGCGACAATGCTACAGCTACAACAAAGTACTTATTAGGTTTAGCAAAGAATCCTAACTTCGTAAAGGATGATCAGGGTTCAGGTATAGCAGGACTTGGTGATGGTTCTATCGGAGCTATCTTTACAGGTTCATGGGATTACGAAAACGTAGTTAAAGCTATCGGTGCTGAGAATGTTGGTATCTGTCAGCTTCCTACAATCAATGTAGATGGTAAGGATTACGCTCTTAAGGCATTTGGTGGTTCAAAGGCTATCGGTGTTAATAAGAACTCTAAGCAGATGCAGGTTTCTGTAGCTTTAGCTCAGTACTTAGCTAGCGAAGATGCTCAGAAGGCACACTACGAGATGAGAAACATCGTTCCATGTAACACAAAGTTACTTGCTTCAGATGCAGTAAAGAATGACGCTTTAGCTCAGGCTCAGTCAAACACAATGGCTAACACAGCTATCATCCAGCCAAACAACAAGACATTTGGTGATAACTGGTGGAACAATGCTACAACAATGGCTAACGCTATTATGGACGGAACTGTAACAGAGGCTAATGCAGCAGATGAGACAGCTAAGTTCGAAGATGCTATCAACGGTAGATAATTTGCATATAAGATAGTGATATCTTAAAATAATGAAGAACTCCATGGTATCACCAATGTACCGATGCCATGGAGTTTTTTTTAAGACAGCGAGGTGGAATTGTGAAAAATATTTTTAAAAGAAAACCTTCAGATTTCCCAACAGAATATACAGTCACTAATGCCTTTAAGAAAGGTGATTTGCTTACAAAGTTATCATTTATTATTTTAGGTGCTGGTAATATTGCCAGAAAGCAGATTGTAAAGGGAATTATGTTCTTGCTTGTAGAAGTAGCATATATTTACTATATGTTTGCAGATGGTTTCTTTAGATTAAGTGAGTTATCAACTATAGGTTCTTATAAATCTGTAGAAACATGGAACGACAAGAAAGGTATATTCGAATATACCATATCTGGTACTCGTTCTATAAACGCACTTCTTTTTGCGGTATTAACTATTATGCTTACATTGTTATTTATCGCATTTTGGCGTGAATGTGTTAAGAGTGCATATAAGGTGCAGTGCTTAACAAAAGAGGGTAAACATGTAAATTCATTTAAGGATGAGATAGCAGAATTATTTAATATGAGCTTGCATAAATTATTGCTTACATTACCTATTACAGGTGTCCTTACATTTACTATTTTACCACTTGTATTTATGATTTTGATGGCGTTTACTAATTATTCAACAGTAGACGACAAGTTAGTTAAATTCGAATGGACTGGATTAGAGGCTTTTAAAGAAGTTCTTAATTTGGAAGGCACAATTGGTAAGCAGTTCTGGTCAGTACTTCTTTGGACAATTGTTTGGGCAATTTTTGCAACAGTATTGAATTATATCATGGGTATGATTCTTGCCCTTGTTATAAATAGAAAAGGTACAAGATTAAAGGGTATGTGGAGATTCTTCTTCATCTTATCTATAGCAGTACCACAGTTCGTATCATTACTTATCGTAAGAACACTTCTTAACGAAAATGGTGCGATTAATATGGCGCTTAAGGATTGGGGCTGGATAAAAGAACCACTGCCATTCTGGACAAATGCTACATGGGCTAGAGTGACAGTTATTATCGTTAACTGTTGGGTAGGTATTCCATATACTATGCTTACTATGACAGGTATCTTACAGAATATTCCAGCAGACCTTTATGAGGCAGCTAGAGTAGATGGTGCTAATGCGATTGTAACTTTCTTTAAGATTACACTCCCATATATGCTTTTCGTAACTATGCCATCTCTTATTACAACATTTACAGGAAATATTAATAACTTCAACGTTATTTACCTCTTATCAGGTGGTGGTCCTAATAATACATTAGGACATACAGCTGGTGATACAGACTTGCTTGTTACATGGTTATATAAGTTAACTATTGATAGACAGGAGTACAATATCGGTGCTGTTATCGGTATTTTCACATTCGTTGTATTAGCTATAGTTTCATTAGTAACTTATAGGAATACAAACTCTTACAAAGATGAGGAGGGATTCCAGTAAAATGAATAATTCAGCAGTAAAACAATCAAATAGCGCTAGAACATGGAAAACTGTTAAAAACAGCTTAGTACATGTTGGTTTAGCGATTATGTCAGTAATCTGGTTATTCCCTATTTTTTGGGTTATTTTGACAAGCTTAAGAGTGGAGAATGATGGTGTTGGTTCATATACAAGCTACTTCTGGCCTAAGGAGCTTGGCTTTGACAACTACGTAAAGTTATTTACTGAGAAGGGACTTCTTGATTTCCCTAGAATGTTTATGAATACACTTATTGTAGCTATATTCTCATGTATAGTATCTACATTCTTTACAATTTCAGTTGCATACTGTATGTCAAGACTTAGATTTAAGCTTAGAAAGCCATTCATGAACGTTACTATGATACTTGGTCTTTTCCCAGGTTTCATGTCAATGATTGCTATTTATACAATCTTAAAGACATTAAATTTAACAGAAGGTAGTAGCCTTCGTTTAGCTATGGTTCTTGTATATTCAGGTGGTGCTGGTTTAGGTTTCTTAATAGCAAAGGGCTTCTTTGATACTATTCCAAAGACACTTGATGAAGCTGCACTTATCGATGGTGCTACAAAGTGGCAGGTATTTACAAAGATTATCATGCCTCTTAGTAAGCCAACAATCGTTTACACGGTATTAGGTGCTTTCATGGCACCTTGGGTAGACTTTATCTTCGCTAAGGTTTTATGTCGTACAAACAAAGATTACTATACAGTATCAATTGGTTTGTGGAGCATGCTTGAGAAAGAGTACGTACATCAGTACTTTACAAGATTCTGTGCTGGTGCGGTATGTATCTCTATTCCAATCTCTATAGTATTCCTCTGCATGCAGGGTTGCTATAAAGAAGGTATGTCAGGTGCCGTTAAGGGTTAATAGACAATTCCATTATAAAAAATAAATCGCAGTTTAGAAGTAACTACGATTAAATTCAACAACAAAATATTGCAATCCTAGATTGCAGTATTTTGTTGTTTTAGATTTATCGAAATTGTAAAATAAATGCGATTAAATAAAAGGTGACAAGATGAAAAGGTATATCAGTTTAGCATTATCGGTTATTTTGCTTACAACAGTATGTTATGGGTGTAAGGAAGAAAAAAATAAAGATGAATCAGTGCAAGTGGAAGAGACTACGGTGAATCAGCTTGATTTAGCGTCGACCACACCATTTGAGAAATATCCAGAGCTTATAACATATACATTGGGAAAAGAGATAAGCACAAATAACTCGAATATGCCAGTGGGAGATACATATGAGTATAACGCATATACAAGATATCTTCGCGAAAAACTTAATGTACAAAATTTTAACGAATTCGAAGCAATGGGCGACAAGTATAATACAGAGGTGTCAATGGCTATTGCTATGAGTACTATACCAGATATTATGGTGGTAAATGATTTTGGTGATGTTGCTTTAATGTATAAGATGGGATTACTAGCAGATCTTACAGAAAGCTATGAAAACTGTGCAAGCGATGCCATAAAGGAAATGTATGAAAGCTATGGAAGTGAATTATTAGACAGTGTTACTTTTGATGGAAAGCTTGTAGCTATTCCTGAAACTAACATTGCAGAAGGCCCTAACCTTGTTTGGCTAAGAAAAGATTGGATGGACGACTTACAATTATCAGAACCAAAAACTCTCGAAGATGTGGAATATATTGTTTCAAAATTTATAGAAGCCGATTATTCTAGAGTAGGCATAGTAACTACAGCAGCTTTATGTGGAGAGAGTGGTTATAGTAGTCAATATCTTACAGATATTATCTTTGCAAATTTTGGAGCGTATCCAAAGCAGTGGATTGAAAAAGAAGATGGAAGTATAGTATATGGTTCCATAGAACCAGAAGCGAAGGAAGCTTTAAAGCATTTAAATATGTTGTACGAAAAAGGAATATTAGATAGGGATTTCTTATTTAGAACTACAGCTAATGTAATAAAGCTTATAGAAGATGGAAAATGTGGATCATTTTTCGGACCATGGTGGTCACCAAATAATCCTCTTATGTATACAGTAGAAAATGATAAAACTATAGAGTGGAAGCCATATTTAATTTCAACAAATGATGAAGGTGTTACAGTTTATCCGTCTACGTGTCCTACAAATTATAAATATGTGGTTGTAAGCAAGGAGTGTGAACATCCAGAGATTGCATGGAAGATTATAAGTACATTGTTTGACTATGCAAGATATCAGGACAAGACGTATACAGCAGAGATTGAAGAATACGATAAAAATGCGGTTGACCCTACAGCGAGACCGTTTGTTATAAATGTTGATTATAAAGACGCATTAAAAAGAAGCTACAATAATATAAGTATGGCTCTCAACGGAGAGAAAGATATAAAAGAAATAAATGCATTAGAGAGATCACATGTTGAACAGTGTAAAGAATACTTGGACAGCAATGGAGATTTTACAGCAGAGCAATGGGCTGCTTACGAGTCACGTATAGGTGCATGTTCTCTTATATCAAGTGGTAATGTAAAAGAGATTAAATCTCTATTTTTTACAGCACCATCAGCTATGGAAAGATATTGGTGGAAGCTTAAGGAATTAGAAAGTAATGCATATTTACGAATAATTACAGGAGAAGTAAGTCTAGATTACTTTGATGAATTTGTTCAAGAATGGAAGGCCCAGGGAGGTTCAACCATTTTAAAAGAGGTTGAAGAGACAATCAACCAAAATAAATAAATGTCTGAAAGGAGATATGACATGATGAATTTTAAAAAGGTAGCGTCGTTATTTTTAGCGACAGTTATGGCATGTTCTGTATTTACAGGATGTGGAAAAGGAAACAATGATAATGGAACAACAACTGAACCAACGACAGTGGATAGGTCTACTTTAACACCAGAAGAGTATTACAATGTAGATGGTTGGGAGGCTAGCGAAAACATTGTAGACGATAATTATAGAAATTATTATCACATATTCGTATATTCGTTTGCTGATAGTGATGGCAATGGTGTAGGTGACATTAATGGTATTACATCTAAGCTTGATTATATCGAGGAGATGGGCTTTAATGGAATCTGGTTATCGCCAATTCACCAGTCAACAACTTACCATAAGTACGATGTAGTAGATTACTATAGCATCGATAAAGAGTATGGTACTCTTGAAGATTTTGATAAATTTATGGCTGAGTGTGAGAAGAGAGGAATCAAGGTTATCTTAGATTTAGTATTCAATCATACATCTACAAAGCATGAGTGGTTTAAGCAGGCTACAGAGTACGTAAGAGGCTTAGAACCAGGCGAAGAAGTTAATCTTGAAGAATGTCCTTATGTAGATTACTATCATATCAAGAAGAGTGATGAGATAGACGGTGGTAAGTATTATAAGATTACAGGCTCTGACTATAGTTATGAAGGTCAGTTCTGGGATCAGATGCCTGATTTAAATCTTGGAAGCAAGGAAGTAAGAAAACAGGTAGAAAAAATTGCTCAGTTCTGGGTAGATAAGGGTGTAGGCGGTTTCAGACTTGATGCTGCTAAGGAGTTTTATACAGGTTCAGCTGATAAGAATATAGAGGTTCTTAGCTGGTTTACAGAGTACTGTAAGAATTTAGATCCTGATTTATATCTTGTAGCAGAGGTTTGGGATAGCTTTGCAACTATTACTAAGTATTATACAAGTGGTATAACAAGTATTTTTGATTACACATATGGTGATGCCTCAGGATACATTATCAGTGCTATACAGGGAAATGGTGATGGACAATCAGGTAAAAAATTAGCAGAAAGATTTGTAAAGACACAGGATGCTTATTATGAGAGCAATCCAAATATGATTAATGCACCATTCTTAAGTAATCATGACTGTGGTAGAATAGCAGGATTTTCTTCTGGTAAGCAGGAAAGAATAAAGATGGCTGGTGCTCTTAATGCATTTATGAGTGGTAGTTCATTTACATACTATGGCGAAGAGCTTGGTATGAGTGGTTCTGGTAAGGATGAGAATAAGAGAGCTCCTATGTACTGGAGTGATTTTGGTGCTATGGATGGCGTGTGTGCTGGACCTTCAGCTATGGATGAATTAAAGCAGAAGTTTGGTTCTCTTGAAACACAGAAGAAAGATAAGTATTCTATTTACTGGTATTATAGAAATATTTATCATATCAAGAATATGTTCCCAGAAATAGCTAGAGGTAAGGTTGCAGTTATGGATGCTATAGAGGATGGTAATGTATGTGCAATTAGCAAGACATACAATGATGAGACAATATATATCTTATTCAACATCAACAAAGAAGCTACAACTGTTAAGGTACCAAAGGACACATATTCATATGAGGGACTTGTAGGAAGTCTTGCAGTTGATGAAAATGAAGTATCAATGGAAGGAGATACAGTTACACTTCCAGGATTTGGAATAGCTGTGATAAAATAATGAAATTTGTATATAACAAAAATGATTTAAGAACTCTTGCGAGAGCAGAGGAGAATTGCTACCTTATAACAAATGGGTTAGGCGGATTTTCGTCGTTAACTATAGCAGGTTCATGCGCCAGAGGAGACCAGACTCTCCTCATGGCTGCGCTTACTGCACCAAATAAAAGATATCAGCTTATAGCTAATACTATTGAGAAGCTTTATATCGATGGAGAAGAATATTTATTGTCAGCTCAGCGTTTTGCTAAGGATGAAGATGAGTGGCAGGGATTTAAGTATTTAAATGGTTTTTCGTATGAATACTTACCAGAATATGTATATAAAGTAGGTGCTGTAGAGGTTGTAAAGTCTGTAGTAATGAAGCAGGGAGTAAATACTCTTGGTGTTAAGTACGAAATTATCAACTATGGTAATGAGAAGGTAAGCTTGGAGGTTACACCACTTCTTAACTTCTCGCCAAAGGGTAAGATGCCAGCAAAGGCTCAGAAGTTTGAGTTTGCTGATAATACAATAAAGAGTGAAGGTATTACACTTAAGTTTACAACTGATGGAGAAGTTTCTTCATATCCTACAAAGAAAATAGAAGATTTCTACTATGCATATGATGAGCGAGATGGTAGAAATAGTGAAGGTTATGCATTTTATAACCATACTATTACATTTGAAGGTGCTAAGGAACATTATGTTATCTATAGCACAGATAATGCAGATGAGAACATTGATGAATTATTTGCAGGTGAAATAGCTAGACAGGAAGAGCTTATTAAGACTGCTGGATTAAAGAACGAGACAGCTAAATGCTTAGTAAGAGGTGCTGACGCATATATCACATACAGAGAGTCTACAAAGGGTAAGTCTATCTTAGCTGGTTTCCCATTCTTTGAGGATTGGGGAAGAGACACTATGATAGCGCTTGGTGGTTGTACTATTTCTACAAAGCAGTATGATACTGCAAAGAGTATTCTTAGAACATTTATGAAGTACTGTAGAAAGGGTATTATGCCAAACCTTTTCCCAGAGGGAGAGGATGCACCTATGTACAATACTGTAGATGCAGCGTTACTTTTTATAAATGCTGTATATGAGTACTATAAGGCTAGTAAGGATATGGAGTTTGTAAAGGAAGCTATGCCAACTATCAATGAAATTATTCATTGGTATAAGGAAGGTACAGATTTCCATATTAAGATGGATACAGATGGTCTTATTATGGCTGGTAGCGATTTAGAACAGCTTACATGGATGGATGTTCGTGTAAATGATATACTTCCAACACCGCGTCATGGAAAGCCAGTAGAGATTAATGCTTATTGGTATAATGGTCTTATGATAGCTGAAGAGTTTTCAAATCTTTTAAAGCTTTCAGATGAGGAAAAGGTAGCTGATTACAAGACACTTGCAGCTTTAGTTAAAGAAAGCTTTATTAAGGAATTCTGGAATGAGAAAGAGAATTGCCTTAAGGATTTAGCGTCTGGAACAAAGGCTGACTTCCAGATTAGATGTAATCAGATATGGGCAGCATCTATGCCGTATTCAATGCTTAATAAGGAGCAGGCAGATGGTGTTATAAGAAAGGTATTTGAAGAGCTTTATACTCCAGTAGGTTTAAGAAGCTTATCACCTAAGGATGAGGAATTCCATCCTGTATATGTAGGTCCTATGGTAGAGCGTGATATGGCGTACCATCAGGGAACTGTATGGGGATTCCCATTAGGCGGATATTATATAGCATATCTTAAGTGGGCTGAAGATAAGAAGGCAGCGGCTAAGGTATTGTATCGTCAGTTAGAGGGCATCACAGCTACACTTCGAGAGGGCTGTATCGGTCATATTGCTGAGATTTATGATGGTCTTAATCCAACAGATTCAAAGGGATGTTTTGCACAGGCTTGGAGTGTTGGTGAGATTTTAAGAGTATATGAAGCATTAGAGGCTATTGAAAGTTAAGATATATTAATCGCAGTTGCAAAGCAATTACGAATTAAATTAAGCGACTACAAATATATAACGGTAAGGAGTTTAGCTTGTATGAAAAGTAGTTTAGAATTAAAGAAGCTGTATGAATCAGCAGAATTTAAGAGCCAGTTTATATATGATGGCAATGATCTTGGTGCAACCTATAAGGATGGCAGTGCTGTATTTAAGGTATGGGCGCCTGTTGCAGATAAGATTAGTGTAAATATATATGAAAAAGGAACTCCTAAGGAAGAGGGAGATAAGTTATTAGCTACAAAGGCTATGACAAAGGGTGATAAATGTGTATTTGAGTGTGTGGTAGATGATTTAGGTGAGCTTCACGGAAAGTTCTACACATATGTAATCGAAACAGATGGTGAGTCTGTAGAAACAGCAGACCCATACTGTGTAGCATGTGGCGCTAATAGCATGCGTTCAATGGTTGTAGATTTATCTAAAACAAATCCAGAGGGTTGGGAAAGCGACGTGAAGCCTTCTATTCCATTGGAAGAAGCTGTAATATATGAAACTCATGTAAAGGATTTTTCTTATGATAAGAATTCAGGTGTATCAGAAGAGAAGCGTGGAAAGTACATTGCATTTACAGAGGATAACACTTATTACACTGCTGAAAATGGTGAGAAGTATCCAACTTGTGTAAATTACTTAAAGCAGTTAGGTGTAACATATGTACATTTGCTTCCTATAGCTGATTCTGGTTCAGTAGATGAGGCAGAGGCATATTATAATCCTGGTGATCAGTTTAACTGGGGATATGACCCTATGTTATACAATGTACCAGAAGGATATTATTCAACAAATCCATTTGATGGAACAGTTCGTATCAATGAGATGAAGCAGCTTGTTATGGCACTTCATAAGGCTGGAATCGGTGTAGTTATGGATGTTGTATATAATCACACATATCACACAGATAATCCACTTCATCATACAGCACCATATTATTATCATAGAATTGATGAAAATGGTAATTTCTCAAATGCTTCAGGCTGTGGTAATGAAACAGCAAGTGAGCATGAGATGTATAGAAACTTTATGGTGAATTCTATTCTTTACTGGGCTAAGGAGTATCACATTGACGGATTTAGATTTGACTTAATGGGTATTCATGATACAGAGACAATGAATGCTATCAGAACTGCATTAAACGGTCTTCCAAATGGAGATAAGATTCTCCTCTACGGAGAGCCATGGACTGCAGGTCCAACAGCTATGGCAGAAGGCTTTATTCCTTCGACAACAGCAAATGCTGAGCATTTAATGGAAGGTATATTTATCTTTAGCGATGCTATAAGAGATGCTGTAAAGGGTAGCGTATTTGAGGCAGATGAGCCAGCATATATCAATAGTACTGTAGAGGGTGCTTGTGAATTTGTTGACGACTTAAAGAAGGCTATGGTTTTACCAAATCGTATAACATATGTATCGGCTCATGATAACTTTACATTGTACGATAAGCTTCTTATGTCTGTTGAAAGTGAAATGGAAGAGACAGTAGCGGCAGTTAAGAAGTACGGCAAAGGCACACCAAATGAAGCCTTTGAGCGTAAGGAAAATATCGCTAAAATCAATAAGATGGCAGCTGGTATTTATATGACAGCAGCTGGTATTCCATTCTTCCAGGCAGGAGAAGAGTTCTTAAGAACAAAGTATGGTGAGGATGATAGCTATAAGTCATCAGCACAGATTAATATGCTTGATTGGAAAAGAGCATATGAAAATAAGGATATAGTAGAATATTATGCTAGTCTTATTAAAATGAGAAAAGAACATGCGGAATTTTTCCATATGTCAGATAATAATGGCGCATCGGTTGAGTTTAAGGCTGTAGAAGAGCCAAAAGTTCAATTTGTAGTGGATAAAAAGGTAGAGGTGGTGTATAATCCATCTGAGGCTTGTGTCGAGATTAAAGCATAATGTAGGTTTAAACCCTCGCCCTTGTCAGGGCGGGGGTTTTTGTATATTAGAGTAGGAGTGCAGGATGAGACAGATTTGGATGTATATGAAGAATTATAAGAAGGAGACAGTGTTAGCACCTTTGTTTAAGATGCTTGAGGCGTGTTTTGAGCTTTGTGTGCCTCTTGTTATTGCTAGCCTTACTGATGTGGGTATTAGGAATGATGACAAGGGATATGCTGTGAAGATGGGCCTTGTGCTTTTGCTTCTTGCAGCTGTAGGCTTTGGCTGTTCTGTAGTGGCGCAGTTTTTCTCTGCGAGAGCAGCTGTCGGTGTAGCTACAAAGCTTAGACATAATTTATTTAAGCATATTGAAAGTTTTTCATTTACAGAGATTGATAAGGTGGGAACCTCTACACTTATAACGAGAATGACTAGTGATGTCAATCAGGTGCAGTCTGGTGTTAATATGATGCTTAGATTGTTCCTTCGTTCACCATTTATTGTATTTGGTGCAATGATTATGGCGTTTACTATAGATGTGAAGTCAGCGCTTATATTTGTGGTGACAATAATTGTTTTGTTGATAGTGGTTTTTGCTATTATTCTTTTTACTATTCCAATGTATAAGAAGGTGCAGGCAGCTCTTGACAGAGTGCTTGGAATAACTAGAGAAAATCTTACTGGTGCTAGGGTTATCAGAGCTTTTGGAATGGAAGATGATGAGATAGAGGAGTATGATAATAGAACTTCGCTACTATTTAAGCTTCAGGTTGGTGTCGGCAGAATTTCTGCATTGATGAATCCTGTTACGCTGTTTATTATAAATGGAGCGACTATTATATTAGTATGGACTGGAGCTATTCAGGTAAATGATGGAAGACTTAGTCAGGGTGAGGTTATTGCCCTTGTTAACTATATGTCGCAGATTTTGGTAGAGCTTGTAAAGCTTGCTAATTTGATTGTTACGCTTACTAAGGCAGTGGCTTGTGGCAATAGAATTGAAGGTGTGTTTGAGATTCAGTCTTCTCTTGAATTAAGAGATATGATGTCAAAAACTTCAAATAGAGAAAATGGTGAGTTAGCTGATTGTGATGTGATTCATGAAGAGAACGATATATTATGTGCTAAAGCAGCAGGTGAATATGTCATAGAATATGATAATGTATCTATAAAATATGAGGGTTCATCAGAGGAAGCTATGAAGGACGTTTCCTTTAAGGTAAAGAAGGGAGAAACTGTAGGTGTAATCGGCGGTACTGGTGCTGGTAAATCTACTCTTATACAGGCTATTCCTAGATTTTACGATGTAAGCGAGGGTAGTGTAAAGGTAAATGGAAAGGATGTAAGAGATTATTCTTTGCAGGATTTAAGAAGTAGGATTGCTGTAGTATTACAGAAGGCAGTGCTCTTTAAGGGGACTATAAAAGAAAATCTTCTTTGGGGTAAGGAGGATGCTACTTTAGATGAGATTTATGAGGCTCTCGATAAAGCGCAGGCTAGAGAGTTTGTAGATAAGAAAGAAAATGGAATCGAAGAAATGGTTGAGCAAGGCGGAAGGAACTTGTCTGGTGGTCAGAGACAGAGACTTACTATCGCCAGAGCTCTTATAAGAAAGCCGGAAATTCTCATATTGGACGATAGCTCGTC
The DNA here is from genome assembly GCA_045125245.1 of Lachnospiraceae bacterium. Classification (GTDB taxonomy): domain Bacteria; phylum Bacillota; class Clostridia; order Lachnospirales; family Lachnospiraceae; genus SVEL01. The sequence goes on from JBGVNF010000066.1 coordinate 16,565, forward strand.
GGCACTTGATTATGCCACAGATGCAAAGCTTAGACAGGCTATTAAGGAAATGAGTGAAGAAAATAATACTACAGTTATCATTGTATCTCAGCGTGCTACATCTATTATGCATGCAGATAAAATAATTGTACTTGATGATGGTGAAGTAGCTGGAATGGGAACTCACGAGGAATTACTTGAGAATAATCAGGTATATAAAGAAATATATATGTCGCAGAATGCGTTAAAATAAAATCATAGTTTTGAAGAAACTGCGATTAAGTAGAGGTGCTGAATATGAGTAATAATGTAAAAAAGAAAAGTACATTAAAGAAGATAATTCCATATATCAAAAGATATATGTTTTTTGTAGTGATGTCCCTTATATTTGCGGCAGCGACTGTGGGATTAACTCTTTATATACCAAAGCTTACAGGTGAAGCTATTGATTTAATTATCGATAAAGGCTTTGTAGACTTTGAGGGTATATTTGATATTTTATTGAAAATTGGTGTCTTTTCGCTGGTAGCTGCTCTTATGCAGTGGTTTATGAATTATTGTAATAATAAGATAACCTACGGTGTGGTTAAGGATATAAGAGATGCAGCGTTTGTTAAGATTGAGAAGCTGCCACTTAAGTATATTGATACTCATCCTCATGGAGATACTGTCAGCAGAGTTATAGCTGATGCAGACCAATTTGCAGATGGCTTACTTATGGGCTTTACACAGCTTTTTTCAGGTGTGATAACTATATGTGCAACTGTTGGATTTATGATAAGCATCGATTATAGAATAGCACTTATCGTTATAGTACTTACACCTATTTCAATCTTTGTGGCCAAGTTTATCGCTAGCAAAACTCACGATATGTTTAAGCTTCAGTCGGTAACTAGAGGTGAGCAGACAGCTTTTATAGATGAAATGATTGGTAATCAGAAGGTAGTGCAGGCATATGGAAGAGAATATGAGACACTTGAACAGTTTGATGAGATTAATGGAAGATTAGAAAAGTATTCTCTTAGAGCAGTATTTTTCTCATCACTTACAAATCCTTCTACAAGATTTGTAAATAATATCGTGTACGCGGTTATAACTGTTGTAGGTGCGATTATTGTAATAGGTGGCGGAATATCTGTAGGTGATTTAACATGTCTTCTCAATTATGCTAATCAGTATACAAAGCCATTTAATGAGATATCTGGTGTTATTACTGAGTTACAAAATTCATTTGTATGCGCAGCTAGAGTTATGGAACTTATAGAGGAAGAGCCAGTTACACCTGATAGTGAAACGGCAGTAGCTTTAGAGGATGCAGACGGTTCTGTTAAACTTGAAAATGTATCATTTTCATATGTTCCAGAGAAGAAGCTTATTGAGAACTTAAATTTAAGTGTAAAGCCAGGTCAAAGAATTGCTATAGTTGGACCAACAGGATGTGGAAAGACTACCCTTATTAATCTTTTGATGAGATTTTATGATGTTAATAGTGGTTCGATTCGTGTAAATGATATAGACGTTAAAGAAATGACAAGAAAAAGTCTTAGAAGCTCTATCGGTATGGTGCTTCAGGAAACTTGGCTTAAGAGTGGAACTATTAGAGAAAATATTGTTATGGGTAATCCAGAGGCAACTGAGGAAGAGGTTATATCAGCAGCGAAGGCAGCTCACGCTCATAGCTTTATAAAGAGATTGCCAAACGGCTATGATACTGTAATCGGTGAGGATGGTGGAAATCTTTCTCAAGGTCAGAAGCAGCTTTTATGTATCACAAGAGTAATGCTTACAAAGCCACCGATGCTTATACTTGATGAAGCTACATCGAGCATAGATACTCGTACGGAGATAAAGATTCAGAAGGCTTTTGATACACTTATGGAAGGAAGAACAAGCTTTATAGTAGCCCACAGACTTTCAACTATCAGAGAAGCTGATGTAATACTTGTGATGAAGGATGGAAATATCATCGAACAGGGTAACCATGAGGAATTGATGAAGCTTGGTGGATTTTATAATAATTTATATAATAGCCAGTGGGCATAGGAGATTTGTATGAAATATAATAATATAAAGGAGGCGCTCTTTTTAGAGCGCCCTAATAGATTTATAGCATATGCATTGTTAGATGGAGAAAAGGTAAAATGCCATGTAAAAAATACAGGGCGTTGCAAGGAACTTTTAATACCAGGAAAGAGTAAGGTTTATTTGGAGGACCATGGAGAGGGAACTGCTAGAAAAACCAGATATTCTCTCATAAAGGTCGTAAAAGGAAATCAAATTATTAATATGGATTCACAGGCGCCAAATAAAATAGCTGTTGAGTGGCTAAATTCGGGCGCTTTTGGGGACGATATAACATTTGTAAAGCCTGAGCAGAAGTTTGGTAATTCAAGATTTGATGTTTATTATGAGAGAGCGAATGGAGTAAAAGGTTTTATAGAAGTTAAGGGCGTGACCTTAGAGGAAGAAGGTGTGGCTAGATTTCCTGATGCCCCTACTCTTAGAGGTGTAAAGCATATTTATGAGCTAATCGAGGCTAAAAAGGCTGGCTTTGAGGTGAATGTTTTATTTGTTATTCAGATGAAAGGCATTAGGTATTTTGAGCCAAATTATAAGACGCATATGGAATTTGGAGTGGCCTTGAAGGAAGCTCGGGATAATGGAGTTAATGTGATGGCGATAGATTGTGTGGTTACGAAGGAAGAAGTAGTGGCAGGGGATTTTGTAGCGGTGAAATTGTAATGAATAATGCTAATTCATTGCAAATGTATTGAATTTGTAATAAAAATGTGTTATTCTGTGGTAAAGAATCAGGAGGTGCAAAAATGGCAAGTACAATTCAGGTAAGAGTCGACGATGATTTAAAGGTAAAATCTGATGAATTATTTAAAGATTTAGGTACAGATACTACGACAGCAATTCGTATGTTTTTAACACAAGCATTAGCAGTAAATGGTTTTCCTTTTGAGATAAAAAAGTTAAGTGCAAATCCGTATGAAGTATTATCAGAAAGTGAAATACTAGATAAGTTAGGAAAATCACGTGAACACGCAGTACAAGGAATGTATAGGGATGCAACAGATGTCTCTCGTGATATGAGGGCGAAGTATGGATTATAAAGTGGTAGTTACAAGAGATGCCGAGGCGGATTTAGAACGTTTTATCAGGTATCTTATTTTTGAGAAGGAGAGCATGCAGGCAGCAGAAAATGTGCTGAATGATTATGATGTTACAATTGAAAGCCTAAGACATGTGGCAGGTAGCTTAAAACTGTGTGATAACCCAAGATTACGTCTGTTGAAATATCGTCGTATCAATTTTTTAAATCACAGGTATTTTATGTTATATCGCATTGAAGATAATGTAGTATTTGTGGATAATATTTTTCATGAGTTACAAGATTATGAGAATAAGATGCATTAGTAAGATGAAAGAAAATATGAAATTATAAGAAAAGGAATGATACCACTTGAATAATAAATACACAAAAATTATAGCAATTATACTGCCTATCCTGTTAGCAGTTATCTGTCTTGTTTTAGTAGTGAGAAACGATAATCAGGCAAGTATGCCTATTCCCATGAATCTTACATTTACAGGAGAATTCAGTTATGATGGAGATAATTGGCAACCATATAATGAAGATAGTGATATGTCTGCGCTGGATGGAGATGTTACAGTAAGGGGGCATTTTGACCTAGATTTACCAGAAGGAGCCATATTAAATTTCTATAATAATCATATCGGGGTAAGTATGTATGTGAATGGACAGCTAGTGTATATGGATGCTCCCACAGAGATTAAGAACTTCGGAATAGACTTAATGCCTTCCATGTGTGGAAAACGATGGGTACAGATATTTTGTCCTACAATTACTGTAGAGGATGAGGTAGAGTTTCATTTTATTAATTATCATAAATACGGAAATAAAGAGGCATATAAAGAAATTTTGTCGACATTCCTTCTTGCACCTTTAGAAAAAACAGTATTGGAGACTTATTTAAAACCATATATAAATCCATTTGAGATGATGGGAACAGCATTTTTGATTGTTGGTATAATGTTGCTAGGCTCTTCTGCTTATGCAACCGTTATGAAAAGCAAAATGGCAGGACGTTTGTTCAAAATAGGAATAATGATATTGTTCGTGGGCGGATATACAGTGCTTGACGTGATGATGGTATATTTTACTGATGAATTGTTAGTAATGAGAACGTATGGCGGACAGTTGTGTCTGATGCTTGGTGTTTATTTTGGTGGAATTATAGCATGTGATGCTATTAAAGAGAAATATAAAAAAGTTGCTGAAATGGTGATGGGAGTATCAGGTATTATAAACATACTGATTATTGCAGTTGTTATCAGTGGAAAAGTATTGGTGTATGATACAAAAATTGTTTGGGAATGTTCGCAGTGTATTATCAGTCTGATTCTTATAATACTGTGTATTATAACGTTAAAAAAAGAGAAGAGAAAAAGAACGGAATTGATTACATATGTATTAATTCATACGGCAATCATACTTGATTTTATAGGAGTAGGTTATCATATGTATTATTCTGGCATTTGCTTTAAAGTGTCGTTTGTGATTATGCTTCTTATTTTCTTATTTCTAGGAGTAAAACAGGTGGTGATGGATTATCAGGCATCCATAAAAAATAAGAAAATGAAGTTGGAGCTGGAGAATAGTCGTATTACTGTGATGCTTAGTCAGATACAACCACATTTTTTGTATAATTCGTTAACCAGTGTCATGTATTTGTGTGATAGTAATCCAAAGCAGGCAAAAGCAGCCATTGCAGACTTCGCGGATTATTTGCGGGGAAATTTAGCTTCTCTAAAGACGGAGAAATTGATATCATTTGATACGGAATTGAAACATATAGAAAAATATTTAAGACTTGAGAAACTGCGGTTTATGGATGAATTAGAAATAGTATATGATATACAATCCAGAGACTTTATGATTCCGGCATTGTCTGTACAGCCACTTGTGGAAAATGCAGTCAAACATGGCGTTGGTAAGAAAACAGGTGGAGGGACGGTCACGATCCATACCACCGAAACAGAAAATGAATATATTATTTGTGTAACAGATGATGGTGTCGGTTTTACAGTAGGAGAGTATGCAGATGATGGTGGTACACATGTGGGGATAGAAAATATTACGAAACGATTAGGTATGATGATAAATGCCAGATTGGAAATTGAAAGTAAACGAGGAGAAGGGACAAAGGCTCGTATCTTAATTCCGAAAAGGAGAGATTAAATATGCATATCATTGCAACAGATGACGAACAATATGTATTGAATGTATTAACAGAAGTTTTTTAATAAGAAAAGTGTATTAAAAACAAAAAATATGGAGCTGTCGCATGACAGCCCCATTTTTGTGTAATTACTTATTAACCCGAATTATTCATGGAGCAATATCCGACCTCAAAACTGCACTATGAATCATAAAAATGTACCATACAGCCATATTATTTCTGAATTGTTCTGTCAAAAGGGCATAGTATCCCTATAACAGATTTCAGAGAATTAAATTTGCTGTCAAGGTTCGTTAATAGTTGTTACTCCAGCTGTACATTTAGCTTGTTGATATTCGAAAAAGTATCATAGAACTCTTTCTTATAAGGACAGCTGCTACACAGCTTGAATGTTATATATCTTGCTGAATGTATTACTTTTGCAGCAATTTTCAGCAGTTTTAAACGGACG
>JBGVNF010000067.1:0-1875 GCA_045125245.1 Lachnospiraceae bacterium
GAAAGAATGTTTGCCAGATGGGATGAAATAACTGTTCGCGAGTTTGATTTTCGAGCAGAAAAGCAACCGGAACCATATAATGTAAAATTAACAGAAGCAACGATAGATCAGGTGATGAATGCGTTTTGTGACGTGATGTGCGATGAGTTAGTTGAAAGATTGAAGCTGTCGGATGTTTTATGCCTGAAAAATAGTGAGGAAGTAGATTTTTCAGATATAAAGAAGGATGTAAAAAGAAAGTTATCAAATTGTCGAATACATGATGCTATAGAGGAATATCATAGCAAGCGTTTCGGAAGCTTTAAGCAGGAACGGGAATTTTTGGATAGCTACAATATTTCGGTACTGCCGATTACGGAACAGTTAATTTATCGCTATGATTATGGCGATGGTTGGGAAGTGTTGATTACTTGTGAGGATATATATGAAAAGAGTGAATCGGGAGCATGGATTGGATCAAATGGAGATGAGATAACTTTGTTTGCTGATAGCCGGGAAGAAATTATTGCGAAGCATCGTCCGATTTGCATCGATAAGGATGGTATAGAGCTTGTGGATGACGTAGGTGGAATTGGTGGCTTCTGTAGAATGCTGAAAACTATATATGAAGCAGATATTTATAATGATGAAGATGTGCAGGAGAGAGAAGAAATGCTTGGCTGGGCTGAAATGATGGGCTGGACAGGTAGAAGAATTAGTCCAAGACAGACATTGTAGGAAGCCACCCGAACTTATCCTTTCTCGTGGTACTGACCTTTTAAGAATCGCCACCCGAAAGCCGGTGGAACCGGAAATGGATAATAAAATGGACATTATTATTTTTAGTACCGGGGTATTTAGCACTAGGATTTTACTGTAGGTTGTGAATGGAGCGATGGCTTTGATTGCAAATAAAACTGTACTGCCGTTATCGGTGCGTGCTGAGGTTATTGAAGAAGAAGGTATTGAGGTTTTACAGATACAAATTCCTATGAGCAAGACTATTATTGCTACATCGGATGGGAAGATACAAAGAAGACGTTTGAAACCAGATGGAAGTCCAGAAAATGTTCCTATGTATCCGTAAGAAATTCCTGGAAGGTTATCAAGCCTCAGTCAGCTGGATTATTCAGCACAGATTCTTTTCGGTGCGACTATGGATGATTTGGATGATAATGAAAGAGATAGACTTCGTAATATAATTAAGTATCGTAAAGGTGATAAGACATTATTAGAGCTTACTGATGAAGAACTTAATAAGGCGTTACAACTTGTAAAGGAAGAAGCTGGTGTTTTATATCCTACAGTTACAGGAATGTTACTGCTGGGAAAAGAGAATAGGTCTTGCTGAAAAAACGGGCAGAGGAATAGATAGAATTTTTGAAGGTTCTATCGTATTTGGTAGACCGTTACCAGATTATTCAGAAACAACATCAACATATGTAAAGCTGTTTCTTCAAAGGGCAGAGCCTGATTTGGCGTTTGCTAAGATGATTTCAAATGAAGAGAATCGATTGGGAAGGTCATTGCCTATAAATTCATTATTGATTTTGTCGGCTTTACAAAATCAGCGTAGATTAACAATTGCGGAAATTGCAGAGGTAACGAATATTGGAGAAATACGTGCAAAAGCAGTTGTTGAAAAATTGGTAGAAGCAGGTTGTTTTTTTAGCAACACCATAATCCTATTACAAAGAAAATCTTTCATATTTATGTAGTTGATTCTGGCAACAAGATTGCCTGCAACTGATTGACAACGGAGTAAAGATTTTGTTGGTTAAATAAAAAAATAAAAGATGAGAGTGAATATCCTCAGTGATATAATGGTTTCGCTAAAAACAAACACCAAGAAGGAGTCACTCTCATGAATATTATAGCACTATTAGAAACTTTAGT
>JBGVNF010000068.1:0-3024 GCA_045125245.1 Lachnospiraceae bacterium
TTTAAGACATATGATACAATTGTCCTATTATTTTATAGACAATAGTAAAATAATGGATAAAGAGTCAATTGTGAAAAACAAAATGAAGAATTAAAAGGAGAAAGTAATATGTGCAAGAAAAAATTATTATGTTGTGGTCTCATAGCGTTAATGCTTTGTGGTTGTTCTTCTGATGATACAAAGAGTAAGGAAACAACTAAAGGAAACCAATCAGTGGTAGAAAGTACTTCAAAGGAAGAGGTAAGCACAAAGGAAGAGATTACTACAAAAGAAAATAAGGAAGATGCAGTATCTGTGGAAAAGTTTTTTAAAGAAGCGTTAAAGGATTTTGAGACAAAATATGCATCGACAACTAACTTACCAAGTGCATTGATGTATAAAATAGCAGGTAAAGATATTGCTTATCACGTTTCTAATGATGGTTTTGACATAATCTATGAAATCGGTTTAGGAGATAAAGTAAAATATTCAGAAGAAAATGATGGTGTTGTTGAGTACAAAGATGATAATGTAGATTGGAAAATACTATCAAAATATGTAGGTTCTAATTACGATAAATATGGTTTACCATCATCAAGTGGTTGTGTAGAGTTTTACCTGACAGCACTTAGTGACAAAGTAGATACTAATAATCAGTTAGGAAACATTACCATTAACAGCAGTGTTGAAGAAGTATATAAGATATATGGTATGCCAGATGAGTATACTTATGATGATAATGCTAAGGTATGTACTCTTAAATATGGTGATATTTGGTTAGGTAATACACATTGTAAAATGTTTTTCAGTATAAATGAGGATTTGAAAGTTAATAAAATAACTACAGGTATCATACTCCATAAAGTGGATGCTATAGAAAAAGCAAGAAAGAAAGCGACTTTTAAATCTGCTGAAATAATGGAAGTAACACCACTTAATATTTATCCTAAGTGTAAGGAAATAGCAGAAATGACTATTAATGCAGAAGTATTTGCAGGTAAATTTGATGTAAATAAAGTTAAGTATGAAGATTTGATTGCAATTTTTAAGGACAAGTCTGAGTATGATAGTGGTGCTAGCTATGAGAATTATTATACAGAGACCAAGAGCTATTTAAGAAAGTATACTGATAAGAATAATTGGGTTATGTCAATAGTTGAAGAAGATTTTAAAACTGCTAATATAAGTGGAATAACATGTAACAGTAGTGTAGATGATGTAAAAGCTTTATTTGGTCCATATTACTTAGAACACTCAGGTGGTGTTTTAAATGATGATAATAGATTTATCTGCTATGGATATGATATGGAAGATGGAAGTAGCTATGAGATGACATTTGGCTATAGTGATGAGACAAAAAAGATTACACAGTTTTCTATATCTGTAAAATTAAAATAATATATATATGAATGGTAAATTATATATACATTTAGTATTTTCGTGATATGATAGAGGCGTTAATAAGATTAAAAATTGAAAATATTTATATAAAATCATTACGCGAGGATAGATTATGAAAATTACTTTGTTAACAGTAGGGAAAATAAAAGAGAAATACTTTACAATGGCAATAGATGAATATGCCAAAAGATTAAGTAGATATGTGAAATTAGATATCGTAGAGGTAGCAGATGAAAAGACACCCGATGGAGCATCTGAGACAGAGGAGAGAATGATACGCGATAAGGAAGGTAAGCGTATCTTATCAAATCTTAAGGAAGATTCATACGTAATTACTCTAGAGATAGAAGGTAAGATGCTAGATTCAGTAGAGTTATCTAAAAAAATCAATCAGATAGGAGTATCAGGCAAGGGACATATTACTTTTATTATTGGCGGTTCACTTGGTCTTTCTGATGAGGTTAAGGCGAGAGCGGATTACAAGTTAAGTTTTTCAAAGATGACATTTCCACATCAGCTAATGAGAGTGGTGTTATTGGAGCAGATATATAGAAGCTATAGGATACTAGGGAATGAACCGTATCACAAGTAGGGAGCATCAAAAATAAGGTTCGTTGGAACGTATGGAAAGGGTGGTAGTTTTACCATCCTTTTAATTATTAGAAGTCATTTGGCAAGTCGATAGTCGGTAGGTGGGGTGTAGGTATCTTTTGATGATGATTTCCATAATTGCGGAATTTCTATAGGATATGATACGGTTTTTCAACAGAGGAAGTACTTCTGTAGAGTAGGGTAAAAGAAGAGTACACAGAGTAAATGACTCTGTAGACTACACAGAAGAATTGATAAATTGAGGTAAAAGTTGTATAGTAAAAGAAGAACTGAAAATAATATCAGTTCGACAAATTTGAATTTGGCGAGGTAAAAGAAATGTTGGAAATTAGATATGTTCAATTTGAAGATAAAGAATTTTGGTATAGTCTTGATAGTCATTTGTCGGAAAAAGAGTTTAACAATAAAATTAGTGATAAAAGAGGATATGTTTTGTTAGATGACAATAAGCCAATAGGATTGTTAAGATATAATCTTTTTTGGGATAATACACCATTTTGTACAATGTTATTTGTTGATTGGAATTATCAAGGAAAAGGTTATGGAAAGAAACTTATGGAACATTGGGAAAATGATATGAAGTCACAAGGATATGGTATGCTTTTGACATCTACACAAGTTGATGAAAAAGCGCAACATTTTTACAGAAAATTAGGATATAAAGATTGTGGTGGTTTAGTAATAGATGTTCCAGGATATGAACAACCAATGGAGATGTTTTTGATTAAAGGAATTTAACAAATCTTGCTAATGTTTGTCAAGAAGATTTTTGAGAAATTTCGAACTAAAAAAGGGTAACTTTAATAAGCCTACTTATTGTAGATTTTTTAGAAATATATGATAATGAACTCAGATTTACTTATAAAGCTCCATCGCACGAGCATAGTAAATCCGGAGAAACTTATTTACACCAGCCATTTTGGCTACGTTGTAGGGTTTTCCTTCCTGTTCCTTTTTCAGCATAAAAAGGTAGACAGGATCATTTTGAGGTTTTGTCAGTTTAAGGGCCTGCATAACCTCAAAACAAGCTTT
>JBGVNF010000069.1:0-2361 GCA_045125245.1 Lachnospiraceae bacterium
ACTCATTAATTTTTTTATTTTTAATAGAATTAATTCTTTGTCAGCTACATTATTTTTTTTCATAGATAAACCTAGTTTTTACCTAATAAATTCATCTTCTTTAAGTGAACTAATAGAATAGAAATTGCCGCTGGAGTAACACCAGAGATTCTAGAAGCCATACCAATAGTTTCTGGTTTATGCTCATTTAATTTCTGAGCAACCTCATTAGATAAAGCTCTGATAGTTTTATAATCAAAATCTAATGGTAATAGAGTATGCTCATTTACTTTATTCTTCTTGATATCTTCTAATTCTCTTTGTAAATATCCTTGATATTTAACTTGAATTTCTACTTGTTCTCTTGCTTGATCAGTATTAGCAATTCTATCTAAATTAGTAGTTTCAATTAAACTATTTAACTTAACTTCAGGTCTTCTTAGAATTTCTTCTAAGGTTTGTTCCTGAGATAGAGGAGCATTTAAAATCTTATTGATATCTTTACCCATTTGAGATGATGGTTTTACAGAAATTTCTCTTAATCGAGCCTTTTCTTTTTCAATTTGATTTTGTTTATCTTCAAAAATACGCCATCTTTCATCACTTATAATGCCAAGTTCTCTAGCTTTAGGAGTTAATCTTAAGTCAGCATTATCTTCTCTTAAAATCAATCTATATTCAGCTCTTGAAGTAAACATTCTATATGGCTCTTTTGTACCTAAAGTACATAAGTCATCCATTAACACACCAATGTATGCTTCATCCCTTCTTGGGAACCAAGCTTGTTGACCTTTAACATATAAACCAGCATTAATACCAGCTAGCATACCTTGAGCTGCTGCTTCTTCATAACCTGTAGTACCATTGATTTGTCCTGCTAGGAATAAACCTGATACCTTTTTAGATTGCATAGATACTGACAACTCTCTTGGATCATAGAAATCATATTCAATTGCATAGCCAGGTCTTGCAATAATAGCATTCTCCAAACCTTTAATAGATCTAATAAAGTTTTCTTGAACATCAAAAGGTAAGGATGTAGAAATACCATTTGGATAAACAAGAGGTGATGTTAATCCTTCAGGCTCAATAAATACATGATGTGAAGTTCTATCTGGATATCTTACTATTTTATCTTCAATAGAAGGGCAATATCTTGGACCAACAGAATGAATAACACCTGAATATAAAGGACTTCTGTCTAATCCACCTCTGATAATGTCATGAGTCTTTTCATTAGTTTGAGTAATGTAACAAGGAACTTGATTTGGATGGATCTTTTCATCATTTAAGAATGAGAAAGTAGGCTGAGGATATTCAGGATCCTGCTTAATCATTTTTGAAAAATCAATTGAACTTGCAACAATACGTGCAGGAGTACCTGTTTTTAATCTACCTACTTTTAAACCTAAATCTTTTAAATTCTCAGCAAGCTTAATAGAAGCAGGATCTCCAGCTCTACCGCCTGAATAGTGTTCTAGACCAATGTGAATTAATCCATTTAAGAAAGTACCAGCACAAATGATCACAGCATTACAATAGAATTCAATTCCTGCAGCTGTTTTTACACCACTTATAGTATTGTCTTTAAAAATGATTTCTGTAGCAGGTTGTTGGAAAATAGTTAAATTCTCATAGCTCCACAAATTTTTTCTCATCACTTCTTTATACAAGTGACGATCAGTTTGAGCTCTAGTTGCTCTTACTGCAGGACCTTTTGAGGAATTTAAGGTTCTAAATTGAATACCAGCTTTATCAATAGCATCAGGACAAACACCACCCATAGCATCAATTTCTTTGATTAGATGCCCCTTACCAATACCACCAAAAGCTGGATTACAAGACATCTCACCTACAGTTTCTAGATTGTGAGTTAAGAGTAGCGTTTTACATTTCATTCTTGCGCTTGCAGCTGCAGCTTCAATTCCAGCGTGACCTGCGCCAATAACGATGATATCGAAATTTCTAAAGTTATTCATTTAGCAAACCTGTAATTGTTTTTTTGATATCGTAAATTTAAGTTTTCCACAAATCGTAAGTGAACTAATAATCATTAATAAAATATTAATTTATTAATTTATATATATCTTATTATGTTTATTATTAGTAAGAAAAAAACTGTAGATTATGAAAAAATTATTTATTTTTCAGCTAGTTAATTAAAAATAAACTTATTGAAAAATTGTAGTTTAGTTGTGGAAAACTGTGGAAAACTCACTAGTTTTAAACAATATAAAAATTATATTATTTTATTAACACTTTTTTCAAATTAATTTTCACAGAGTTTTCCAATATTTTTCCACCGTTTTTCAACAGTGCATATTGTACAAAATAAAGCATATTTTTATCAGTAATTTTTCTATTATTTTCTCTAAGTTAATA
>JBGVNF010000070.1:0-2165 GCA_045125245.1 Lachnospiraceae bacterium
CATTTGTAAATGTTACTATGAAAATGTATTAAAATTCCGAAATGGAAATGTAGGAATTATAGCATTTTTATAGTAGCATTTTTCTTTTATAATAATGTCATCTTATTACGGAGGTACCAGTATGAGGAATGACATTAATGATGCTATATCTTTTCTATCAAAGGAGGATGCAATAATGTTTAACAAAGCCGAATTAGCTCGGCGGTTTGGCTGTGATCCAAGAACTATCGATAGATATTTAAAGATACAGTCTGGCGAACTTATTCCTGCTGAACATTCTCGTGTATATCATTCAAAACTAGATGATTTCAAAGGAGTCATCATTGATAAAGTTGATACATATGGTTGCACTGCAATGGCTGCATATAAGTTCATTGTAGAAAAAGGCTACGAAGGAAAATACAGTATCGTAGCAGATTTTGTAAAACATCATAAGGAGCAAGAAACTAAGAAGGCCACTATACGATTTGAAACCAATCCTGGACTTCAAGCACAAGTTGATTGGAAAGAAGACATGACATTAGTAAACCGAAAAGGTGAACTCTTCAAAATCAATATATTCCTTATGGTGCTAGGTTACTCGCGGTATAAATTTATTATGCTAACATCAGATAGGTCTCAAGAAACACTCTTTAACTGTATGATTAGTGCATTTAAATCATTTGGTGGGGTCCCCAAAGAGATTCTATTTGATAACATGAAAACCGTTGTAGACCATTCTAAAAGTTCTTTTAGCAAAACAGTATTTAATCAAAGATTTGAATTCTTTGCAAAAGATGTTGGTTTTACGCCTATTGCCTGCAGAGCCTATAGACCACAAACTAAAGGTAAAGTTGAATCTCTTGCAAAACTAATGAATCGATTAAAAGTCTATAACGAAGAATTTGACACTTGGGAAGACCTTGAAATAATAATCAGCAACTTTATGTATGATGTTAATCAAGAAATTTCACAAGGCTCAGGGTTGCCACCATATGAATTGTTTGTAAAAGAAAAAGAGTACCTTCTTCCTTCTCCTGCTATGGATATATTAACTAGTTACTTCTCCCGCCAAGAAGAAAAAACGTATACAGTTAATAAAGAATCCATGATTAAATTCGAAGGTCGAAAATACTCTGTACCTACACGTTACATAGGTGAAAGAATGACCGTCACCATTGATGATAGCGGTAATCTTAACATTTATTATAACAATGAGTTTGTTGTATGTCACGCATTAAGTTCAAAAATGTACAATTACACTGTAGATACAGCCTGTGACATTTTGAAAAGTGATGCTATGCGTAGCAAAACAGATGCAGAGATTCTCGCATTCGTCGAAAATAATCTATTAAATATGGATCGGTGCATAGGAGGATTATAAAATGTATGCTCAATTAGTAAACAATCTAGATGAATTGGGTTTCACTGATGTGGAACCCTACTTATCAGAGTATTTAACCAAGGCTTCAAAAGAAGGTATCAGCTTACTGGATTCCTTAATTCATATCTCAGATAGAGAAATAACTTTGAGAAATCAAAGAGCTGCGCAGATACAGGTAAGTGTTTCTCATTTTCCTTACATAAAAACACTAGATGAATTTGATTATCACTTCCAGCCTTCCGTAAATAAAGCTGAAATAAAAGATTTATCAACACTACGTTTTATTGATAAAAAAGAGAATATCTTATTTTACGGAACTCCGGGAACAGGTAAAACTCATTTAGCTACAGCTTTAGGTATAGAAGCTGCCAGAAAGCGAAATATCACTTATTTCATCACATGTCATGATTTAATTCAGACACTAAGAAAAGCTCATGATGAAAACCGCTTAGAAGCACGCTTAAAACACTTTTCTAAATATAAGCTGTTAATCATTGATGAAATAGGATATCTACCAGTTGATAAAACTGGTGCAAATCTATTCTTTCAGTTAATTGCTAAACGTTATGAACACAATTCAACAATAATAACTACGAACCAACCATTTAGCAAATGGGGTGAAGTGTTTTCTGATGCAACACTTGCTAACGCAATACTTGATCGTCTACTTCATCATTCGCATGTAGTAAAAATGGTTGGACCTTCATATCGAACTAAAGATTATTATGATTTAGTTGACCCAGAGGACAAGTAATCATATCGGAATAAAACTACATTTTCATTTCGGAATTTTATAGCATTT
>JBGVNF010000071.1:0-13425 GCA_045125245.1 Lachnospiraceae bacterium
ATTATCTATGGGTCAGCTTAATGTTTTGCAGTTCCATACTATAAATGGTGATGTAGATTTATCAGTAGGAAATATTGATTTTAAGGGTGATTTGGAAATATTAGGAAGCATTAAAGAAGGGTTTACAGTCAAAGCTACAGGCAATATTACTGTAAATAAGCTTATAGAAGCAGCTAATGTGGAAGCTGGTAAGGATATCTTAGTTCGCGGTGGAATTCTTGGCGGAGGTAAGGCTAATATATCAGCTGGTGGTAATGTTTACGCATTGTTTATCGAGAATGCAACCGTTAATTCAAACAATTGCGTTCAGGCAGATGCTATAGTAAATTGCAATGTAAATGCATTTAGTGATATTAATATATTTGGTAAAACTTCAACTATCGTAGGCGGAAAGCTTAAGGCTAACAGAAAGATTAAGACTAGAAAAATCGGTGGAGAAGTAGGTGCAGCTACAGAACTTACAGTAGGTATAGAGCCAGATGCATTAGCTACATATCATAAGATGGCTAAGGAGCTAGAAGAATTAAACCACGAGATAGAAAAGGTTGAAAAAACCATAGAGATGATGCAGGGTAAACCAAAGAAGGATGACAATCTGGTTATGCAGCTTATCAGAACTAAGGTAGAGCTTACAGCAGATTTATATAAGCATAGGTCTATATGCGAAGAACTTCAGAAGCGCATAGAGATAGGAAAGTATGCTGAGATAATCGCAGAGGATAAGGTATGTCCAGGAGTTATCATTAATATAGATGGTCACACCTTACATGTAGACGAAGAGTATACGGAGATAATATTCTTGCGAAAAGGAGATAAGATATTATCTAAGAAGTTACAGAAGGATTAAAAGAATAAATATGAACAAATAGTCTAGCCCCTAGGAGTAAAAGATGATATACTCCTAGGGGCAGTTTTACAAAGCTAGAAAGTGAGAATTAGGATTATGTCTGTACAAAATAATATTACATATAGCAAAGCTACAGAATATTTACTTGATATACCAAAGTTTACAAAGAATAAAGATAATACAAATTTACGTAGAATTTTAGAACATATGGGTAATCCTGATAAAGATATAAAGGTTATCCATGTAGCGGGAACAAACGGAAAAGGTTCCACATGTTCATTTATGAATAACATTCTTTTGGCAGCAGGGAAGACAGTAGGAATGTTTACATCACCACATCTTGTGAAAATCAATGAACGAATAAAGATAAACGGAAGAGATATAAGTGATGAAAAATTTCTAGAGGCTTTTTTAGGTGTTAAAGAAGTAGTTGATAATGTGATTAAAGAGGGTGGAGAACACCCTACATTTTTTGAATATATATTTTTAGTTGGAATAAAAGCATTGCATGATGCAAAGGTAGAGTATGGAATATTTGAAGTAGGTTTAGGTGGAAGGCTTGATGCTACAAATATTATAGAGAAACCATTAGTTTCTGTTATTACATCAGTTAGTATGGACCATATGGAGATACTGGGAGACACTATAGAGCAGATTGCCAAGGAAAAGGCGGGTATCATAAAAGAAAATACTCCTGTGGTATATTATGGGGAAGTTGAAGCCGTAGATAGAATAATTAGGGATGAAGTAGAAAAAAAGGGAACTATAGGTTTTTCTATCAAAAATAGTGATATTAAAATTAATTCAAAAACCAATAAAGCTATTGATTTTTGTTTTGCTAACAGTTATGATAAATACGGACGTTTTGAGGTTCCATTTGTAATGGAATATCAGACACGAAATGCAGCATTAGCAATATGTGCGGCTAAGCTTATTATGAAAGATATAGACGAAGATACCATAGGAAAAGGTCTTAAAGATACAGTCTGGTCTGGACGTATGGAGCTTGTGGCTGACAGAACTTATATTGATGGCGCTCATAATTATGATGGAGTTCTTCAGTTTAAGGAGTATGTCAATGAACTGGTGCACAAGGAAAATGCAGGAGTTTATATATTGTTTACTGTTGTGAAGGAAAAAGAGTATTATGAGATGATGAATCTTATAGAAGAAATAGACAATTGCAAGGGCTTTTTAGTGGCACCGATTATGAATGCTAGAGCAATCGCTGTAGAGGATATGGCAGCGTATCTAAAGAAGTCCGGCAAGGAAGTGTACACATTTGCCACATTAGGGGAGGCATATGATTATGGACAGAAGCTTATAAAGGATAAGGACTATCTGTTCTGTGTAGGTTCCTTGTATATGGTAGGCGAGATAAAGGCACATTTGGAGGTAAAGTATGATTAATTTTGAAGAAGAAATCAAGAAATTTCATCCTAGCTTGGAAGTAGATGAAGCAGAGGATGCTATATATAATAGCAATACAACTGATTTGACAGATATTTTATTGGAAATGATGCAGGAAACCAAGGAGAATAGATAATGAGATGCTACAAGTGTAATAGTGTTTTATCAGAGACAAACTTTTGTAATAGTTGTGGAACTGATGTAACCTTATACAAAAAAATAGTGAGAATGTCCAATACATATTATAATATGGGACTTGCTAAAGCGCGCGTCAGAGATTTATCGGGAGCTGCAGATTTACTTAGAAGAAGCGTAAGAATAGATAAGAGAAATGTTAATGCAAGAAATCTTTTAGGACTTGTATATTTTGAAATGGGCGAGTGTGTAGCTGCATTTGCTGAATGGGTAATCAGTAAGAACATTAAGTCTGAGAAGAATGTGGCTGATGTATATTTGAAAGCAGTGCAGTCAAATCCTAACAAGCTTAATCTTATGAATCAGTCTATAAAGAAATATAACATTGCATTGGAAGCGGCTAGACAGGGAAGCACAGATATGGCTGTTATTCAGCTTAAGAAGATACTTAGCATGAATACAAATTTCCTTAAGGCACAGCAGCTTTTAGCATTACTTTATATGAAGGATGGCGAGTATGATAGAGCGCTTAAGATACTTAATAAATCAATTCTTATAGATGTAAATAATACACTTACATTAAAGTATATTGATGAGATAAATAAAATTAAGCAGGAAAAAGCTAAGGCAAAGGGTAAGACTAGACCTTTAAAGAAACAGCCAAAAGTTATCGTTCAGAATAACGACAGAGAAGAACTAAGTGGCAATGATGTAATCATACCGAAAAATGCATATAAAGATGTCAATTATGGTTTGCTTACATTTATAAATATAGTAGTAGGAATTGTTATAGGAGCAGCACTTGTATTTTTTATCGTTACACCTGCTAAGAATAGCGACGTAGATAAGGATTACAAGGATAAGATAAATAGCTATCAGGACAAGGTGGCTATGCTTAATATAAGTGTATCGGAGCTTGAGCGTCAGATACAAAATCTTACTAATGAGAAAACACAGTTACAGAACGCATTGCAAGAGGCGAATAACCAAAAGGTCGACACAAAGATATATGACATAATCATCGAAGCGTCAAATAAATATGTGGCGAAGGATTTGGTGGGATGTGCAGATGTATTAAGCACTGTAGATACTACAAAGCTTACATCTGAATCAATGATGGCGACATACAATGCCCTAAAGACAGAAACTTATGCAAAGGCTGGTGAACATTACAATAATGTGGCATACAAGGCTTTTAATAGTAATGATTATACTACTGCGGTGCCAGCATTTGAAAAGGCTGTTATATATGCACCAGATAATGTAGGATTATGGTACAATATGGGAAAATGTTATAAAGCACAAAACGGTGGCGTTAACAATGAAAAATCTGTAGCATGCTTTGAAAAGGTTATTGAGCTTGCACCAGATAGCGAGTATGCAGGTTGGGCCAAGGGTCAGAAAAGATAAATAAAGTACTTATGAAGAGAATCTCTAAACAGGGATTCTCTTTTATATTATCAAAAAAGGAGATGAAAGTATGGAACAGGTGGAATATGAGATTGATAATGAAACTTTAAAAGTGATTTTGCCTAATGAGGTTGATCATTGTAATACGGTGAGCATAAGAAAAGAAGCTGATTTGCATATCTATAGTGGCAGGGTAAAAAATGTAGAATTTGATTTTACAAATACAAAATTTATGGATAGCTCGGGGATAGGAATGATAATGGGAAGACATAAGCTTATAAAGCCACTTGGCGGTAAGATAATTCTTACTGGCGTGAAAGATAATGTGGAACGAATCATTAATGTATCAGGCTTATATAAGCTTTTATAAATAATTATGCAGGAGGTTAGCATGGAAGATATATTAAAAATTGAAATGAGTTGTAAGCCTGAGAATGAGGGATTGGCGAGAATTGCCATTGCAACATTTATGGTTAGATTAAATCCTACTTTAGAGGAAATAAACGATGTAAAGACTGCAGTTTCAGAGGCGGTTACAAATGCCATAGTTCATGGCTATGAAGATAGAGAAGGAATCATTTATTTAGAAGGAATTATAAAAGAAAAGTCCATAGAAATATCGGTGAAGGATGAAGGAGTGGGAATAGCAAATATAAAAGAAGCAAGAGAACCACTTTATACTACAAAGCCAGAAGAAGAGCGTTCAGGAATGGGCTTTACATTTATGGAGATATTCATGGATGAGGTACATATTGATTCTAAAGTGGGGGAGGGGACAGAAGTACGAATGATTAAGAAAATTGTGGGAGGGGATAAATAAAATGTATTATGGATAATTTAGAACTAATAAAACTTGCGCACATGGGAGATAAGGAAGCGAGAGATAAATTGGTTTTTGAAAATACAGGTTTAATATGGAGTATAGTAAGAAGATTTGTAGGGAGAGGGTATGAGGCAGAGGATTTATTTCAGATAGGTTGTATAGGAATATTAAAAGCCATTGATAAATTTGATTTGAATTATGATGTTAAATTTTCCACTTATGCAGTTCCTATGATTATGGGAGAAATAAAGCGTTTTATCAGGGATGATGGAATGGTTAAGGTATCGCGTCTGGTAAAGGAAAATGGATGGCGAATTAGGAATGTGGAGGCAGAATTGGTAGGCATGCTGGGAAGGGAGCCTACTATAGAGGAGATAGCATCCCGCGCTCAAATGTCTAGGGAGGATGTGGTATTGACCTTGGAGGCTAACAGAGAAGTGGAGTCTATTAATAGGGTTGTATATGAAAATGATGGAAATGAAGTTTGTGTGGGGGATCAGGTGGCAGATAAAAGCTATAATGAAGAGCTAGTCAATAGAATTGTCCTAAAAAGTTTGTTGGAGAAGCTAACAGATAAAGAAAAACTAATAATAGAGATGAGATATTTTCTAGATAAAACACAATCACAGGTAGCTGAAAATTTGGGGATTAGTCAGGTGCAGGTAAGCAGGCTTGAGAAAAAAATTTTGTTAGGTCTTAGAGAAAATATGGAATGTTGATGAAATTTTTTTGAAAGTATGTTATTATTCACCTAGAAAAAAATACAAGGAGAGAAAAATATGAAGATAAGAAGCCTTGAATTGGAGACAGTATGCGGTATTACAAGCACATTGCCAGAGAATGATAAGCCAGAGATAGCATTTGCAGGAAAGTCAAATGTAGGTAAATCATCACTTATTAATGGACTTTTAAATAGAAAATCATTTGCCAGAACTTCATCAGAGCCTGGAAAGACACAGACAATTAATTTTTATAATATCAACAATTTTATGTATCTAGTGGATTTGCCAGGATACGGATTTGCAAAGGTATCAAAGGAAGTGCAGGCTAAATGGGGTAAGATGATAGAGGGATATCTTAAGACGTCTCCTATGCTTAAAGCAGTGTTCTTACTTATTGATATTCGCCATGAGCCGGGCAATAATGATAAGGATATGTACGACTGGATAGTGAACAACGGATATGAACCTATCATAATAGCTACAAAGCTTGATAAGATAAATAGAAGTCAGGTGCAAAAGCATATTAAGGTTATAAAGAATAAGCTTCAGGTTAAGCCGGGAACAATCGTAATTCCTTTCTCAGCACAGACTAAGCAGGGAAGAGATGAAATTTGGCAGTTGGTTGATGAGCTTGTGGGATATACTGAAGAATAGTAATAACAAAGGATAGAATCGAAAGTGATTCTATCCTTTTTAAGTAATAATTAATGTTTTTCTTTCATCAGGGTCTTCATAATTGTTCCGTATAACTCCTGGCTGGCACCTTTCCAATTGTTACACATAGTTTCGGCAACATCTTCAGAAGGTACGGAAATATTAATATCGATAAGAGTGTTTGGACCTTCCTTAATCTGACAGTTTACTACATAATCCTGATTAGTTGATTTGTAGTAATCGGAGAGGGTACCTACTTCATTTCTAAGTTCATATTTATTTTCTAAAATAAATATATCCATATCATCTATAATAGCGACAGGGATTTTACTTGTGAAAAGTTCAATGGTTTCTATTCCGTCATCGCTGATTTTGTAGTAGGATGCGTTTCTTACAGTTTCACAGCTTATAAGATTTGTTTCGATAAGCTCTGAGATTACCTGTCTAAAAGAAAAGTAAGTAGTATATTCCTTGTTTAAAAAGAAGTCAGAAATCTGAGCATCAGTCAAAGGGAAATTTACCTTGTTTAGCATATACAAGGTCATAAGCTTATATAGAGTTAAAGGTTCTAGTGACATAATTTTATTCTCCTTTATCCTGTAGGTAAGCGGCTCCCTGAATCACATTTTGGATAGAGAGCTGTCTGTTAATATAATTTAGGACATTTCGTTTGTTTTTGCTCCATTCAGGTGCAATAAGTATATTTTTAGGACCGTCTCCAGTCATTCTATGAATGACGATATCAGGTCTTATATTTGTTAACAGCTTTATAAGAATATCAGTATATTCCTCTAATGACAAGACCTTAAATGGATTTTTTTCATACTCTATAGCTAAATCAGTATTTTTTAAAATGTGAAGGAGCTGTAGCTTGATTCCGTGAATTGGAAAATTATTTACGTAACGAATCGTATTAACCATATCTTCATATGTTTCACCAGGAAGTCCTATAATGGTGTGAACTATTATGTGAATATGATTTGCTTTGGTATTTATTTTATCGTTATATTTTTTGATAAGCTTTATAGCATTTTCAAAAATAAAATTGTCATAGCCACGTCGGATATATTTATATGAAGCTTCCTTGGTGGTTTGTAATCCAAGCTCTATAAACACTGGCTTTATAAGATGAATTTCATATATAAGTGACATTATTTCTTCATCTATGCAATCAGGCCTTGTGGCAATGCTTATAGCTGCAATATCATCATTGGCAGCAGCTTCCGTATATATTTTACGAAGCCTCTCTATAGGAGCATATGTATTGGTATATGCTTGGAAATAAGCAATATACTGACCAGTGCCTTGAGTATCTTTTATCTTTCTGCACACGCGATTTTTGCCTTCTGTTATCTGATCTGTAATAGAAAGCCTATTTGATGATGCAAAATCCCCAGAACCACCTTCTGAGCAGAAGATACAGCCTCTAGTGTCTATGGTACCGTCCCTGTTTGGACAAGTCATACCAGCATCGAGAGATATTTTATATATTTTTTTGCCGAAGCGATTTTTTAAATATGTACTAAAATCATTAATATACATAAAACGGCCCTCCTGTAGGTTTAATCGTAGCTATGTTTCAACTGAGATTGGGTTTAAGTATTTTATCATAAATTTTGGAAAAATAGTACTATCAATTTTATCCAATATATTGTATACTGTTAGAAGTATTCGACAATCAAATTTTCGAAATAACCCCCCATAAATTATTTTAATTTAATAATATTAGGACATTGTCATTAAAGTTTTGAAAGGAAGTGCAGAACGTGAGAGAGAAATTGCAGTCATTACCAATGGTAGAGTTGCGTGAAATAGCTAAAGCCAATGGTATCAAAAGTGTCACAACTATGAGAAAGGAAGCCCTTATAACTAAGATTATAGAGTGTGGAAGTAAAGATTCCTCTAGTGAGACACCAGTTGTTTCAGAAAAACCTGCTACATATACAAAGAGAGAAGAAACAGAGAGACCAAATCCGTATCAGAGAAGAGAAGAAATAGAGAGACCAAATCCGTACCAGAGAAGAGAGGAAACAGAGCGACCTAATCCATATCAGAGAAGGGAAGAGAGTGCTGCTTCTTACCAGAAAAGAGAAGAGTTTGACAAAGTACAGGGAAAAGCACAGGTTAGAAATGAAATTCCAGGAAAGATATATATTTCACCTGTTTGCCCAGATGTACCACTTGATGGAAGCTTGACACCTGAGGAGGAGACGAGAAGACTCCAGGCGGATATATATGACGAAACCTTAGACAGCGGACAAAAGACTCGAGGTATCCTTGAGATTATGCCAGAAGGTTTTGGATTTATTAGATGCGAGAATTATATGCCTGGTGATAATGATATCTACGTGGCACCAGCGCAGATTAGAAGATATAACTTAAAGACAGGAGATATTATCACTGGTAGAGTTAAGATAAGAATGGCTACTGAGAAATTTGCAGCGCTTTTATATATAGAGCAGGTTAATGGATTTTCATTGGGACAGGCTAAGCTTAGAAAGGCATTTGAAGATTTAACACCTATATTCCCAAATGAGAGAATAAGACTTGAAACAGAAAAGCATAACACTGCAATGCGTATAGTAGATGTGGTTTCACCAATTGGTAAGGGACAGAGAGGTATGATTGTTTCGCCACCAAAGGCAGGTAAGACAACACTTCTTAAGGAAGTAGCTAAGAGTGTTACACAGAATAATCCAGAGATGCACATGATAATTCTTCTTATTGATGAGCGTCCAGAAGAGGTTACAGATATTAAGGAAGCTATAGAAGGTAACAATGTGGAAGTTATCTATTCTACATTTGATGAACTTCCAGATCATCACAAGAGAGTATCAGAGATGGTTATAGAGAGAGCTAAGAGACTTGTAGAGCATGGAAAGGACGTTATAATCCTCCTTGATAGTATCACTCGTCTTGCTAGAGCGTACAATCTTGTAGTACCAGCTAGTGGTAGAACATTATCAGGCGGTCTTGATCCAGCTGCATTACATATGCCAAAGAGATTTTTTGGTGCAGCTAGAAATATGAGAGAGGGCGGAAGTCTTACAATTCTTGCAACAGCCCTTGTAGACACAGGAAGCAGAATGGATGATGTAGTTTACGAAGAATTTAAGGGAACAGGTAATATGGAGCTTATCCTTGATAGAAAGCTTTCAGAAAAGAGAGTATTCCCAGCTATTGATATTGTTAAATCAGGCACACGCCGTGAAGATTTACTTCTTGATGAAACTGAGCAGGAAGCTGTAGATATAATGAGAAAGGCCATTAATTCTATGAAGGCCGATGAAGCAGTGGAAAGAATTATTGATTTATTCGCTAAAACTAAGAACAATGATGAATTTTGCAATATGGTTAAAAAGACAAAACTTGTTTAAAAATGTCTTGCATATATTTTAGGTATATGATAGACTTATTAGGTTGCATTATGTGTTTATGTACACATAAAATAAAAAAAGACGGAATTGGTAAAGTCCAATTTTGCAGGAAGTATGAGGTGAAATTATGAAGGAAGGAATCCATCCAGAGTATTATCAGGCTAAGGTAGTATGTAACTGTGGTAACGAGTTCGTTACAGGTTCTACAAAGGAAGGCATCCACGTAGAAATCTGTTCTAAGTGCCATTCATTCTACACAGGTCAGCAGAAGGCTGCACAGGCTAGAGGACGTATTGAAATGTTCAATCGTAAGTATGGCGTTAAGTCTGACAACTAATAGGATTATTGATAAGGTCGAGAATTTAATTCCCGACCTTTTTAACATCATATGGTACCTATAGATAAGTTTGCTGCGTCATATTATAAAATCGTATAATATGACGAATGAAGGTTTATGATATTGCGAAGGTATAATTGAGTAATTAATAATAATATATAAATATTATAGAGAGGATTTGTGGTATGAAATCGTCGGGAATTGGCGGACAGGCTGTGCTTGAAGGCATTATGATGCGTAATGGCGGGAAATATGCTGTAGCAGTTAGAAAGCCAGATAAAGAGATTATTATAGATGTGAAGGAACATGTGGGACTTACTGAGAAGTATAAGTTTTTGAATGTACCTTTTATAAGAGGTGTTTTTAAGTTTGCGGAATCTTTGTCGATAGGTATAAAGACTTTGACTTATTCTGCGGAGTTTTTTGATGATGAAGAGGAAGAAAATATAAAGGAAAATGCTTCTGATGAGAAGAGTGAAAAGAAGGAAATTAATCCTAAGCTTGAAAGCTTCCTTATGGGGCTTACAGTGTGCTTTTCGGTTTTATTTTCTGTTGGCTTATTTATTGTACTTCCGTTTTTGATAGGCGAGTTTTTTAGAAAGATTGTAGGTATAGAGTCTAATACGGTAATTGCTATTTTTGAAGGTTTTGCTAGAATTTCTATATTTATATTGTATCTTGTGCTTATATCTAAGATGAAGGATATACAGCGAACTTTTATGTATCACGGTGCTGAGCACAAGTGTATAAATTGCATTGAACATGGTATGGATCTTAATCTTGAAAATGTGAAGAAGAGCTCAAGACTTCACAAAAGATGTGGTACAAGCTTTTTATTATTTGTTGTAGTTATAAGTATTATAAGCTTTATTATAGTGTCGGCTATTATCCCAGAGGCTTCTACAGGATGGCTTAAGCTTGTTGTTCGTCTTGCGCTTATTCCTGTGATAGCAGGTATTTCATTTGAAATATTACGTCTTGCAGGTAATAGTGATGGCAAGATTATTGGACTTTTAAGCAAGCCTGGTATGTGGTTGCAGCAGCTTACAACTATTGAGCCTGAGGATGATATGATAGAGGTTGGTATCGCTTCAGTGGAGGCTATATTTGACTGGAAGAAGTATCTTGTAGACAATTTTGGAGAGAACTCAGTAGATAATAGTAAGACAGATGGTACTATGGCAAATGATATCCCGGCTGGAGAGTAAAATATGAAGTATAGAGAAATTTTGCTGGCTGGTGAGGAAAAACTGGCGTCACAAAATATAGCAGATAGTAAAAATGATGCTTGGCTTTTGTTTGAACATATTTTTAAAATGCCACGTCATAAATATTTTATGAATTCCACTGATGAGTGCGTGGATGAAAAGCTTTACAATGACTATCTGGATGCTATAGAAATAAGAGCGAATCATATTCCTTTGCAGCATATTACTAAGACACAGGATTTTATGGGAATGACCTTTAATGTAAATGAGAATGTTCTTATTCCTAGACAGGATACAGAGGTGCTTGTGGAAAAGGCATTGTCAGTTATGAAGGATGGCGACAAGGTGCTTGATATGTGTACCGGTTCTGGATGCATTGCTATAAGTATCGCAAAGCTTAAAAATGTGGATGTGACAGCAGTTGATATATCGCCTAAGGCATTGGAAGTAGCTAGAGAAAATGCAAAAAATCTTGGCGCGTCAAATGTTACTTTCATAGAAAGTAATCTTTTTAAAAAAATATATGAAGATAGTACTAGTAAAAATTGTAATAAGTATGATATTATAGTTTCGAATCCGCCATATATAAAAAGTCTTGATATAGAAGACTTGATGGTAGAGGTAAAAGAACATGAGCCACGTCTTGCACTAGATGGTGACGAAGATGGGCTTAAGTTCTATAGAGCCATTACTAGAGCTTCACTAGATTTCTTAAAATCGGGTGGTTATCTTATTTACGAGATAGGATGTGATCAGGGAGAAGATTTAAGAAATATTATGGTGGAAAATGGATTTATAGATATAGAGATAATTAAGGATTTGGCAGGTCTTGATAGAGTATGCATAGGAATTAAGAGTTAGATAATTTATACTTAATACCTATAGGTTATGCCGTAAGAATTATGTCAGAAGGAAAGGATAATAAAATGTTTGATAAGTTGGATGATATTTTAGTAAGATTTGAAGAAGTATTAAAAGAATTAAATGATCCTGCGGTAGTAAATGACCAGCAGAAGTTTAGAAAGCTTATGAAGGAGCAAAATGACCTTGCGCCTATCGTAGAAGCATACAAGGCTTACAAGCAGGCAAAGCAGGATGTAGAGGATTCACTTGCTATTCTTGAGAATGAAAGTGATGACGATATGAGAGAGCTTGCAAAGGAAGAGTTAAATGATGCAAAGGGGCGTATCGAGGAGCTTGAGCAGGAGATGAAGATTCTTCTTCTTCCAAAGGACCCTAATGATGATAAGAATATCGTAGTAGAAATTCGTGCAGGTGCAGGTGGAGATGAAGCAGCGCTTTTTGCAGCTGAGCTTTATCGTATGTACTGTCATTACGCAGAAGCTAATAGATGGAAGATTGAACTTATTAACATGGATGATACAGGTATCGGTGGTATGAAGGAAGTAGAATTCATGGTTAAGGGTAAGGGAGCATACTCAGTGCTTAAGTATGAGAGTGGTGTTCATAGAGTACAGCGTGTACCTGAGACAGAGTCAGGCGGACGTATCCATACATCAACAGCTACAGTAGCTGTTATCCCAGAGGCAGAAGAAGTAGATATCAAGATTGATGAAAAGGATATCCGTATCGACGTTATGCGTGCTTCAGGAAACGGTGGACAGTGTGTCAATACAACAGACTCAGCTGTTAGACTTACACATTACCCAACAGGTATCGTAATCTATAGCCAGACAGAAAAGTCTCAGATTCAGAATAGAGAAAAAGCATTTGCACTCCTTAGAGCGAAGCTTTACGATTTAGAGCTTCAGAAGGCACACGACGCAGAGGCAGAGGCTAGAAGAAGCCAGATTGGTACTGGTGACCGTTCAGAGAAGATTAGAACATACAACTTCCCACAGGGACGTGTAACAGACCATAGAATTAAGCTTACATTATACAAGATTGATCAGATTATGAATGGTGACATTCAGGAGATTATCGATGCGCTTATAGCAGCAGACCAGGCGGCTAAGCTTGCACAGGTAAGCGAGGACTAAAAATAGGCCGAGTTTGGATGTGAGATTGAAAATCTTATATTGAAATTATAAAAGAGATGCTCTATATCAGCTTAAGAGGCTGATATAGAGCATTTTTTTGTGGAGGGGCTGCAGTGCGTCGAAAAAAAGTGTTGTACAAGTATGCATGGCACTTTATAATGAGTTATATAAACTTGAAGTGAACAAAATCGCTGCGCGATGGCCTGCCAAGGCTGTGGCGCAGTTTTTTACTTTTTTTAAAAAAGGCAGTGACAGGATTGTCCCAAGATAGTATTGTTAAAGTGCGACCAATAACAAACTTCACACACGGGCTTAGTCCCAACAACTGCCTATGAAAAGAATATCATCTTTAGGCTGCTTACACAAGCAGTTTTATTTTTCAAATGCACCTCCATGATAGGTATTTACTATTATTACTACTTTTATTTCATGGAGGTCTTTTATGTACGAATCATATATTAATAAAATCGAAGATATTGGTAAGCTTCGAAATCTAAAACCT
>JBGVNF010000072.1:0-2207 GCA_045125245.1 Lachnospiraceae bacterium
TTATATAGAAAAGCAGTCGGGTTGCCAGAAGAGAAAAAAACTGCAGAGGTAAAGGCTATGATTGAAACATATAATAAGAAAGTGGAATTCGTGGACTTTGATAGCTTAACTGCAATAGTTAATGACATCTAATCCGTCAAACTCCAATTTGTAAAGATGTCAGAATACAAAAGTAATTCCATATAGTAGAGGTATAATTGTAATGAAAAAGAGTATCACAAAAAATGCAATAGTAAGATATTTGATAATATGTTTCTGTATTACATATTTGTCATGGGGATGTGTTGCGTTTTATTCTAGAGCTCAAAATGTAAACTTTAACACATACACGTGGATGTTGATACTATATGTTTTAGGGGTAATATCTCCAGCAATTTCAGCGATATTTGTTGAGAGGACTTATGAAAAAAAGAAATATAAAGAAATAATCAAAGGAATTTTTAGGCTACCGTCTCATAAAAGCGATTGGGTGATTGGATTAATAGCAGTATCTGTACTACAGCTACTGCCCTACTTTGTCTGGAGTGGTGAAATTGTGAGTTCTTTTGTAAATTTGGTTATTCTTATTCCTATGTTTTTAATAATTGGCGGAATGGAAGAAATTGGATGGAGAGGATTTTGGCTAAAAAGAGAACTACAGATTAATGAACAAAGGAGATTTTGGGTAGTTCTTAAGGTGGGAATTGTATGGCAACTGTGGCATTTACCACTGTTTTTAATGCTTGGCACATATCAACAACTTAGAACAAACATTTTATTACATACGCTGTCAACATTAGCTATAACGTTTTTGATAGGTGGGTTGTATATAAGAGGCCGCAGTACATTTTTATGTGTGATATTGCATAGCTTGATTAATTCACTTAGTGATATTGTTGTTGTGAATCAAAATTTGATAAGTAGCATTGTTATTATGATGGCGTGTATTGGCTTTTTTTTCATAATGGATATCGGGGACAGAAAGGAAAGTGCATGTGTATATAAGATAGAATGAAAGATGAAGCGATAAATTCCAATTTGTAGCTATGTAAAATCCCTTTTGCATCGTGATTTGAGCAAATGGAAAAGGCATTTGATAGACGAAAGAACGAAGATCGACTTATACTGATGGCAGGTCGGTGAGCAAATCACGGCAGAATGGAGGCTTATATATGGAACTGAATGAGCAGATCAAGAAATATCGGACGGAAATGAATCTTTCTCAGGAGGAACTTGCCGAAAAGATATATGTAACACGGCAGAGCGTTTCAAATTGGGAGAATGGAAAAACCTACCCCGATATTCATAGTCTTCTTTTGCTCGGTTCATTATTTGGTATCTCACTTGACCAATTAGTGAAAGGAGATATTGAAATAATGAAAAAAGAGATCAAAGAAGCAGAAATTATTAAGATGAAACGCTATGGAAGAACCTATACCCTAATGCTAGTTGCAACCGCCGTTTCTGCTGTACCGCTGTTTATGTGGCTCGGTGTTTGGGCATTCATTCCTTGGGGAATCATTTGGGCAATCTCTCTGTACTTTGCCTTTAAGGTTGAAAAGGTAAAAAAAGATAATGATGTTCAAACCTATAAAGAAATTGTCGCATTTTCTGAAGGAAAGCTGTTGGATGATATACAAAAGCAACGAGAAATCGGCAAGCGGTCATATCAGAAGATTCTTTTGGTTATTGGTAGTGCTGCGGTAACATTTGCTGTTTGCGTATTGATTAGTTTTCTGATGCACTTCTTTTTGGACTAATAGCGATATACAGTAAAACAAAACCCTCGTTCCGCAAGAGCGAGGGTTTTGTTAATGTGAAATATATATAATTTAACGCGTAACATTAAAAAGTAATTGACAAACATTAAGAATCGTGTTATACTTATGCCAACAAATCACTCAGGAGGTATGAGTAATGAAAGGTATTAACAAACTTGGAAAGGTTATTACAAAAATTTTAGAGGTATTCCATTGGGTTGGGGCAGCTCTTATGCTTTCTGCGACCATCTGCTCGGCGGCAGCTCCAAGCTGGGTTAAATACTTTGTCGGCTTCGATGCAAAGGAATGCTGTGGCGCAAACCTTGAGGTATACGGCTTTGAAGTGAATGCACCTGTTGTTAACGGAAATATTGATATGACCTATTTTCTGCTGTTCGGTATCACAACGATTATTCTTCTTTCGGTTATGGCCATGATTTTCCGTAATCTGCATTTGATTTTTAAGAA
>JBGVNF010000073.1:0-2714 GCA_045125245.1 Lachnospiraceae bacterium
GATGGAAAGTTGCATCCTACGGCAGCAGGTATGCTGATGTTTGGTGATGAGTACAACATTGTGCGACACTTCCCGGAGTATTTCTTGGATTACAGAGAAGAATTGGACCCTACCACTCGTTGGAGCGATAGATTGCAATCAAGTTCCGGTGAATGGTCCGGAAATGTGTGCGACTTCTATTTTAGAGTTTATAACAAAATTATCAAAGACATTAAAGTGCCTTTTAAAATGGTCGGCGGTGAGCGTGTTGATGATACTCCGGTACACAAAGCGCTTCGTGAGGCCTTGGCAAACTGCCTGATTAATGCAGATTATCACGGATTGCGCGGTGTTGTTATCCGTAAGGAACCGGACAAGCTGGTTTTAGCAAATCCGGGTTATGTCAGAACGGGTAAAAAGCAGATGCGTCTTGGTGGCGAATCCGATCCACGAAACAAGGCTCTTATGAAAATGTTCAATCTTATCAATATCGGTGAACGTGCAGGAAGTGGTGTGCCGAACATCTTTAATGTATGGGCAGATGAAGGTTGGGAAGAGCCGGTGATTGAGGAGAGATTTGACCCGGATAGAACGGTACTGTCGCTTTCTTTTGTAAAAAAACAAGCGAAGAAAACAAGCGATAAAAAACAAGCGAAGAAAGCAAGCGATAAAAAACAAGCGAAAAAAACGATGGAAAATATTGAAAAGATTAAACATTACCTTGAGCAGAACGGAGAATCCAAAACAAGCGATATAGCTGAATATATTGGCTTGAGTCCTGCAAGAACAAGAGCTTTGTTAAGTGATATGAAAGAGATTGAAGCTATTGGTGGAAATAGTAATAGAACATACAAGTTAAAATAAAGTGTTTGCTTTAAATGTGGTAAAAATATGGAGGTGAAAGAATGTTTTTTTCTGAAAAGTTTAATGTTAGTAGTGAACTACTTGAAGCATATAATGGTGTAAAGAAAATGTGAGTTGATTAAAAAAAATAAAAGATGAGAGTAATCGCATTCTAAGGTATAATGGTTTCGTCGAAAAAATCACATATCAAAGGAGGATTACTCTCATGTCTATTGTAGCATTAATAGAGACATTAGTAAAAGAAATTCTTAAAGCTGAGGAAAAATTTTTGGGAAATCCTAAAGATTTCTATAGTCTTGAAACAGCAGTAAAGTGTTCTGCTGAAAATTTTTCAGCAGGCTTTCTCGGTATGGTTTTGTCAGAAATGAACGAGAAATTATGCAATGATGCCTGGCGTAAATCCAAATATAACATATGCCGTCATGATAAGCGCACATTAATTACATCTGTCGGAGATGTTATTTTTGACAGCACCTACTTTAAAAGGCGTGGTCAAAACAATGATTATCATTATCTTTTAGAAGATATACTTGGTTTGGAAGCACATGAAAGGTTTAGTGAGGCTGCAGAGACAGCTATCCTGACCGAAGCCTTAAAGACCAGTTACGAAGAAGCAGCAAAGGTTATCCCGTCAAAATCAGAGATTACAAAAACAACAGTGATGAATAAGGTTCATGGTTTGACGGAAGTACTCCCCGTGAAAGAATCTGAAAACAAGAAAAAGTGCAGGTATCTCTTCATTGAAGCGGATGAGGATCATATATCGGAACAACACGGGCGCTGGAGTAAAGAGAATAAAGGTTTTATAAGCCGTTTGGCTTATATTTATGAGTATAAGCAGGAAAATCCCAAAGTAAAAGGACGGAAAGAACTTATAAACACGTATTATTTTAGCGGGCTCTACGAAGACAGCAAAGGTGTACAAAAATTTTGGGAAGAGGTTCAGGAATTTATTGAAAAGAATTACGATTCTGATGAACTGCAGCATGTGTTTGTCCTTGGTGACGGGGGGAATTGGATAAAAAGTGCTATATCATATGTTGATCGTAGTCTTTACTGTATAGATAAATATCATATGACAAAATATATCAACCGGGCAGCAAATCAGATGTTGGATGAAGCAGAAATCGCAAAAGAAAATCTGTATCGTTTTATCCATAAGAAACAACGAAAAGAGTTTGAAGAGTATACAGAAAGAATGCGTGCATCAGCAAACAATCAGGAAGCAATCATAGAGTTACAAAAATATGCGCTGGGGAACTGGGCAGCCGTAATGCGGAGTTATCACAGTGAATTATTAAGCGGCTGCAGTGCAGAGGGGCATGTAAGCCATATCCTGTCTGACCGTATGAGTTCCCGTCCTATGGGGTGGAGCCAAACAGGAGCAGACCGTATGAGTAAGCTAAGATGTTATGAGCGCAATCATGGACGTGAAAAAATCATTGAATTGGTTCGCTACAGCAGAGAACAGCGTTTATTAAAACGCACCGGAACTGACGATATAAATGTAACAAATATCCCTTTGTATGAGGTTGTATCTGAACACTACAATCAAAGCAGGTCTTACATTGACAGAATCAGGGCAACGATACCGGGATTAACTGCAAAAAAAACAGCGTGCATAAGAACACAGCTTAATCATTTATAGAGAGGTGCAATAGCACAAAAAGAACCTTACTGGCTTGATTATAAATAAAATCTGCATCTTGCCATTAGGTCAGGGATGCGGAGCACAAAGTCCTATCCTTGAGCAAATGGCAAGAGCAGATACAATGTAAAAAAGCAGTAAGGTTTAATAAGCGACTCTGAAAAACGAATATTGACGTAGTCTGAATATTGTATTACACTTTGGAAAAATACGAAGAAATTTT
>JBGVNF010000074.1:0-111439 GCA_045125245.1 Lachnospiraceae bacterium
CAGGTTTCTACCCAATTGATGAATATGACCTTGCGGGTTTTGCAGTAGGTGTTGTTGATGAAAAAGATTTAATCACAGGCGCAAACATTAAGCCAGGTGATGTATTAGTTGGTATGGCATCTTCAGGTGTACACAGCAACGGTTTCTCTTTAGTACGTAAAGTGTTCTCTATGACAGAAGAAAACTTAAATACATATTATGAATGCCTTGGAAAAACACTTGGCGAAGCTTTAATCGCTCCTACAAAAATTTATGTAAAAGCATTAAAAGCAGTAAAAGATGCTGGTGTTACAATCAAAGGCTGCAGCCATATCACAGGTGGCGGTTTCTACGAAAATATTCCAAGAATGCTTCCGGAAGGTGTTCGTGCAGTTGTAGAAAAAGACAGCTACCCAATCCCACCAATCTTCAAAATGCTTCAGGAAGATGGCGATATCGCTGAAGAAATGATGTACAATACATACAACATGGGTCTTGGTATGATTCTTGCATTAGATCCTGCAGACGTAGAAAAAGCTATGGAAGCTATGAAAGCTGCTGGCGAAGATGCTTATATCGTAGGTAAAGTTGAAGCAGGTGAAAAAGGAGTTACTTTATGCTAAAAGTAGCGGTATTAGTATCCGGTGGCGGAACTAATTTACAGGCAATCATTGATGCAGTAAATGAAGGAAAGATTACAAACGCAGAGATCAGCCTTGTAATCAGTAACAATAAAAATGCATATGCATTAGAACGTGCAAAGAATGCAGGAATCGCTTCTATGTGTATTTCTCCAAAGGAATATGCAACAAGAGACGATTTCCATGTGGCGCTGACAGAAACACTGAAAAAAGCAGGTGTTGACCTTGTAGTACTTGCAGGTTACCTTGTGGCAATTCCGGAAATGCTTGTGAAGGAATTTCCTAATAAGATCATTAATGTTCACCCATCTCTCATTCCATCTTTCTGTGGAGTAGGGTACTATGGACTGAAAGTACATGAAGCAGCCCTTGCACGTGGTGTGAAAGTAACCGGAGCGACAGTTCACTTTGTTGACTGCGGTATGGATACAGGCCCAATCATTTTGCAGAAGGCAGTGGACATTGAAGCAGGAGATACACCGGAAGTGCTTCAGAGACGTGTTATGGAACAGGCAGAGTGGGTAATCTTACCACGTGCCATTGACATGATTGCAAACGGAAAAATTTAAAGGAATACGAATATGAAAATTTTAGTAGTAGGAAGCGGCGGTAGAGAACACGCACTTTGCTGGAAAATTGCACAGAGCAAAAAAGTAGACAAAATCTACTGTGCACCAGGGAATGCCGGTGTGGCTGAAGTTGCAGAATGTGTTGCAATCGGCGCTATGGAATTTGAAAAATTAGCAGATTTCGCTCAGGAAAAAGAAATCGATCTTACAGTCATCGGTATG
Organism: Lachnospiraceae bacterium; assembly: GCA_045125245.1. GTDB lineage: Bacteria > Bacillota > Clostridia > Lachnospirales > Lachnospiraceae > SVEL01. The sequence continues at coordinate 1,412 of JBGVNF010000074.1, forward strand.
GATGATCCATTGGTTGGCGGTGTTGTAGATGTATTTGAAGAAAGAGGACTTCGTATCTTTGGACCTCGCAAAAATGCGGCAATCCTTGAAGGAAGTAAAGCTTTCTCTAAAGATTTAATGAAAAAATACAACATTCCAACAGCTGCATATGAAAACTTTGATGATGCAGAAAAAGCACTGGCTTATCTTGAAACAGCAAGTTTCCCAATCGTATTAAAAGCAGACGGTCTTGCTCTTGGTAAAGGTGTACTCATCTGCAATACATTAGAAGAAGCAAAAGAAGGCGTAAAATCCATTATGATGGATAAAGCTTTCGGCAGTGCCGGAAACCAGATGGTTATCGAAGAATTTATGACAGGTCGAGAAGTATCTGTTTTAAGCTTCGTAGATGGCAATACAATTAAGATCATGACATCCGCTCAGGACCACAAACGTGCCATGGACGGAGATCAGGGATTAAATACAGGCGGTATGGGAACATTCTCCCCAAGCCCATTCTATACAGAAGAAATCGATGAATTCTGCCAGAAATACATCTATCAGGCGACTGTAGATGCTATGAAGGCTGAAGGCAGAGAGTTTAAGGGAATTATTTTCTTTGGACTTATGCTTACAGAGAATGGTCCAAGAGTGTTAGAGTACAATGCTCGTTTTGGAGACCCAGAGACACAGGTAGTGCTTCCACGTATGAAGAATGATATCGTAGAAGTTTTTGAGGCTTGTATCGATGGCACATTAGACAAAATTGACCTTCAGTTTGAGGATAATGCAGCTGTATGTGTAGTTTTAGCATCAGACGGCTATCCAGAGCATTATGAGAAGGGCTTTAAGATTAGTGGATTAGAGAACTTTGACGGCAAGGATGATTATTTTGTATTCCATGCTGGTACAAAGCTTGATGGTGAGGATGTTCTCACAAACGGTGGAAGAGTTTTAGGTGTTGTTGCGACAGGAAATGATTTGATTACTGCCAGAGCAAATGCTTATGAAGCTACAAAGCTTATTGATTTTGACAATAAGTATATGAGAAATGATATTGGAAAAGCTTTAGATAATATGTAGGCTTTTTGGATGGCAGTGCTTTAAATAGCGCTGCTATCCGTGTTTAATTCACATTGCGTAGTGATACGAATTAGGTTATTAACATACAAAATAAGGGAGAAAAAAATGAGAAGAAGTGTACAGAAAAATATCATAAGTATTGTTATGATCATAGTGTTAACGATATGCCTTTTTTCTGACGTAGTATTCCGTCCTGGGGAGGCGTACGGATATACTGAAAAAACCGGTGTGGTAGACGTAGATGCAGATTCTTACCTAAATGTAAGAAATGGAGTAGGTACATCAGGAACAACCGTTATACAAAAATTAAAAGATGGTACTGTAGTTACCATTATCGATGAAGCTAAAGCATCAGATGGTGCGTTGTGGTATAAGATAGTATATCAGGGCGTAACAGGTTATGCTATTTCGACATTTATTACAAATATACAGGATAAAATTGATTATACAGAGGATGCTGATTTTGAGGCGTATCTTAATGAGCAGGGATTCCCTGAAAGCTATAAGGATTCACTTAGAGCGCTTCACACAAAATATCCAAAGTGGGTATTTGTAGCAGATCATCTTGATTATAAATGGGAAACAGCTCTTACAAATCAGAGCGTAACAGGTAGAAGTCTTATTACAAAGAGTGCCATAAGCTCTTGGAAGTCGTTAGAGACAAATTCATATAACTGGGATACAGGCACTTGGTACACCTTCGACGGAGGAGCCTGGTGTGCGGCATCTAAGGAATTGGTGGCCTATTATATGGACCCTAGAAACTTTTTAGATGATACATATATATGGATGTTTGAACAGTTATCTTATCAGAGTTCGTTCCATACAAAGGAAAATTTGGAACAGATACTTAAGGGCACATTTATGGCAGCAGGAACGAATCTTGTAAAGAATGATGAGACTGGGGTAGATGAAAATTATGCGGATATTCTTATGACGGCAGCCATAAAATCTGGTGTTAATCCGTATCATTTGGCGTCAAGTATTATCATAGAATTAGGAAGCAAGACACCTAGTAGAATTATTTCAGGAACTGTAGCAGGCTACGAAGGCTTGTATAATTATTATAACTGGGGCGCATACGCTCACGATGGCAGAGGAGCTATCGAAAATGGTCTTATCTATGCTGGAAAAACAGATGCAGCAAGCTTAAGACCTTGGAATACAAGATATAAAGCCATCGTAGGTGGAGCTATAAAAAATGGTACAGGTTATATAAATGTGGGTCAGGACACATTGTATTATAAAAAATTTGATTATGTAGGTATACCATATACACATCAGTATATGACACATATAAAAGCTCATGAAAGTGAGGCAAAGAGTACTTCTAAGGCGTACTCGGATTCGTTGAAAACAGGTTCAGCTATAGTGTTTAAGATACCGGTATACAAGGAAATGCCGGCGACACCAGCGGTTAAGCCAACAGGAGACGGTAGCCCAAATAACTGCTTATCGTCACTTACAATCAATAATTATAGCTTAACACCTACATTTAGTAAATTTACTACAGAATATACGCTGATTGTAGATAAGAGTGTTGCATCTGTAGAGGTTAATGCGGCTGCGATTATCAGCAGTACAAAGGTAACTGGAACAGGAACATATGAGCTTAAGGATGGTTCAAATACTATAAAGGTTGTAGCTACAGCGGAGAATGGAGCTGCTAGAACATATACTATTACAATCGTAAGGCAGGATGGAGCAGGCGGTGGCAATAATGGAGAATCAACTACACCAGGCGGAAGCACTGATGTAAATCCACCTTCATCAGATTCTGGAGAGTCAACTAATCCAACAGAGAAACCGACAGAACCAGAGACACCAGCATTTTCAATGAGCACTTCACTTAATACAAACACCAATAATACGGTAACAGGTATTAAGCCAGGTACAACAGTTGCTGATATTTCATCTACGGTGACAGTTACTGGTGGAAGCTTTGATATATTAGGCGCGGATGAGAAGATAAAGACTGATGGAAAGATTGTTACAGGAGACGTAATAGCTGGTAAGGATTTAGCAGGTAATTATGTATCTGTATATACGGTAGTTATATACGGCGATGTAAATGGAGACGGTGATATAACTATAAAAGATTTGCTTACTATGAGAAAATATCTCCTGGGTACAGCGAAGCTTGATACAGCATATCTTCAGGCAGGAAATGTTAACAAGGATAACAATAACGTAACTATCAAGGATATATTGGTTTTGAGAAAGCAGTTGCTTGGTTCAGCGAATATAGAGCAAAAATAATAAGGTGGAAGGTAAGAATATGATAAAAGCAAAAAATGTAAAAGGGTTAAGGATAGTAATCTCTTTAATAATAGCAATGGCTATATTTGTTTCTATTGGAAGAGTTGATGTGGTATACGCAGCTAGTGCTACGGTGACAATATCTTCAGCTACCGTAACACAAGGACAAGAGGTTAATGTAAATGTTGACATAAGTGCAGATGCCAATATCGGAGCATACAATTTTTATCTAGAATATGATGCCAGTATATTAGAGCCTGTATCGGGCTTTGAAGGCGGCGGTGGCGGTCGTATACAGGTATTGTATGATGTACCAGACGAATCAAGCCTTTCAAAAAAGATTACAAAGACAGTTAAATTTAAGGCAATTGCACCAGGTACATCAGATATTAAGTACGTATGTATCAATGCGGATGATGGTATAATTGATTACGATACAATTGATAATATGGCAGTAACATCAAAGAATGGTTCTGTTAAAGTTAATCCACCGGTTATAGCATCAAAGAATAATAATCTTGCATCCATGACTGTAGCTGCAGTGAGAGCAGATGGTTCATCTTATAATGTGCCATTAGCACCGGTATTTTCAAAGGATGTAACTAAGTATAATATCTCTGTAGAAGAGGGCGTAACAAATCTTGTGGTTGCTGCAAAAACAGAGGATGCCAAAGCTAAAATATATGTACAGTGGGCAAATCTTGATCCAGGAGATAATACTACAAAGATAATAGTTACAGCAGAGGATGGAAGCAAGAAGGAATATGTTATATACACAAAAGTTCCAGTTCCTGAAACAACAACTCCAGAACCAGTGGAGCCTATTGTGACTGTTATAGATGGAACAGAATATTTTGTAGAAAATGTAAATGATGCAGTTGTGTTGCCAGAAGGCTTTGAGGCTGTGGATTATGATTATAATGGTAAGACGGTAGTTGTAGGTAAAGGTGTTGTAAAGGATTTAATCGTTATGTATCTTACAAACGGTACTGGCGAAGCAGGAAATCTATTTATATATGATGAAGTGGCAAAAACCTTTTATCCAATGGTAAATGTGGCAATGTCACAGAAGCTGTATACAATCGTAAAGGCACCAGCGGACATTGTACTTCCTGGTGGATTTAAGGATAGTATAGTAACTATCGATGGCGTGGAATTCGATGGTTGGCAGTCAGAGGAAATAGAAGGCGTATATCTAGTATATGCAATGAATTGGAACGGAAAATCAGGCTTGTATTATTATGATACAGATGAACAGCAGATGATAAAGTATTTTGATGTATCTGTAGAAGCTGGCGTGGGAATTGATGAATACAATAACTTGATAGCAGAAAATGAAAGCTTAAAGGCTGATATATCAAAGCTTGAAAATACAGAGAATGAAAATGATACAGCTAAGGAGCAAATGTATAAATATATTATATATATTGCTATAGCAGTGATAGTTATTCTCATAGGTGCTATTATAATACTAGCGGTTAAAAAGAAGAAGGATGTTATAGAGGACGAAGAAAATAATAGCGCTAGTTTAGATAGTGTATTTGCTGACATTGAATCAAAAGAGGAAGCTGAACAGGCTGAGCAGTCGGAGTTGAATGTACTTCCAGAAGAAGCTACGGAAGTAAGTGAAGAAAATTCAGAATCTGATGATATAACTCAAGATGTTACAGAATCAGAAGAGAAAATTGATGAAGTAGCTGATATAGAAGATAATAATGGCGAAGTAACTGATACGGATGATAATAATAGAGATACTATAGAAGTTGCTAGTGTAAACATAGTTGAAGAACAAGAAACTGTAGGAAGTGAAAATGAAACTATAGATTCTACAGAAGGAACTATAGAGTTGGGAGAAACTGATTTAGAAGTAGAAGAAAATTCAGAAGAATCAAGCTTTGAAGCAGAATTAGGCAATTTTGTATCGGCAATATTTGATGAAGAAGTAGAAACTGCGGAAGAAACTACAGAAGTAGAGGAATCTGTGGAAGCAGAGGAAGCTATAGAAGCAGAAGAAGTTACAGAAGCAGAAGAAACTATAGAAGTAGAAGAGGCTACAGAAGTAGAGGAAACTACAGAAGAACTTCCAGAAGAAACTACAGTAGACACTACAGAAAAAATTTCGGAAGAAATTGTAGAAACATCAATACCAACAGAAACAGAGAATAAATCTTCAGAAAAAGAAGAAAATAAAAAGAAAGTCGCTAAAATTCTTCAGGATGAGAATTCATCAATAAAGGAAGAAGAATTGGATATGGTTATTGATGAATTATTTGATGATTTATTTGGTGAGTAAGAGAGGAAGACAACATGCAGGAACAATTCACTAAAGGAGCTAAGTTAGCTCTTGCATTTGCTAAACAGACTGCAAAAGAATTAGAGCATAGTTATATTGGAACAGAACATATTTTGGTAGGTTTGACTATGGCTAATGAAGGTGTAGCCAGTATAGTATTAAATTCATTCGGAGTAACAGAAGATAAACTTAAAGAATTAATAGAACAGTATATAGATCCAATGCGCCCTATAGGTTTGGCAGAACCAGAAGGGTATACACCTAAGGCAGAGAAGCTTATAGAGTCTAGTATAAAAGAAGCAGAAAAACTTGGAGCGAAGCTTGTTGGAACAGAGCATATTCTTATGACTATATTAAAGGAAACAGAATGTGCTGCGCCAAGACTTCTTAATACTTTGGGTATAAATCTTCAGAAGATGTATGTAGAATTACTTGCTGCTATGGGGCTTGATATCAATAAAGCCAGAGAAGAATTTTCAAATGGCAAGCCAGTCAAAAGTAAGGGTAAATCTACAACTCCTGCATTGGACCAGTTCAGCAGAGATTTGACAAAATTGGCTAAGGCTGGGGAAATTGACCCAGTTATAGGACGTGAGAATGAAATTTTAAGAGTTATACAGATTTTATCTAGAAGAACTAAGAATAATCCATGTCTTATAGGCGAGCCAGGAGTAGGAAAGACAGCTATAGTAGAGGCGCTTGCTACACGAATAGCAAATGAGGATGTGCCAGATACAATTAAGAATACTAGATTATTGATGCTTGATTTATCAGGCTTAGTTGCTGGCTCTAAATATAGAGGCGAATTTGAGGAAAGAATCAAGAGAATCCTTTCAGAAGTTAGAAAAGAAGGCAATATTATTCTGTTCATTGACGAAATTCATACTATTATAGGTGCTGGTGGAGCTGAGGGTGCATTAGATGCAGCTAATATATTAAAGCCAGCTCTTGCACGTGGCGAATTACAGGTTATCGGTGCTACTACTATCTCAGAATTTAGAAAGCATTTCGAAAAGGATGCGGCTTTAGAGAGACGTTTCCAGCCTGTTACAGTAGAAGAGCCTACAGAGCTGGAGGCTATTGACATTATAAAAGGCTTAAAGCATAAATATGAAGAGCATCATAAATTATCATATGCTGATAGTGCTGTGGTGGCAGCAGTTAAGATGTCTATAAGATATATCAATGATAGATTTTTACCAGATAAGGCTATAGATTTGCTTGATGAATCAGGCTCTAGAGTTAGCCTTAAGGGATTTGTAAGACCTATAAAGCTTATGGAAATCGAAGATGAGATTAAGGCTTTAGAGGAAAAGAAGGAATACCTTGTATCTAAAGAAAAGATGAAGGAAGCTGCCCAGGTTCGAGCTGAGCAGAAAGAACTTCGTGAAGAATATGAGAAACAGCGTGAGAAATGGGAGAAATCTAAAAAGTCTAAGAAGCTTACAGTTACAGAAAATGATATAGCTGAGGTAGTGGCAAGCTGGACAAAAATCCCTGTTAAGAAGCTTTCTGAGGGAGAAGGACAGCGTTTAGTAAAGCTTGAAAAGATTCTTCATGAGAGAGTTGTTGGACAAAAGGAAGCTGTAGAAGCAGTGGCTAAGGCTGTGAGAAGAGGAAGAGTAGGACTTAAAGATCCAAAGAGACCTACAGGTTCGTTCCTTTTTCTTGGTCCTACAGGTGTAGGTAAAACTGAATTGTCAAAGGCTCTTGCAGAGGCAGTTTTTGGTGATGAGAATTCTATCATTCGAGTAGATATGTCTGAGTATATGGAGAAGCATAGTGTATCAAAAATGATAGGTTCACCACCAGGATATGTAGGCTTTGAAGAGGGTGGACAGCTTAGTGAAAAGGTTAGAAGAAATCCTTATTCGGTAGTGTTATTTGATGAGATTGAAAAAGCTCATCCGGATGTATTTAATATACTTCTTCAGGTGCTTGATGATGGTAGAATTACAGATGCACAGGGTCGATATGTGGATTTTAAAAATACTATTATCATTATGACTTCCAATGCTGGTGCTTCCAGAATAATGGAGCCTAAGAGATTAGGCTTTGGCGCAGTGGAAGATGAAAAAGCTGATTATGAGACAATGAAGAGCAATGTTATGGAAGAACTTAAGCATATGTTTAAGCCTGAATTCCTCAATAGAATTGATGATATTATCGTATTCCACGCTCTTAATAAGGACGATATAGGTAAGATTATCGATATAATGCTTAAAGAGATAGGCAAGCGCGTATATGAGCAGATGAGAATAACTATAAATGTTACTTCTAGTGCAAAGAAATATCTTGTGGATACAGGATATGATAAAAAATACGGTGCTAGACCACTTAGAAGAGCGCTGGTGACAAAGGTTGAGGATCCACTTGCTGAAGAGATTTTATCAGGTAAGGTTAAGGCCGGAGATACTGTAAAAATAAGCTATAGTGGCAAAGAATTAAAATTTGTCTCAGATAGAAAAAAATAGTAGAAAAAAATACAAAATTATAGTATAATTGAAAGAACAATTATATGTATATTTAGACAAAAACACGTAGGAGGATTAAAGAAATGGCAGTTGTTGAAGAATTAATTCGCATTGAAGAGAACCAGACATTAAGCTTTGGAAATTACAAGTTAGAGGAGAAGGCTAAGAAGTCAGATTTTGAATTTAAAGGTGATTTATATAAGGTGAAGACTTGTAAAGAGATTACTAAGCTTGAAAAGAATGGTATGTTCGTGTATGAGTCAGTGCCAGGTACAGCTGTTAATAATTTTGACGTTACAAATGATGGATTAACATTTGATGTTGAAACTGTAACAGATACACAGATTACAGTTGAACTTGAAGAAGGAACAGAATATGTTATGTACATAGATGGAGTTAATACAGGTAGCATGAGCACAAAGCTTGGTGGTAAGATGTCTCTTAGTGTACCAGCATCTAATGGCATGACAGCTATAAAGATCGTAAAGGAATAATTCATGGCAAAAGGTAAGTCGACAGCATTTTTCTGTAAGGAATGTGGATATGAATCCGCAAAATGGATGGGACAGTGTCCAGGATGTAAGGAATGGAACACTTTTGTTGAAGAACCAGTTAGTAAAGGAAAGAATAAGCAGCAGATAGGTTTAGCGAAGTTGGGAGAACAAGCTAAGCCTTTAGCTGTATCTCAGATTTCTCTTGATGAAGAGGATAGAATAAAGACAGGTATCGAAGAATTTGATAGGGTTCTAGGTGGTGGAATCGTCAAAGGCTCGTTGGTATTAGTAGGTGGAGACCCAGGTATAGGAAAGTCTACACTTTTATTGCAGACCTGTAAAAGCTTGGCAGAGCTTGAGAAAAAGGTATTGTACATATCAGGTGAAGAGTCGTTAAAACAGATAAAGATGAGAGCTAATCGTATCGGAAGCTTCAATGATAATCTACTATTATTCTGTGAAACAAGCTTGCAGGCTATGGAAGAGGCTATTAAGGATGTAAAACCAGAGATTGTAATAGTAGATTCCATACAGACTATCTGTAATGATGAGATAGATTCAGCACCAGGTAGTGTATCTCAGGTTAGAGAATCAACTAATAGATTGTTGCAGATTGCAAAGGGTATGGGAATTACCATATTTATAGTAGGTCATGTTACAAAAGAAGGTGTGGTAGCAGGCCCTAGAGTACTTGAACATATGGTTGATACTGTACTTTATTTTGAAGGAGACAGATTTGCATCTTATCGTATTCTTAGAGGTGTCAAGAATAGATTTGGTTCGACTAATGAAATCGGCGTATTTGAGATGTGTCAAGAAGGTCTTAGAGAGGTTAAGAATCCATCGGAGTATATGCTAGAGGGTAGACCAGAGAATGCCTCTGGTTCAGTTGTTGCATGTGCTATGGAGGGCACGAGACCTATTTTAATAGAGATACAGTCATTGGTTAGTAAAACTAACTTCGGAATGCCAAGAAGAACTACAGCTGGAACAGACTATAACAGAGTAAATCTTCTTATGGCAGTTTTGGAAAAAAGACTTGGTTATCCATTATCAGATTATGACGCATACGTAAATATAACAGGTGGATTAAAGATATCGGAGCCTTCTCTTGATTTAGGTATAATTATAGCTATTATTTCAAGCTACAGAGACCAGGTTATTGACGAGGGAACTATTTGCTTTGGAGAGGTAGGTTTATCGGGAGAAGTTAGAGCGGTAAGTAATCCTGAACAGAGAGTACAGGAAGCAGTTAAGCTTGGATTTAAAACATGTATAATGCCACAGGTGTCTGTGGACAACATAAAAAAACCAGATGGAATAAAGCTGGTGGGTATTAAAAATATTAAAGATTTACAAAGATAAAGAATGGAGGATTTTTATGAGTACAGAATTAGCTAATGAGGTATTGCAGATAGTTGAAGATTTGGACGCTTCTCAGTTAAAGCTTGAAAAAAATGCGTTTGATGTAATCAATTCATCTGATACATCACTTAATCTCGTTAAGGATGGTATTAAGGAGATTGAAGGTCTTATAGGAAAAATTGAAGATTTGAACAGAGCAGTAGAAGCATCTCAGGAATGCATTAAGCAGATGCAGGCGGTATCTTTAGTTATTGCAGATTTTGCAGGAGTTATCTCAGGTATTGCCAATAAAACTAATATCCTTTCTCTTAATGCTACAATCGAGGCTGCTAGAGCAGGAGAACACGGCCTTGGATTTGCTGTAGTAGCAAAGGAGGTTCAGGCCTTAGCTAGCCAGACAAAGACATCTTCAGCTGAGATTGCAACAAAGATTAGTGAGGTTCAGTCATATGTTGCAGGTATGGTAGATTCTATGAAGGGAATTTATGAGAATGCGGAAGAGCAGAGCAAGATATCTACAACAGTGGGTGATTTGTTAGGAAAGCTTCTTGATGCAGCGATGGTAGCAAATGATGTATCAAGAAATATGGAGAATGAGATTGCATATCAGAGAGATATAACAGATCAGGCGAGAAATACACTTAATAGATATTCGGAAGAATAATCATAAATAATGAAAGTCATATTGTGCAGACTTTATACTGTATTTTTACATGCTGCGAACATTTGATTTTCTAAATACTTTGAGTTATGCTGTATAGGACGGACGTAACCGGCGCATTATCCGACATCGTGTCGGAATGCGCCTTTTTCTAACATCGTGTTAGAAAATTACTAATTATGTACAAAGTATTAAGAAAATCTAAATATTCTTCGCTATCGTAAAAGATACAGTATAAAGTTGCCCAATATGACTAATCTATGTTTTGATGGTTTATGATTATATTCTTTTGTGAAATATATTACATACGAAAAAAGCGAGAAGATAAATCTTCTCGCTTTTTTTGAGCAGGGGCGGTAGGAATCGAACCCACCTCTGGAGTTTTGGAGACTCTTATTCTACCGATGAACTACGCCCCTATGTATTTTTGACACGCATATATTTATACCATATTTATGGTTGCTTGTCAACAAAATATGCTATATTTTTATTAAAATTGTGGGAAATAATTACTTGCATATTATATAAAGATTTGGTATAATATTTGATGTTATGCGGATGTGGCGGAACTGGCAGACGCGCTAGACTTAGGATCTAGTGTCCCCGACGTGCAGGTTCGATTCCTGTCATCCGCACTATTTAAAGGTTGTCTATAGTTGTAGACAACCTTTTTATGTTTGTAAAAACTCTTAAGTTCTGCCATTGACTGCAGAAAACTATTATGTATTATAGAAAAATATATGTTATAATAAACATAAAAAAGATGGTAAGCAAAGGAGGGGAACGGTGAAAATCTTAATTACAAATGATGATAGTATTTCATCTGAGGTTCTTCTGCCCCTAGCTAAGTGGGTAAAGCAATTTGGTGAGGTGACCATAGTTGTTCCAAAATTTGAGCAAAGTGGAAAAAGTCACTGCATTGAAATTCATAAACCATTTGAAGTAAAACAGGTTCCTTTTGATGATGAGGATATAAAAGCGTACACTGTGGATTCTTCCCCAGCAGATTGTGTTCGCTTTGCTTTGGAGGGTATGAAGTGCTCATTTGACTTAGTTATATCAGGTATTAATCGTGGATTGAATCTTGGAATTGATGTGTTATACTCTGGTACTTTAGGTGCCATGTTTGAGGCGGCAACCTTTGGAATTCCAGCGGTAGCTCTTTCTACTAAAGCTGGTGGATTTGGTGAAGCTATAGAGGCATTGGATGAAATCAAAGATTTCTTTATCAACCATAAGTTAATGGAAAAGAATAGCTTATATAACATAAATATTCCGCTTTGCCATAAGGGAATACGCATTACGCGTATGGGTGAGCGTTATTTTGAGGATGAATTTATTCCACAGGGTAATGATATGTATTTTTCAACCTATAAAGAAATTCCAACAGGTTCTGATGATGATGGTATAGATACCAATGCGACTTTGGCTGGATATATTTCTGTGACACCACTTATATTGAATAGGACAAATATGAGTGTATTTGAAGAATTAAAGAAATTGAATTAGTAAATCATAACATGTATTTGTAAGATTTAATGACGACTATTTTATAACAACAGAAATAAGTGAGAAAGAATATAAACAAATAAACAGGGAATAACTTGTTGTAATAACATTAAGAAATATTATAAAGGAGGCATATTATGTTAGAAGTAGGAACAAAGGCACCTGATTTTGAATTACCTGATCAGGATGGAAACATGCACAAATTAAGTGATTATATCGGAAAAAAAGTGATTTTATATTTTTATCCCAAGGATAATACACCAGGTTGTACAAAGCAGGCCTGTGGATTTTCTGAAAGATATCCTCAGTTTATGGAGAAAGGGGCAGTTGTCCTTGGAATCAGCAAGGACTCTGTAGCTTCACATAAGAAATTTGTGGAAAAATATGGACTGGCATTCACTCTTTTGGCAGACCCAGAACGTAAAGTGATAGAGGCATATGATGTATGGAAGGAAAAGAAAAATTGCGGCAAGGTTTCCATGGGAGTTGTAAGAACAACATATCTTATCGATGAGCAGGGAGTTATTGTTAAAGCAAATGATAAGGTTAAGGCAGCAGAGGACCCAGAAAATATGTTACAAGAAATTTAAATATAATTAAAACTGTAATAAGAAATAATAAGCCCGACCTTATTTAAGGTCTGGGCTTATTCCTTCTTGATCTTTATATTCATCTAGTAAAGTTTCTTTCTCTTTTTCTTCTTTTGCTTCTATGTATGCTTTTCTTGCCTTGTAAATAATTATTCCTAAGAAAAGAAGTGTAAAGCCTAAGATTATCAATCCGCCAAGTAAAGTGTCGTCCATAATTGAAAAGCTTACAAGTAATAAAAGTCCCAATATTGCTAGTGAGATTAGGCTGGCGATAATTACGATAGGATAGCGTATCCATTTACTTACCTTTTTGTTTTTGGTAAGCTCTGTTCCTCCATCTATGATTATATCAATTATAAATTCAATTACAAATTCTATGATGTCATCCATTTGAAGACCTCCTTTATCTTTGGGTATACACATATATTATGATTTTATGCTTTGGATATCAAGATGTTTTGCGTGAATTGCAAAATTTTGGTCGTGAAATAAAGGGAATTCTTGTTTTTATAGCTATAATGAAACAATTAATAGTTTACTTTATACACAAAAAGTTATATAATTTTAATAATACTATGTTGAAAAATGAAGTGTTAAATGTATAGGAGTGTATTGATGAAAATCGTTGTAACAGATGCGAAAACTATTGGAACAGGACCTGATTTTTTTGAGCCTTTAAAAGACCTTGGTGAGTTGGTTATTTATGAGCTTACTAAGCCTGAAGAGATGGTAGAACATATAGGTGATGCTGATATTGTTCTTTGTAATAAGACTCATCTAGGAAGAGAGAATATAGGACAGTGTCCTAACCTTAAATATATAGGTTTATTTGCTACAGGATATAATAACATAGATATAGATTATGCAAGTGAGCTTGGCATTACAGTATGTAATGCAGGTAGCTATTCTACAGATGCAGTAGCGCAGCATACTTTTGCGTTGATTCTTAATCATTATGGTAGGATTAAGGAGTATGACAGCTTTGTAAAGGAAGGTGGATGGAAGACTGCGGATGTATTTTCGCCTTTTATCTATAATATGAGAGAGCTTGCAGGCAAGACCATAGGTATTGTGGGATATGGCAGTATTGGACAGAAGGTTGCGAAAATAGCCAAAGCTTTTGATATGAAGGTGCTAGCATTTAATAGAAGTGAAAAAGAGGACGAGGATGTTGTCTTTACTGATATTGAAACATTGGTAAGTCAGGCTGATATTGTGACAGTACATTGTCCGCTTAATGAGCAGTCTGAGAAACTGTTTGATTATGATTTATTTAAGAAGTTTAAGATAGGAAGTTTATTTGTAAACACTGCAAGAGGCGGTGTAATGGTTGAAGAAGATTTGGCTAGAGCTCTTAGAGAAGGTGTTATCGGTGCGGCAGCTATAGATGTATTAACATGTGAGCCTATGGATAAGGACAATTCGCTTTGTGACGCGCCAAATATTACGATTACGCCACATGTGGCATGGGCGCCTATAGAGACTAGAGAGAGATTATTGGAGATAGTTTGTGACAATATAGCTTGTTTCATGGAGGGTAGACCAGTTAATGTTGTCAATTGATATGAAGGTTTTTGAGGTGGTTTAAATGAAGAGAATTCTTACGATTAAAGCTGAAGAGGGAATGGTTGTAGCGGGTGATGTATACAATGAAAGTAATCACCTTGTTATTCCTCGTGGAACAGTCTTGACGAGAGATATTATCGACAGGCTAAAATATTACGCAGTATTTGATTTTTATATTGAAGATGATAAGCCTGTAAAGCTTGCATCATATAATATGGATGATTTAGAGAGACATATTTTTAGCGAGTATAAGATTGAGTCAGGTGGCTATTTTAGAAGAATCAAAGAGAGCGAACAATTTAGAGAGTTTGAAAATATGTTCCAAGAGTCGGTTAATAATATAGCTGATTGTATCAATGCTGTGGTAACTAAGAGCGAAGAGGTTAATATTGACCAGCTTCTTAGCAGTGTAAAAAAGATTACGGATGATTTTAATCCAGATGTAAGCTTATTTGATATGATTCACTGTATAGAAGGCTATGATGATTTAACTTATGTTCATTCCATAAATGTTGCGCTTATTTCGAGAGTTATAGGTAAGTGGATGGGGCTTAGTCCAGAGGAATGTGATACTTTAACTATATGTGGACTTCTTCATGATATAGGTAAGGTTATGATTCCTATAGAGATTATTACAAAGCCAAGTAGATTGTCGCCTACAGAGTATGCGCTTATTCAGACTCATACCATTCATGGATATAATCTCCTTGAGAAGATTGAATTGGATGAGCGAATTAAGCTTGCGGCTTTGCAGCACCATGAAAGATGTGATGGTAAAGGATATCCTAATAAGCTTAGATACAATGAGATAAATCAATTCTCGAGAATAGTAGCTATAGCAGATGTCTATGATGCTATGACTTCAAATCGTATATACAGAAAAGGAATATGTCCGTTTGAGGTTATATCTATATTTGAGGAAAATATTGACGCATACGATCCAAAGGTGTTGTTTATATTCCTTGAAAAGATTGCACAGTCTTATGTCAATGCAGAGGTAATTCTCAATGGAGATTTAGAAGGTAAGATTATTATGATAAATAAATATGCATTAGGTCGACCTGGTGTATTAGTTGGCGGTGCTTATGTAGATTTATCCCGTCAGGATAATATGGAGATAACAGCGCTTATGTAATAGATAAGCAATTTATATGAAATTACATAATAAAACAATGAAACCCTACAAGTTTAATACCTGTAGGGTTTAACTTTTATATATAAATATTTTTACAAGTGAAATAATATATTAATCCGCCTGACTCATTCTAGAATTATGATATGTTCCATCTAGTGTCACATCTTCCCCAAACCAATCTGGTGGAGCGAAAGCATCGGCATCTTCTTCTGAACTAAATTCTACCTCTGCAAGATATAATCCTTCAAATTTTCCTTCAAAGACGTCTAATTCAATGAGTAAATCCTTGTTCAAATTATTGTTTTGAAGAGGTATAAGATATCTTGTCTTTGTGATAATATTTCCATCAGCTTTCTTAAGTAAATGTGTATATGCATCAACTGTTAAAGGGAGATTGTATTCCTCGCGAACCTTCAAGCCCTTTCCTTTATAGGTCATATAGTAATTATCATCTTCTTTTCTAACTCTTACAACAGGCTCCGTACATAGGTAAGCTTGTTCTATAACATGTGAAGGATAATCCTTTAAAGTAAAAGGGATATTATCTTTATTTAGCAAATATTTTCTTTCTATTTCCATCGGTGTTTAAGCCTTTCGTTTTTGTAATAAACATTTAATCAATTTTTTCTTCTACCACTTCAAGTATCTGTTCAGCACCAGTATTGTATCTAATAATGAGCTTTGAAACCTTATATTTAGAGCCGTTTTTTGTTATGGTAGATGTCTCTGTTCTAGTAGATACAATATACTTAGAAGTTGAGTTTTTAACTGTAATAGTTTTACCAGATAAAAGCTCTATAGTGTAATTGCCAATATATTTATTCTCAGTGGTTTTATTACTCTTAGTAGTGATAATTTCTCTAGTTGTTTTATCTTTTTTTGTTGTAGTAGCAGGTTTTGTAGTACTAGTAGGCTTAGTAGTAACAACTGGCTTTGTAGTAGTGTTAGGCTTAGTAGTAACAATAGGTTTTGTTGTATTATTAGGCTTAGTTGTTACTACAGGTTTAGTTGTAGATGTAGGCTTGTTTGAACCCTGCGAATTACTAGTATTTTCAGTTTTATCTCCAGTTTCAGGTTTATCTGTAACTGCTGGCTTTGTATTGTCATTTGGTCTAATAGCTGTACCAGTTGTTTCTGTTTCACCATTATTGTCACTATCATTACCGCTGTCATTACCGCCATCACCGTCACCATTATTATTATCATTTTCGTCAGGTAATGAATTGCTAGCACCTTCAGAAACCTCAGGTTCTTTCCCTTCATTTGGGTCAAATATAGTAACTTTTATATCCTTTGAAAAGCTTTTATCGCTATATTTAAAAGTATAAGTGACAGTATAATCACCCGGTGTGAAGATATCGATAGTAGAAGCATCAGCCCACACTTCTAAATCTACATATTCATCTTCGTTTATAACTGTAACTCCAGAAAGGAAATCAATATTCTCACCTATAGGAGATTTGATGTCAGAAATATTTATATCAGGAGAATCACTGCTAAGGTCTACATTTCCTGAAGCAAGACCAAGCTCTGGACCGTAGGAATAAGAAGCAGTAGGAAGCTCCTTATCGTTGCCACAGGCACAAAAAAGACATGCACTAGCAAAAAGTGCAGCAGTAAGCTCTATATATTTTTTCCCTCTATTATAATTTCTAGTCATATTTCCTCCCTAGTAAATTGGTAGTAAATCTGTATTCATCATATGATTAAATATAAATATATAAAAATATATAAATATTACATTGCTAATATCCAAATGTTAACATTATACCGACATTTTTATATTATCTATTAATTGGTCGGTATTTTTTTAGATATTATTTTAACTATAATCCGACTAATTCGTGTTTTTAATATTTAAGTCGGTATGTTTTTTTACATTTTTCTTGATTTTGTTCTATTATCATCTTCAAATGTAATATATTTTACCGATTAAGTTTCAAAAATACTATTATAATCGGATTTTTAGTAAAAAATCAAACCGATATGTTTTCATTATTTTCTATTTAGTCGGAAATAAGCCTTGTACAATATGATGTCATAAATTATAAATGCTGAATACCCATTGCGAGCTTGTCAGCAGTCGCTCTATCCACTAATATTGAGGAAAGCTCAAGACCAAGCTCTATACTTGTACCCATTCCACGACTTGTTGTTACGTTGCCGTCAGTAACCACACGAATACTTCTATCAGAAGTAAGAACTGTAGCGCCCTCAAGATATTCTTCAAAACCTGGATAACAAGTAGCCTTCTTGCCATTAAGTATGCCTAACTTACCAAGTACACTTGGAGCTGCGCATACAGCAGAGATATGGAGTCCTTCATTAAATTTATCGATAAGAAGCTGACATAATTCTTTATGAGCACCTAAATTGTTTGTGCCATCTAAACCGCCTGGAAGGAAGTAAAGATGTGCATCACTATCCTTTATATCGTCAAAAAAGGCGTCAGCCATTATAGGAATATTATGGCTTCCAGTAACTAATTTATCATCTGATATAGAAACTGTTGTTACATCCACGCCAGCTCTTCTTAATACATCGATAACGGCTAGTGCTTCAACCTCTTCAAATCCTGTTGCAAGAAATGCGTATGCCTTTTTCATAAATTTTAATCCTCCTAAAATTATTTATAATTCAAACTTAACGTATTGTTACGTGCCAATACGTTTTTGATTTTACATGCCGTAGTCTTTTAATATACGCTCAGCTAACTCTTCGTGTGTTAACTTCTTTTTGCTAGTTATTAGCTCTTCGTTGTATATAAGATACTCAGAAGGAAGTGGACGAAGGTTGTATTCTGAAGCCATAGAACGACAGTATGCACCTGCGTTCATAATTGCAAGATAATCACCTACACGGATTTCTGAAATTTCTCTTTCCTTTGCAAAACAGTCACCTGATTCACAAGTGTTACCATAGATATCGTAAACAGCAGGTGTACCAGTAGGATTACTTAAGTTGACAACATGATGGTAAGCATCATAGAATACAGGTCTTATAAGGTGTGGGAAACCAGAGTTTGTTCCAACTATAAGACGTCCTTTGTTATTCTTTATTGTATTTACCTGAATAACCATACATGCAGATTCAGCAACTGTATATTTGCCAGGCTCGAAGTATAGCTTTAACTTTCTTCCATAATTTTTGCAAGTGTTGCTGAACATTTCAATAGCTTTCTTTCCAAATTCTACATAGTCGATTTCAATTTCGTCAGGAGAGTAACGAGCCTTGAAACCACCACCAAAATCAATGAATTCTAAATCAGGGAAATCGGTAGGATTAACAATATTAAGAAGATTTTTCATACTCTCAAATACCTTACCGGTATCAGAAATACCACTGCCAGTGTGTTCGTGAAGACCAACGATTTTAATATTGTTTTCTTTAGCAATTGCTATAGCTTTATTAATATCTTCAAGAAGAATACCAAACTTACTTAAAGCACCAGCAGTTACAACCTTTGCATTTTCACCAGCTTGTACATCTGGGTTGATTCTTAAACAAACCTTACTTCCGTTATAGGCTTTACTATATGTTTCAAGCCTTGATAGAGAGTCGATGTTAAAAAGAATACCATGAGATTTAACAAGTTCCATTTCTGAATCTGTCATATTGTTGGCAGTAAAGAGGATATGTTCATTGTCAAAACCTAATTTCTTAGCCATAATAACTTCCGCCGGACTTACTGTGTCAAGACAGAAATCATTTTCCTTCATAATTTTTAGCATATGAGGGTTATAATTGGCTTTCATGGCATAATGAAGTTTTACATTATCCCAAGGAAAACAAGCTTTAAGTTTGTTGTAATTATTAATTATGAAATTCATATCATATAAATAAAATGGAGTTTCGTGGTTTTCTGAAAACTCCTGTAATTTAATAGATTGCATATAGTAATCAGTTCCGTTAAAGTATAAAGAGTTGTTAAGTTCCTGCATATTCATCATCATCCTTTACCATTCATTAGTTTAATATCAATAATTGGATTTTAGCATAAACAATGTGATAGTCAAGAAAATATAGGTCAAAAAAAGTATTTTTTATAAATTTATATTGTAGTATTGGAAAAAATAGTTAATCTGAAAAGAATTTTGATGACAATAAATAAAAACTGTGGTATATTAATCTAATGTTATTATGCTTTTTATTATTTTTGTGAAGCATAATCTATCATTAAGGAGGAATTTTAAAATGAGTTTACAGGTAGAAAAGTTAGAGAAGAATATGGCGAAGCTTACAATCGAAGTATCAGCTGAGGAATTTGATGCTGCTATCGAGAAGGCTTATCAGAAGAATAAAGGTAAGATTAACATCCAGGGATTTAGAAAAGGTAAGGCTCCACGTCAGATGATCGAGAAGATGTACGGCGTAGGCGTATTCTATGAGGATGCTGCAAATATCATTATTCCAGATGCTTACTCTAAGGAAGTTTCTGAGTGTAAGGAAGTTGAAGTTGTTTCACAGCCAGAAATCGACGTTGTTCAGATTGAGAAGGGCAAGCCTTTCATCTTCACAGCAGTTGTTGCAACAAAGCCAGAGGTTGAGCTTGGTGAGTACAAGGGAATTAAGGTTGAAGTAGCTGTTCCAGAAATTAAGGATGAGGACGTAGAAGCTGAACTTAAGAAGGCACAGGAAGAGCAGGCTAGAACAGTTCCAGTTGAAGATAGACCAGTTGCTGATGGTGATATCACAACTATCGATTTCGAAGGATTTGTTGACGGTGTTGCATTTGAAGGTGGAAAGGGAACAGATTACGCATTAACAATTGGTTCTCATTCATTTATCGATACATTTGAAGAGCAGTTAATCGGAAAGAATATCGGTGAGGAAGTAGAAGTTAACGTTACATTCCCAGAAGAGTACCATGCAGAAGAGTTAAAGGGTAAGCCAGCACTCTTCAAGGTAGTTATTAAGGAAATTAAGACTAAGGAGCTTCCAGAGTTAGATGATGATTTCGCTCAGGATGTTTCAGATTTTGATACACTTGCAGAGTACAAGGCAGATATTAAGGCTAAGCTCGTAGAGAAGGCAGAGAAGGTAGCTAAGAACGAGAAGGAAGAGAAGCTTATCGACGCTATTATCGCTGATTCTAAGATGGACATCCCAGAGGCTATGATTGAGACACAGCAGGATCAGATGATTAGAGAGTTCGCTAACAGAATCGCTTCACAGGGTCTTTCATTTGAGCAGTACATGCAGTTCACAGGTATGACAATGGATACTATGAAGGAGCAGATGAAGCCACAGGCTCTTAAGAGAATTCAGGTAAGACTTGTACTTGAAGCTATCGCAGCTAAGGAAGCTTTCGAGATTACAGAAGAGGATATCGAGAAGGAGCTTGAGACAATGGCATCTATGTATCAGATGGATATTGCTAAGCTTAAGGAAATCGTATCTGATAACGAGAAGGAAGCTATGAAGAAGGATATTGCAGTATCTAAGGCTGCAGAGTTAATCGTTGCTGAGAGCAAGTAAGTAGAATAAATTTGTAGTTTATATGCCTCGAATGGACTTAAGTCCGTTTGGGGCATTTAATAGAAAGAAAGGTAAGGTGTATAGCATGAGTTTAGTACCATATGTCATCGAACAGACAAGTAGAGGAGAACGTTCATACGACATTTATTCAAGACTTTTAAAGGATAGAATCATTTTCCTTGGTGAGGAAGTAAACGAGACAACAGCTAGCTTAGTTGTTGCACAGCTTCTTTTCCTGGAATCAGAGGATAGCACAAAGGATATTAGTTTATATATTAACAGTCCAGGTGGTTCAGTTACAGCTGGTATGGCTATTTATGATACAATGCAGTACATTAAGTGTGACGTATCAACAATCTGTATCGGTATGGCTGCTAGTATGGGAGCATTCCTTTTAGCTGGTGGCGCTAAGGGTAAGAGATATGCGCTTCCAAATGCTGAGATTATGATTCATCAGCCACTTGGTGGTGCTCAGGGTCAGGCAACAGAGATTGAGATTGCTGCTAAGCATATCTTAAAGACAAAGCAGAAGTTAAACCAGATGATAGCTGATAACTGTGGAAAGACAGTTGAAGAAGTTGCAAATGACACAGATAGAGATAACTGGATGAGCGCAGAAGAAGCAGTAGCATATGGTCTTATTGACAAGATTGTAGAGAAGAGACCTACTGATAACACAGAAAACTAATAGGTTAGGAGTGAAGCTATATGGCAAATAGAATGGATGAACCAAGGAAGCTTCGTTGTTCGTTTTGTGGTAAATCAAGCTCTCAGGTAAGAAGACTTATAGCAGGCCAGGATGGTGTGCATATCTGTGATGAATGTATAGATACATGTGCTGAGATTCTTGAAGAAGAGTTCGAAGGTTATGAGGATTCTAATGAGGATTTAGGAATTAATCTTCTTAAACCAAAGGAAATTAAAGAGTTTTTAGATGAGTATGTTATCGGACAGGATGATGCTAAGAAGGTATTATCTGTAGCAGTTTATAACCATTATAAGAGAGTAATGTCTGGAAAGACACTTGATGTAGAACTTCAGAAGAGTAATATCCTTATGCTTGGTCCTACAGGTTCAGGTAAGACATATCTTGCTCAGACACTTGCGAAGCTTCTTAATGTACCATTTGCTATCGCAGATGCTACAGCTCTTACAGAGGCTGGATATGTAGGTGAGGACGTTGAGAATATCTTACTTAAGGTTATTCAGGCAGCAGATTATGATATCGAGAGAGCACAGTATGGAATTATCTATATTGATGAAATCGACAAGATAACAAAGAAGTCTGAGAATGTATCTATTACAAGAGATGTTTCTGGTGAAGGTGTTCAGCAGGCACTTTTAAAGATTCTTGAGGGTACAGTTGCTTCGGTTCCACCACAGGGCGGAAGAAAGCATCCACATCAGGAGCTTATACAGATAGATACTACAAATATTTTATTTATCTGTGGTGGTGCATTTGATGGACTCGAGAAAATTGTTGAGACAAGACTTGATAAGAAGTCTATCGGTTTCAATGCCGTTGTATCATCAGGAACTGATATTGATGAAGCAGAGATGTTTAAGAAAACTATGCCTCAGGATCTTGTGAAGTTTGGTCTTATTCCTGAGTTTATCGGACGTGTTCCTGTAACAGTAGCTCTTGATAAACTTAAGAAGGAAGATTTGGTAAGAATCTTAAAGGAGCCAAAGAATGCGATAGTTAAGCAGTATCAGAAGCTTCTTGAGTTAGATGGCGTAGATCTGACATTTGAAGATGAGGCATTAGAGGCTATCGCAGAGCGTTCATTTGAACGTAAGACAGGAGCTAGAGGACTTAGAGCTGTAGTGGAAGAAGTTATGATGGATATTATGTATGAAGTTCCATCGGATGATAATATTATCGGCTGCACTATAACTAAGGATTCAGTTGAGAATAATGGAAAGCCAGAGCTTGTGAAAAAGAATTCAAAGCTTGCATAAATGGTAGATAAAGAGAGAATTGCTTTTACAATTCTCTCTTATTTTTTTGTACTAAAGTAGCATTATTTCAAACTTGGACAGAGGAGATGTTTGTGATATAATATCAATTTAAGAGGAAAAAGGAGGAAAGAAACTAATGAAAGAATATAAATTAGTACTTTTAAATGAAGGATTAAAATTATCTAGAAAGAAAGATATAGAACAAGCAGAGAAATGCCTAAATGATTACGTGTCAGGTGGCTGGGAATTACAACAGATAGTAACTCCTAGTGATTTGGCAGGTGCTTTAGTTGGTGTATTTTATAAAGAAAATTAGTTACAAAAGGGGATGACAGTTATGGAGAAAAATGTGCATGAACAGTTATTAAATCTGGAAAATCGAATACTTGAAGACAGAAAAAATCTTAACGATATATCAAAGGATATAGGTAACATAGATTCTGCGTTCTGTCAAAATAGAATAGCTATGCTTGAAAAAGAAATAGATTATATGACTAGGCAGATTCATTACATAAAGGGAAGCTATGCAAGACAAGAGCAAATGCAGCCAGAAAAATTAAAAATAAAGGAAGCTGAGCTTAGTAAGATACAGACACAGGAAAGTCATTCTTGGTATGTAAGAACAGATTATTCAATGTCAAAAGATGTAACTGATAAGTCTATAAGACCGATTAATACAAGTTTAGAATCGAATAAAATGTTTTTAGATGAGGAATATGGTCCACAATGGCAAACATTAAGGAAACAAAGACAGACTCCTGTTTCGAAATCTGTAAATTCTAATAAGGATTTAGAAAAAGCATTTGGTAAATCCTTTATGGGAATTGCTGCGTCTGTACTTATATTTATCAGTTTAATACTTTTTGGAACATATGTAATACCTATGATGGGTGATGTGGCGAAAATGGCTATAATGTATGTAGTTAGCTTTTCGTTTTTAATTGTAGGTGCACTTAGAATGAAAAAAGATAAGGATAATAGATTTAATATAGCGCTTACTGGATGCGGATTAGGAGCAATATATATTTCCCTATTATTAACAAATATATATTTTAAAGTGATAGGAGATATTGCTTTATATATGTTAATAGCTTTTTGGGGTGGAATAGTATGCTTATTCGCTAAAAATAAAAACTATATTTTTCAGATTATTGGCGAGGCTGGAATTATAATTGCTACTTTGTTTGGATGCTCTCTTTGTATCGAAAATGAAGATTCATCAAGATTTATAGCATTACTTGTGTTTTACGGAATAACATCGGCTATATTTTATATTACAAATTACGAAAGAGAATTTGAGGGAAATCTTTGTTATCACATATATGCAGCAATCGGTAGTTTTATAGTTGCTATAGGTTGTGGAAGCTTTATGGGCGATAATATTATAGTATGTTTTTCTATCGCAGCGGTTATTCAGCTGCTAAATATAGTTGGGATTATGTGCCATAGGATAAATAAGTGCGCGGAATGCTTTGGTATAATCGCATCTGTATATATGATTTGCTTAACAGCAATATTTGCGTTAATTATTCAAAATGAAGAAATAGGGGGTATTGTGACATATGCTATAGGTATGCTAATGGTAGTAATAAGTACAAGTATAAAGAAATGTGAAAATAAAAATGGTATATATATTCTCTCAATTACGTCTGTTATTATTGCATTAGTGGGACTTGGTGTAAGTGGGCCAGTTTATGATTATGGTGTGGCTTGGCTTATGATAATACCATTGCTAGTGTATGGATATGTTATTAATTGTGATTTTAGTAAAATAGCAGGCGTGTCCATAATGTTTATGTATATATTAGTATACGAAGAAATCAATGTGGGACTACATTTCTTATTCTTATTAGTTGCGTTTATTGTGGCTTATGGCTGTATGTTTAGCTGTAAGAAGCAGTACAATAGATATTATAAAGTCACATTACATATTGGAGCATTATTGTTTATAGGAACACAGATGTTAGGGGCGCTATGTGAAATTTTCGGTGATAGTGATACAACTATGGAGATAATGAGCACATTGGTATATTTATGCTTCTTTGCCCTAAACACAATTTGTTATAAAAGCAAATTTGCTTGTAATTTTGCCACTGGCGAAAAGGAAGATAACGAGATAATATATATTGTTGCCAATGCAGTGGCTATGATGGCAGGTCTTATTTTGATAAGTAATGCGGAATTGATTGTATGCCATCTTATTACAATATTAGTGGCATTGGCAGCATTTATGCTAAAGAGTAAAAGTATACTTGATAAAGGTGACAAAAATCTTGGGCTTAACCTGTATGTAGGTGGTAAGTTTACCATATTCTTAATCATTGTTTTGTTATCACTTGAAGCAGTTAATTATGTAATAAGTATTGCATGCTTATTGTTGGCGATATTATTTATCTTAATCGGCTTTAAGGGTGAATATAGATACATAAGAATTTATGGCTTAGGACTTACTATGATTAGTATATTTAAGCTTTTGATGATAGATGTAGTACATGAGAACACTTTGGGGTATGCTATTAGCTTCTTTGTGTCAGGTTTGTTGTGTTTTGCTATAAGTATGATTTACAATTATCTTGATAAAGAAGTATTCAAAATGTGAGGGTGAAAGATTTTATGATATACACAATCTACTTTTCTTGACTGCTACAAATGATGCTGCGATTTCTCTTAATTCACTTATTTTTTTGTGATTATATATAAATAATTCGCTCGTTTTTTTGTAATTGCGTATAAATAATTCGCTCATTTTTTTGTAGATATATTGACTTTTGGAGCATAATTAAATAAAATTAGAACATAATAGTCAATAGATAGTATCATATTGAGAGGTGCTTATATGTATTTTAAAAGAAAAATAGATAAATATTTTGCAGAATGGAAAAAAGATGCAGATAGGAAACCAATTATAGTAAAAGGACCAAGGCAAGTTGGAAAAACGGAATCTATAAAACATTTTGCGAAAATTAATTATGAGAGTGTTATATATATTAATTTTGTTGAAGAAGTAAAATATAAAGTGATTATTTCTGATGGATATAAGGTTGATGATATTATTAAAAACATTTCATTAATTGATCCATCAAAAAAATTTATAGAAAATAAGACGTTGATTTTTTTTGATGAACTTCAAGATTTTCCAGAAATAGCCACAGCATTAAAATTTTTCTGCATAGATAAAAGATATGATGTTATTTGTAGTGGTTCAATGCTAGGAATTAATTATAATAGAATTGAAAGTAATAGTGTTGGATATAAGTGCGACTATAATATGTATTCTATGGATTTTGAAGAATTTCTGTGGGCTAAAGGATATGAAGAGAACCAAATTGACAATATCTTAGAACATATGAAAACTAGAAAGCCTTTCAGTGACACGGAGTTATCCATATACAATTCTCTGTTTTTGGATTACTGTGTATTAGGTGGAATGCCAGCAGTTGTTAAGGAGTATATTAAGAAAGGTACATTTGAAGGAAGTTTAGAGATACAGAGGCAATTGATTGCTGATTATAAAGAAGATATACGAAAGTATGCTCAGGGCATGGATCAAACAAGAATTCTTAATGTGTATAATCAAATACCTATACAATTAGCTAAGGATAATAAAAAATTTCAAATATCAAAGGTTGCATCGGGAGCTAGATTTAAAGATTACAGAGGTTGCATAGAATGGCTTAAAGATGCTGGAATAGTAAATGTGTGTTATGGTTTACATTTTCCAGAATTACCTCTTAAGGGTAATTATGATGATAATAAATATAAATTGTATTTTGCAGATACAGGATTGTTAGTAGCTATGCTTGATGAGGAAGCGCAAGAAGATTTAAGGGTAAATAAAAATATGGGGGTATATAAGGGAGCGCTTTACGAAAATATTGTCGCAGAAGCTTTTGTGAAAAGTGGATATGATTTGTATTATTACAAAAGAGATGATTCAACATTAGAGGAAGATTTCTTTGTACGCACGACAAATGAGTTGGTGCCCGTGGAGGTTAAAGCTACTAATGGAAGAGCAAAGTCACTTAAGACCTTAATAAGTAGTGAAAAATATAATGATATTAAATATGGTATAAAGCTTGTATTGGGTAATATTGGACATGAGAATGATATATATACATTTCCGTATTTTTGTAGCTTTATGTTAAAACGATATATGAAATATCTTATGACTAAACCGGAGGAAAAAAATGATATACACAATAACCTTTAATCCAGCGTTGGATTATATAATGTCAGTAGATGAATTTGATAAGGGTATGGTTAATCGCAGTAAAAGCGAAAAAATCCTTCCTGGAGGTAAGGGTATAAATGTATCATTAGTACTTACAAATCTTGGTGTAGAAAATACCGCACTTGGATTTATCGCTGGATTTACAGGAAAAAATATAGAAGATATTCTAAATAATCGTGGGTGTAAGACAGATTTTGTCAAATTACAGGAGGGACTTAGCCGTATCAATGTTAAGCTTATGAGTGAAGAGGAAACAGAGATAAATGGCAATGGTCCAAGTATTGATGAAGAAGAACTTAGGTGCTTATATGAAAAGTTTTCAAAACTAAATTCAGAAGATGTTTTGGTTTTAGCAGGAAGTGTACCAAGCTCATTACCTGCAGATATTTATAGTGATATTATTAAGCTTGTCGCAGAAAAAGGTGTAAAGATAGTGGTAGATGCTACGGGTGATTTGTTGGTTAAATGCCTTAAATATAAGCCATTTCTTATAAAGCCTAATAATTTTGAACTAGAGCAGATATTTAATATAAAGCTTGATTCAAGAGAGGATATTGTGAAGTATGCCATAAAGCTTAAGGAAATGGGTGCAATAAATGTTCTTGTGTCTATGGGAGCTGATGGCGCAATTTTAGTTGATGAATTTGGAAAATGTTATGATTTAAAGGCGCCTAAAGGTAATGTAATAAATAGTGTAGGTGCTGGTGATTCTATGGTTGCCGGATTCCTAGCAGGATTATATAAAAAGCAAGATTATGAGTATGCCTTTAAGTTATCGGTGGCAGCAGGTAGTGCTAGTGCATTTTCAGAGGAATTGGCGACTATGGATGAAGTGTTAAAGGTGTATGATGAAATTTAAACCAGAATATAAAATATAGGAGACAAACAATTAGAAGAGGTTAAGATGAAGAAAAAGAATATTTGTATAAAAGTATTAGTGTTTATTATTGCGTGTGTAGTTGTATCTTGTATAATTTCAGCATGTAATAAAAAAGAAAAAATAGAGAAATATGAAGAAAAAGTCTTGGAGGCAACAGAAAAAGCTATAACAGCTTTAGACAATTATAGAAATAATAATGATTTTAATGAATTGCAGACAGTAATTAAAGAGCTTGAAGTGTGTAATAAATATTTAAGAGAAATAGAAGATATATCGGAAAAAGAGATAGGTTGTTGGGATATTTCTATGGCAGTCGGTCAATTAAAGTCATATGACAGTGATGATGAGATAAAGGCACTAGATTATTTGGCGCTAGGCTTAGAACATATGAAAGACAATATATATGGCGTCGGTGAAGGTTATTTTATATCTTTTATAAATATGAATACAATAGACGAGGAACACGAATAAAAAGTTCTATGGATTACTTAAGGCGGGAAGAAATCATTCCCGCCATTTTTACATTTATTAATAGAAAAAATATGGTATACTTTATTTATGGTGTATATAAACGAGAAATAGTTTATGGGAGAAGTGTATGGAGAAAATAAATGGCAGAATAATATCCAGTGGTATAGGTATGGGGATATTAAAAACTTTATATAGAACCATGGATATAGAAAAAATAGTTACGAATAGAGCTAATATATCAGGTGCTAAAGATGTACAAATGGAATTTGATATATTTCAAAAAGCATCGGATATTATAAAAAACTACTATATTTCACTATGTAAAAAGGATGAACAAACCACTGACATTTTTGAAGCTTTGAGCCAGCTTGCAACAGATGAAGAATTAGCAGAAAATGTACAGTTAGCTATTATGGAAAGGTTATTTACTGCAGAATACGCAGTTTATTTTGTGTCCAGAAATCTTATGAAAACACTGGAAGTATTAGATGATGATTATATTAAACAGAGGGCAAGAGATGTTGAAGAAGTGGCGGATAAGATTATTCTGAAAATTATTGATATAAAAGATAATGTAAATATAGATAATACAAAGAACATAGCATTAAATAATGATTTATCGCATATACTTATAGTTGATAAGCTCATCCCAGAAATGTTAATAAATGATAAGCAAAGTAAGCTCAAAGGTGTTATCACAATGGAATGTCCAGATAATTCTCATGCAGCCATAATTGCGCGAATTAAGAATATTCCAGTTATAGCAGGAATTAATGTTCATGAACTTAAGGCAAATGATTACGCCATCATAGATGATAGAGATGGTGCATTGATTATTAATCCTGATGAGTATACTAGAAGCTATTATGAAAAATGGCTTAAAGATAGTGAAGATGCTGTAAAAGATTTGACCAAGTACAAGGATATAGCAGCTATTGCAAAGAATGGAAAGCATATAAAGGTGTGCGCTAATGTATCAGGTCTAGACGATATAAAAGCGGCTATAAAAAATGGTGCAGATGGAATAGGTCTTTTTAGAACAGAAATAGTATTTATGGATAGAGAGTGTGCACCTACAGAAGAGGAACAGCTTTTGCTTTACAGTGAAGCTGCTAAGCTTATGAAGGATAAGCCATTAGTTATTAGAGCCTTTGATGGAGGTATGGATAAACCGCTCAAGTTTATGCAGCCCATAGACAAGTTGAATTCTAAAGAGATGATAGATGAACGAGGTATAAGCCTACTTTTACGGAACATTAATATTTTCAAAACTCAGCTTAGGGCCATTTATAGGTCAGCAGTTTATGGTAATATAAGTGTAATGTTTCCCATGGTTAGCCATATAGAAGAACTAGTTAAGATACAGGAAATTCTTAAAGATGTGAAAGAGGAACTAGATACAGAAAATAAACTGTATAAGAATATTAAAATAGGAATAATGATAGAGACACCTTCAGCGGTTAAGGAAAGCGATATATTAACTAAGGATATAGATTTTGTAAGCCTAGGAACTAATGATTTGATACATTATGCTTTCGAAAAGGATAGAACTAGTGGAGAGGAAACCACACTTAATGATGAAGAATATAGTAAAATTCTTCATATGATAAAATTAACTGTAGAGAATGCTCATAAAAATAATTGTAAGGTTTCTATCTGTGGCGAGCTGGCAGGAGATTTAAAAAGTACTGATAAAATCATAGAAGCAGGTGTTGATGAATTATCTGTTGCACCATCAAAAATATTACTATTAAGAAAGCAGATTATAAGTTGATTTGTGTTGATTTTTCTAGGCTTTTGGGATAATATTTTTATATCATATAGGAAATTTCTCAATGGGAATTTCCTATATGATTTAATAGGCATTTAAAATGTTTAAAATGAAAGGACTAAGTTTAATGAGAAATGTAGATTTGACAAATTTGGCAGCATATGACCTTCTTGACATGCAGTATATGAAGGGAATTGATGCTACAGGTTATCTTTTAATACATAAGAAAACTAAGGCTAGGGTTGCGTTATTGCTTAATGATGATAACAATAAGGTTTTTAATATAGCATTTAGAACACCTTGTTCCAATGATACAGGTGTGCCACACATTATGGAGCATTCTGTTCTTTGTGGTTCAGATAAGTTTCCTGTAAAGGATCCTTTTGTAGAGCTTGTAAAGGGTTCCCTTAATACATTTTTAAATGCTATGACTTCATCTATGAAGACTATGTATCCAGTTGCTAGCTGCAATGATACAGATTTTAAAAATCTAATGGATGTCTATTTGGACGCAGTATTTCATCCGAATATTTATAAGCATAAGGAAATCTTTATGCAGGAGGGATGGAGCTATAAGCTTGATAATATAGATGATGAGCTTACTATAAGCGGTGTTGTATACAATGAGATGAAGGGTGCATTTTCATCTCCGGACAGTGTTCTTTACAGACATGTAAGACATACGATTTTTCCAGAAAATGAATATAGCTATGAGTCAGGTGGTGACCCAGTTCACATACCAGAGTTGTCTTATGAAGAGTTTTTAGATTTTCATAGAAAATATTATCATCCTTCGAATAGCTTTATCTATCTTTACGGTGACTTGGACCCGGTAGAGAGACTTGAGTTTATAGATAAGGAATATTTATCAGAATATGATTACCTTGAAGTAGATTCAAAGCTTCATGAGCACAAGCCTTTTGAAGCACCAAGAAGTGAATACAAGACTTATCCTATCGGTGATAATGAGGATAAAAAGGATAAAACTTATGTAGCATATACTACGACTTTTGGAAAATGTACAGATCCAAAGATATATTATGCTATGAATATTTTAGAGTATGCCCTTGTTACTATGCCAGGAGCTCCAGTTAAGCAGGCACTGGTAGAGTCAGGACTTGCTAAGGATTTGACAGGTGGCTGTATGACTGCTATGGATAATATATTTACTCTCATTGCAGTTGGAGCGAACGAGGAAAATAGTGATAAGATTATTAAGGTTATAGAAGATACTTTAAAGGAACTTGTAACTAATGGTATCGATAAAGATGCCTTAAAAGCAGCTCTTAATATATATGAGTTTAAATATAGAGAGGCTGACTTTGGTGGACATTCTAAGGGACTGTTCTACGGTCTTGATATGCTTGAATCGTGGATGTTTGACGAGCTTCATCCATTTACGCTCATTGATGCAGATAATGTTTTTATCTATCTTAACAGTGTAGTAGAGACTGGTTATTTCGAAACATTGATAGAGCAATTTATATTGAATAATAATCATAAAACCATATTAACTCTTGCACCAGAAGCAGGCTTGACTGGAAAGGCTGAAGAGGAGCTCAAGGTAAAGCTTGCAGAATACAAGGCATCCCTTAGTGAAGAGGAATTGCAGGCTATAGTTGATAATACACAGGCATTACTTAAGTATCAGAGTGAGCCAAGTAGCATAGAGGATATGGAGAAAATTCCTATGCTTAAGCTGGAAGATATTGATAAAAAATCGCCAGTTATAGAATATGAAATCAAAGATATAGATGGTACAAAGATTATTCATACTGACATTAATACCAATAATATTGCATATATAATCGCAAGCTTTGGTACTGCCAATGTGAAGGAGGAATTACTTCCATATGTAGGACTTCTATCAAAGATTTTAACGTATATAGATACTGATGAGCATTCTTATGTCGCTTTAAATAATATGATTAATATGCATACAGGTGGCATGGATGTAGGGGCGCTTATTTATAAGGATGCTAAGGTAAGTGAAAAGTATGACTTAAGATTTGAGGCATCTATAAAGGTACTTTATCAGAAGCTTCCTAAGGCATTTGATATCTTAAGTGAAGTATTGCTCACATCAAAGCTTGATGATAAGAAACGTCTTAAGGAAATAATAGATGAATTAAAGGCTAGTTTATCTTCAAAGGTTGGAAATAGTGGACATTCTCTTGCTATAGGAAGAGCTAGTTCATATTTCTCAGAAGCCTCATATATAAGTGATATTATATCAGGCGTTGAGTATCTTTGGTTTATAGAAGATTTAGCAGAAAATTTTGATGCTAGGGTAGATGAATTAGTAGAAAAGCTTAAAGAAACTGCCAAGGCTATATTCAATAAGGATAATTTAGTGCTTAGCTATACTGCCAATGAAGAGGGCTACAGTATGTTAGCAAAACCACTTAATAGCTTTGTTGAAAAGCTTGGAGATGAAGATGTATCTCCTTCTGTAAGAAATCTTAAGATACTTAAGAAAAATGAAGGCTTGAAGACTTCAGCTCAGATTCAGTATGTAGCTAGAACTGGTAATTTCAAAAAGGATGGCTACGAGTATACAGGTGTATTAAAGGCTCTTGAGAATATTATGGATTACGGATATCTTTGGGAAAATATTCGAGTAAAGGGTGGAGCTTACGGATGTATGAGTGGATATTCTTATTCTGGCAATGTGTATTTCTGTTCATACAGAGACCCTAATCTAGATAAGACCAATGATATATACGAAGGAATTCCAGCATATCTTAGAAGCTTCAAAGAGTCAGATAGAGATATATTAAAATATATTATTGGAACTATAAGTACTTTGGATAGACCTAAAACTCCAAAGGGCAAGGGTGATGCATCCCTTCGTTTTTATCTTTCAAACATTGATATGGATATGGTTCAAAAGGAAAGAGATGAGGTTATGTCCTTATCAAATGAAAAGATTAATAAGCTTGGCGATATAATAGAAGCTGTGCTTTCACAGGGGAATATATGTGTCGTAGGAAATGCAGGCAAGATAGAGGAATGTAAGTCATTATTTATGGAAACAAAGGATTTACTTAAGTAACAAAAGAGAGGAAAATATATGCAGGAAAATTTTAAATCAGGTTTTGTAACACTTATTGGAAGACCTAATGTAGGCAAGTCAACACTTATGAATAAGCTTATTGGACAAAAGATTGCTATCACATCTAATAAGCCACAGACAACTAGAAATAGAATTCAAACAGTTTATACATGTGAGGAAGGTCAGATTGTATTTGTGGACACACCTGGTATTCACAAGGCAAAAAATAAGCTTGGGGAGTATATGGTAAATGTGGCTGAGCAGACCTTAAAGGAAGTGGACGTGGTATTGTGGCTTGTTGAGCCTACAGATTTTATAGGAGCTGGCGAGAGACATATAGCAGAACAACTTGAAAATGTTAAGACACCTGTAATTCTTGTAATCAATAAGGTTGATACTGTAAAGAAGGAAGAAATATTAGGCTTCATCGATAATTATAGAAAGATATATGATTTTGCGGAAATAGTTCCTGTATCTGCTCTTAAGGGAACAAATACAGATGATTTGATAAGTACAATTTTTAAGTATTTATCAGAGGGACCTATGTTCTATGATGAAGATACGGTTACAGACCAGCCTATGCGTCAGATAGTTGCTGAGCTTATAAGAGAAAAGGCTCTTAAGTGTCTTAGCGATGAGATTCCACATGGAATAGCTGTTTATATTGACCAGATGAAGGAGAGAAAGTCTGGGGACATTATCGATATAGATGCAACTATTGTGTGTGAAAGAGATTCACATAAGGGTATCATCATCGGTAAGCAAGGCGTTATGCTTAAGAAGATTGGCAGTGCTGCTAGATATGAAATCGAAAGAATGATGGAGATAAAGGTTAATCTCAAGCTCTGGGTAAAGGTAAGAAAAGAGTGGAGAGATAGCGATATGCAGCTTAAGAATTTTGGATATGATCCAAAGAAGTAGTATTTAGATAAATAAAATGTTTTAGAAAGCGAGAAGACTCGTATTATCAAGGAGGAAACTGTGGTAAATCAGGTTAAGTTAACAGGAATTGTATTATCGGCCTCGCCAGTTGGTGAGTATGACAAACGTCTTGTTATTCTTACAGGACAGAGAGGGAAGATAACTGCCTTTGTAAAAGGGGCGAGAAGACCTTCTAGTAGATTTGCCGCAGGTAGTCGTCCTTTTTCCTTTGGGGAATTTACACTGTATCAGGGGAGAGAGGCGTACAATTTAGTAGACATAGATATAAAAAATTATTTTGATGAGATAGCAACAGATATGAATGCTATGTATTATGGGTTTTATTTTTTAGAATTGGCAGATTATTATTCCTATGAGAATGTTAATTGTAAGGAAATGATTAATCTTTTATATCAGTCCCTTAAGGCACTTTCAAATAAGAATATACCAGATAAGCTTGTAAGATATATTTACGAGCTTAAAATGTTTTATATAAATGGTGAATATCCAGATGTATTTTCATGTGTAGAATGTGGAAATAAGGATGAACTTGATGGTTTTATAGTGGAAAAAAGTAAAGCTGTCTGCAAGGAATGTTCACATCTTTATAAGGATAATTTAAAGCTGAATACATCTACATTTTATACGATGCAGTTTATTATTTCAGCTTCTATTGACAAGCTATATAGCTTTACTGTGTCGGAGGTAGTATTAAAGGAATTATCTATGCTTATGAATAGATGGCGAACTAAGTATATTGATAAAGAATTTAAATCTTTAGAATTTCTAGCTTTTGATGGCACATTTAAGATTTAGAAAGGGTTGGCAATATGATTAAAGAAAGAATAGAGAAGCTTCGTAAGGTTATGAAGGACAATGGAATAGATGCATATTATATTCCAACAAATGATTTTCACGGTTCTGAGTATGTAGGTGATTATTTCAAGTGTAGAAAATATATTACAGGCTTTACAGGTTCAGCAGGAACTGCTGTGATAACTATGGATGAAGCTAGACTTTGGACAGATGGAAGATACTTTATTCAGGCAGCAGCAGAGCTTTCTGGAAGTGGAATTACACTTATGAAGATGGGCCAGCCAGAAGTTCCTACTATAAAAGACTATTTATCTGACACAATGAAGGCAGGGCAGGTATTAGGCTTTGACGGAAGATGTGTAGATTATAAGTATGCCATTTCATTGGAGGAGGCTCTCCATAAAAATGATGCAAGAATCGTGTATCATCTAGATCTTATGGATATGGTGTGGGAAGATAGACCAGCATTAGAGTCTAAAAAGGTTAAGATATTAGATGTGAAATATTGTGGTGAGGATAGAATTAGTAAGCTTGAAAGAATTAGAAAGCTTATGAAGGAGAAGAAAGCAGATATATTTGTTCTTACATCCCTTGATGATATAGCTTGGCTATTCAATATCAGAGGCGAAGATATTATGTGTAATCCTGTAGTTTTATCTTATGCGATTATAACTATGGATGAAGCTATAATATACGCAAAATTGGATGCCTTTGATGATATTATAGATGAGCTTAATAAGGATAAAGTGGTACTTAGACCATATAATCAGATATATGAAGATATTAAGAAACTTCCATGTAACATAAATGTATATATGGATTCAGAGAAAGCTAATTTTGCCATTGTAAAAAATGTTCCAGAAGGTGTCAATCTTATAGGGGGAGATAATCTTACCCTTATGCCAAAGGCTATTAAGAATGCCACAGAGATTAATAATGAAAAGCTTGCTCATATTAAGGATGGTGTAGCAGTTACAAAGTTTATGTATTGGCTCAAGAAAAATATAGGTAAGATGAAGATTACAGAGCTTAGTGCAGCTGAGTATCTTGAAGGGTTAAGAGAACAAGGTGAGAATTATATGGGACCAAGCTTTGAACCTATAGTAGCTTATGGTGCCAATGGTGTTATGTGTCATTATTCACCTACGGAAGAATCTGACACGGAGTTAAAGGCAGAGAGCTTTGTTTTATTTGATACAGGTGGACAGTATCTTGAAGGAACAACAGATATAACAAGAACTATTGCATTGGGCCCTTGTACTGTTGAGCAAAAGAAGCATTATACAGCTGTCTTAAAGGGACATCTAAATCTTTCGGCAGCTAAATTTTTGTATGGTGTAAGAGGTATTAATCTTGATTATTTAGCGAGAGGGCCATTGTGGGAGTTAGGTCTTGATTATAATCACGGAACAGGACACGGTGTCGGTTTTTGTTTAAATGTTCACGAAGGTCCAAATAGTTTTAGATGGAAATGTGCAGATGATAATGTAAATAGCGCGATTTTAGAGGAAGGAATGATTACTTCCAATGAACCAGGCTTTTATTTAGAAGGACATTACGGCATAAGAACTGAGAATATGATTGTCTGTGTAAGAGATGAAGAGACAGAATACGGTCAGTTTATGAAATTTGAAAATCTTACTATGGTTCCATATGATATAGAAGCGATAGATTTAGCTATGTTGACAGAGGTTGATAAAAAACGATTAAACGACTATCACAGAGAGGTCTATGAGAAGCTTTCGCCATATTTTAATGAGGAAGAAAAGGCGTGGCTTAAAGATGTGACAAAAGAGGTGTAAGGAATGAATATATTTGCGATAAATACATTGAATTCAAAGCAGTACAATGATGCAAGAGAGCTTATTTCAGCCTGTGCTGAATTTGATGGAACTAGAGGTGTAGCATTTTTAGAGCCAGAATTAAATGATGATAAAACATTTCCTGCATTTTATATGATGTATGATGCGGGAAGACTGATAAGTATATTATCTGTTTTTTTAGTAGATGAAAATGAGTGTGAAATCTATGGTTACACATTGCCAGAGTACAGAAAACAGGGATATTTTAAACGTCTTTATAAGGAAGCTATAAAGAATATCAAAGAGAAAAAGCTTAGTGATATAGCTTATGTATGTGAGCCTGAATCAAAATCTGGTAAAGGGGCTTTGGAAAAATTAGGATTTGAGATTATGCGAACTGAATATCTTATGAGCTATGATATGAATCATAAGGAAAAGCCGCAGGGAAGATTAAAGCTTATATCTACAAGTGATGAAAATACCCAGGTTTATAAGGCGTGCCTTGATGAAAGTATAGTGGGTACTTGTAATGTGGAATTTACAAGAACACATGCTGTTATATATGAATTCCAGATTTACGAGGAATTTAGAGGCAATGGATATGGAAGTGAAATGCTTATACTTATTCTTGGGGAATTATTGAATCAAGATGTGGCAAAGATATTACTTCACGTAAATGGTGCCAATAAAGTAGCTCATGCTATGTATTCACATCATGGATTTGTTAGTGAAGAGCAGATTGATTATTGGGGTGAGAACTAATGAACATTGGTATATGTGATGATGAAAAAATCTGTTTGGACAGGATGATTGAATGTTTAGATAAAGCTTCTAAAGCGCTAGAAACAGAATTTCAATATAAAAGTTTTTTGTCTGGAGAAGAGCTTTTGAAAAGTAATGAAAATATAGATATTCTTTTTCTTGATGTGGAAATGGATGGTATTAGTGGCATTGAAACTATGAGACTTCTAGAGTCTAAAGAAAATGTAAAATTTATAATATTTGCATCAAGTCATTCGGAGTATGTATTTGAGTCGTTTGGCACAAAAACTATGGGATTTTTATGCAAGCCTGTAGAATATGAAAAGGTTCTTAAAGAGATAAAGAGAGTAATAGAAAAAATTAACGCTAAGAAGCAGATTGAACCAGTAGAGATTAACGTTGATGGACGTAATGTTTTTATTTCACCAGAGGATATAGTGTACATATCTGGTGAAAAGAATTATGTTAAGGTTGTTACAAAGGATGAGCAGTATCTTACATACGGAAATATGAAGACTTGGGAAGAAAAACTGACACAAACTGCGGTGATAAGAATACATAAATCATACCTTGTTAATTTAGCCTATATTTCTAATATAAGTGAAGTAGCTTCTTTTTCTGGATTAGATGATATTCTCCCAGTGGGAAGAAAATATAAAGAGGAAGCGAGAGCAAAATATAAGGAATATTTGTTAAAGGTATTTAGGGAGAAGACAAATGATAGATAGTATATTAAAGGGAATTCGTGCCATATTAGAGTTTGTAGTAATTATATTTTTTTATAGACAGATTTATAATGCAGACGTAATAAAGAATAAGTCAAAAGTGATACTTTTTGGACTTGGGATGGGAGTTTGCTATTTCATAAATGAATTCTTTGGATTGAATTTATATTTTACAATTTTAGGAACCTTATATGGATTAGTTGTTCCATTATTTGTACTGAATGGGAATAGAAAGCGCTTATTAAGCTTATATCCTATGATGATGCTTATGATTATCATGATAAGCATGTGTATTTCATATGCATTAGCGATTGTGTTAAATATACCTGTAACTGAAATATACTATAATGTGTATTTATCTGCCTTGATAGATTTAGCATTTCTTATCGTATTTGTATTAGATTATTTGATAGATAAAAAGAAGAAGCACAGAGCTAAAAGAGATTTTAAGATAACTATGCCTATTTATCTAATAATGCTAGTTGGTGAACTTTGTTTTTTTATCATCTTAGGCGCAATGCAGTATTTTACAGCAACATATAATGTGAAGGGCAGACCAGTAAGCATGATGGGCTTTATCATTTCATCTATATGTATGGTGTATTGTTTTGGATTTATGTTTTTGTCAGCATATATCCAGAAAAACTTATCTATGAAAAATGAAAAAGATATGCTTAACTTATATGCCACAGAGCAGCAGAAGCACATTAAACTTATGGTAGAAAAAGATGCTGATATGAAGAAATTCAGACACGATGTAAAGCAACATATGTGGGTAATATCATATCACATGGAGCAGAATGAAATATCTAAAGCTAAAGAATATATTACGCAGATATATGAGAATTTGGATAACGCAAAGGTGGAGCATTATACTGGTGTGGTGCCTATAGATGTGGTTATTAGCGATAAAAAAAGAATTATGGATGAAAAAAATATCATATTTAATTGGTCAGGAAGTGTACAAAAGATTCCTGATAATATACAGGAATATGATATATGTACAGTTTTTATAGATGTTCTCGATAAGGCTATACAAGCCTGTGAGGAACTGCCAATAGAAAATAGAGAGTTAAAGCTATTAGTGGAAATAAATAATGGAAGGCTTTATATAATGGAAAAGCATATGTGTCCTCAGCCTAAATATAAGCAGGAGGATAGGCATATTAAAGGCATAACTGAGAAGTATGATGGTTACATAGTTCACACAACTGAGGATGGTTACCACATAACGGAAATAGTACTTTAATGTTGTTGGTGTAAAAAAAATGTCGTTGGTGTAAAATGAATTGCCCTTATTTTTTATCTGATATATGATGTATTTGGATAAAGGATAAGGGTTGTTTTTTGGGGGGACATATGGCTTGGGAAGGCTAGTCCCCCGAAGGTAGAAGGGAAAGTATAGTTAACATATAACAGATAGGTTACGCCTATCTGTTTTTGTTTTGCATTATTTGTTTTATTGTGATAAAATATATTGGTTAAGTATTTTGGAGGATTGATTATTATGGAAAATAAAAATGATAATATACCTGAAATAGAATTTATTGAATATGATTTGGCTGAAGATCAAGAAGATGTGGCTTCTGATAATGATAATATGGTAAAGGAAGAAGCTGCACCTGGCGAGGAAAAAGGAGAAGCCGTAGAGGAGGAAGAAAAAGAGCTTAATATAAAGAAGGAAATATTGAGCTGGGTTTTAATGCTTGTTGTGGCAGTGGGAATTGCAGCATTTATTAGTAATTTCGTACTTATCAATGCATTTGTTCCTACAGGCTCAATGGAAAATACGATTCCAAAGAAAAGCCGTCTTATAGGTTTAAGGCTTGCATATACTTTTAGTGAGCCTGAAAGAGGAGACGTTATTATCTTTAAGAATCCTAATAAGCCTGAAGAAAATTATGTTAAGAGAATTATCGGTTTGCCAGGTGAAACAGTTGTCTTAGAAAATAGTACTATATATGTTTATAATGCAGATGGAAGCTTGAAGCATGGTCCATTAGAGGAGCCTTATTTAAAAAATAAGCATTGGATGTCTGATGGAGAGAAATATGAATTTCATATTCCAAAGGATAGATATTTAGTTCTTGGAGATAATAGAAACAATTCGGCTGATGCTAGAACATGGTACAATGTGAAAGGCGATGTAGAAGATGTTTATATACATAAGGATAAGATAATAGCTAAGGCAATGCTTATCTATTGGGATACATTCCATATATTTAAGGATGTAGAATATAAGTAAAATCAATTCACGCAACAAAAAAACTAATTCACGCAAAAACTGTTGTCTTGAACAAAAATATATTGTATGGTGTAGCTACCACAATATAAGAAAGGGGTGACATGTATGATGAGTGTTTTCTGGTTAGTGCTTATGGTACTTTGCATAGTGGCAGAGATTGCAACTGTAGGGCTTGTATCAATCTGGTTTGCAGGTGGTTCCCTTATAGCTTGTTTCCTTGCTATGGCAAATATCCATATAGTGATTCAGGTTATTGTATTCTTGGTTGTATCTTTACTTTTACTTTTTGTTACACAGCCATTGGCGAAGAAGTGGATAAATAAGGATAGAGCAAGAACTAACTATGAAGGAATAATAGGAAAAGTCGTACGCGTGACTGAAAGAGTGGATAATATTAATGAAACGGGCACAGCACTAGTTAATGGTCAGGAGTGGACAGCTCGCTCAAAAAGTGATAAAATCATTTTGGAGCAAGGTGAGGTTGCACAAGTAGTTAATATATCTGGTGTAAAACTTATTTTAACAAAATATCAGGATTAAGAAAGGTGGATATGAAGAATGGATAATGTATTATTAGTATTGCTTATTATAGCAGTAATCGTATTATGTATCTTAGTGTCTTGTATTAAGATTGTTCCACAGGCACAGGCATATATTTTGGAGCGTTTAGGTGGTTATCAGGCAACTTGGGGTGTAGGCATGCACTTTAAGGTACCTATCATTGACAGAATCGCTAAGAGAGTTCCTTTAAAAGAGCAGGTTGTTGATTTTGCTCCACAGCCAGTTATTACAAAGGATAATGTAACTATGAGAATCGACACAGTTGTATTCTTCCAGATTACAGACCCTAAGCTTTTCACATATGGTGTTGAGAATCCTCTTATGGCTATAGAGAATCTTACAGCTACAACTCTTCGTAATGTAATCGGTGATTTGGAACTTGATGAAACTCTTACATCTAGAGAGACAATCAATACAAAGATGAGAGCGTCACTTGATGTGGCTACAGACCCATGGGGTATCAAGGTTAACCGTGTAGAGTTAAAGAATATCATCCCACCAGCAGCTATTCAGGATGCAATGGAGAAGCAGATGAAGGCAGAGCGTGAAAGACGTGAAGCTATTCTTATCGCAGAAGGTGAGAAGAAGTCTACAATTCTTGTTGCAGAAGGTAAAAAGGCTGAGGCTATTCTTGCAGCTGAGGCTGATAGAGAAGCACAGATCCTTCGTGCAGAGGCTGTTAAGGAAGCTACAATCAAGGAAGCAGAAGGTCAGGCAGCAGCTATTCTTGCTATTCAGCAGGCAAATGCAGATGGTATAAAGTTTATCAAGGATGCTGGCGCTGATGAAGCAGTTATTAAGCTTAAGAGTCTTGAAGCATTTGCTAAGGCAGCAGATGGCAAAGCTACAAAGATTATTATCCCTTCAGAGATTCAGGGACTTGCAGGTATGGCTAAGTCTTTAGTAGAAGTAGGTAAAGAGTCATAAATTAGTTAAGGAAAATTGGAATAAGGAGCAGTACAGTGATACGAATTTTGATTTTAGAGGACCAGGAAATAAGTAGAAATGCCTTGAAAGAGATGATACTTTCCGCCTGTGACTCAGGTCAGATAGTAGTTGATATGGCTGCTTCTTTTTCTATGGCAAAAAAGCTAATTGAATCGGATATAGTATATTCAGCCTTCTTTTTGGATATAAATCTAGATGAAACCAATGAGGATGATAAATCGGGTATAGAGATAGCGAAGCTTATTAGAAGTAATATGAGATATGGTCTTACACCGATTATTATGGTTACATCCATTGCATCTATGGAGATGGAGGCTTACAGAAGTCTTCATTGTTATCAATATCTTATAAAGCCCTATATGAAAGTGGATGTGGAAAATATAGTAAATAAGCTTATTGCCTTAGAACATGTAAAAGAAGAAAAAACGATTATTGTTAAAAAAGACGGTATAAATTATAGAATAAAGTGTAATGCCATAGTGTATGTAAAAGCAATTCCTAGAGGCATATGCCTTTATTTAAAGAAAGAGGTAATGAAAGTTCCTTATCTTACTATAGTTAAGCTAATGGAACAGCTTGATACAAGTGAATTTATTCAATGTCATCGAATGTTTGTAGTTAATAAGAAATATATAGAAAATGTTGATTTTGTTAATCGTATGATAAGGATGGAATATTATAATGAAGATATTGAAATAGGCGGAACTTATAAGAATCATCTGAAAGAAATATTAGATTAATAAATAAGGAGAAATCGTATGGGTATATTGGGGAAAAGGAAAAAAATAGAGATTTTAGAAAATGAAATTCGAAGCTATCAAATGTATATTAAACCACTTGAGGAGCTTGTAAGAGAGATTAGAACCAGACAGCATGAGTTTGATAATCATATGAATGCTATATTGAATATGCATTACACTATAGATAATTATGAAGATTTAGTAAAGGCTCAGTCTGAATATATAAAGGAAATGTATACGGAAAATTCAAGACAGCTGATAGCACTTCTTAAAATAAGTGATAAGATATTAGCTGGCTTTTTATATAGTAAAATATTATCAGCAAAACCTTATATTAAAATTGATTTAGAAGTAAAAAGCTTAGATATTATTTCATCAATTTCAGAACATAGTCTTATAGAGATAATAGGTACTTTAGTGGATAACGCCCTTGAGGCTGCTACAGAGGATAAGCCAAATGTAAGGATGATTTTGGCTTCTTCACATCATAAGCTTATTTTTGAAATAAGCAATGAGACTGAAAATCTTTCTTTAGATGAAATCAGTAAATTTTTTGACAAGGGATATTCAACCAAAAATATAAACGAAGAAAATCGATTTGAGAGTAAGCATGGTTTTGGATTGTATAACGCAAGAAAGCTCTC
The DNA here is from genome assembly GCA_045125245.1 of Lachnospiraceae bacterium. Lineage (GTDB taxonomy): Bacteria > Bacillota > Clostridia > Lachnospirales > Lachnospiraceae > SVEL01. The sequence continues at coordinate 44,832 of JBGVNF010000074.1, forward strand.
AAAGAAGTATGGTGGCGATGTAACTGTGTCACTAGACTATGTAGATGATAAGCAGTTTATAACATTTAGAGTAGAAATATAAAAGTGAATTGAAGTTGGCTTATACGAATAAGATTATGTTTTTTATCTATTTTATAAGGCAACTTTAATAAGAAGTATTTAGAACTATAAATAATAATAATTAAACTTTAAATATAAGATATAAAAATATATTGTATATAACAATGAATTTGTATTAGATAATTAGAAATATAAATAATGGATTGTAAACTATAAGGAGAAATAAATGGGATTTGAATTAGATTTTTTACATGCCTTACAAGAGCTTCATAACCCAGTATTAGATAGGCTTATGCTATTTATAACTAGATTGGGAGATGGCAATTTTATATGGTTTCTTATTAGCATTGCTATGATTATTATTCCTTCAATGAAAAAAGTTTTTAACAAAAAATGCGATGACGAATGTAAGGATAAGTTGAACGAAAGAAAGAATGTGGGATTCACAATTATAATTGCACTGTTTTTATCAGTGATACTTGTAAATTTATGTATGAAAAATATATTTAACAGATTGCGACCATTTCAGGTGGATACAAGTATTATTAGTATTATTATGCCATCAGATTCATCATTTCCTTCGGGACATACATCGTCAGCCTTTGCAGCTGCCGTTTCCATATTTTTAACAAATAAGAAGGCTGGAATTATGGCGCTTATTTTAGCTGGGTTAATAGCTTTTAGCAGAATGTATTTCTTTGTACATTTTCCTACGGATATATTAGGTGGTATTTTGACTGGGGTTATATGTGCTAAGATAGCTACAGTATTTGTGAAAAAACTCCACTAGACTCTTAAATGAGAATAGTGGAGCGAGTATTTATTATATATACATAAGCAATTATTTATTAATATGGAGAACGTGCACCGTACTTAAGATTATAATTGCCGATACAAGTCTGAATGATTTTGATAGCTTCCTGTGGACCGCCAAATTCATCTACGCGTGTCTCTTTTCCTTCAAGATCCTTGTATACGCGGAAGAAGTGTTTGATTTCTTCGAAGATATGGGCTGGAAGCTCTGCAATATCAGTGTATGAGTTGTAAGTAGGGTCGTTAACTGGAACGGCAATGATTTTTTCATCACCCATGCCGTTATCGAGCATCTTCATAACACCGATAGGATAACACTTTACAAGTGTAAGTGGCTCTATAGGTTCAGAGCAGATTACAAGAACATCTAAAGGGTCCTTGTCATCGCCGTATGTTCTAGGTATAAAACCATAGTTTGCTGGGTAATGTGTCGAAGTATATAAGATACGGTCTAACATAATAAGACCAGTTTCTTTATCTAATTCATATTTCTTCTTGCTACCCTTAGATATTTCGATAACTGCCATAAATTCAGTAGGACAGATTCTATCAGGGTTGATATCATGCCATATATTCATAGTTACCTCCTATGTTTGCTTGTACAAGATATTTTTGTATTTAGTGTAGTTAAAATTACTACTTTAAGTATACACTAATACCCAGAGATGTCAAGGTTGACATTAACACTTTATTGTAATAAAATTGATAGGAAAATTTGTTAAAATTTCAATGTTTTTTGAAACATGTTAATTATCTAAGGAGTTGCTTATGGAGTTACCAAATTACCTAAAAAATGCTTCTGAAAAGCTTATAGAGGGAATGAATATCAATGCTATGTCTCAGAGCGCTAGAGAGCTTAGTAGAAGATATATGGAGGAGAGCGGACAGGGAAAGTCTCTGCTTAATAGAGACGAGGAAGCCGCAGTATATTCTCTTATGAGAATGCCAGCAACTTTTTCAGCGGTATCCTTTGCGTTGGAAAAGGTATGTGAAATGTCTGATTTTGTGCCAAGAAGCCTTCTTGATGCAGGGGCAGGAACAGGTGGAGCTACATTTGCAGCAAATGAATTTTTTGCTCTTGATAGTATAACCTGCTTAGAGCGAGAGCCAGCTATGGAAAACATTGGAAAAAAGCTTTTCTCTTTTGGCGAGGATAAGGCTATTAGAGAAGCTAGATATATCAGGGCAGATTTGGTGGAAGAAGCTACAAAGGCTAATGATAATAGCAAAAAATATGTGTCAGATTTAGTTATTTCTTCATATGTACTCAATGAAATGTCAATGGAAGATCGTATGAAGGTAGTTAAGTGGCTTTGGGATAATGCAGAGAAAATGCTTGTTATCATAGAGCCAGGTACACCTGTTGGATTTGCTAATATTAGAAGAATACGCGATTTTCTTATGGAACAGGGAGCGTATGTATGCGCCCCATGTCCACATATGGAGAATTGCCCGGTAACAGGTGATGATTGGTGTCACTTTACAGTAAGAGTACAGAGAGGCAAGATACATAAAATGCTTAAAAATGCTGATGTGCCTTACGAAGATGAAAAATTTTCATATATTGCTTTTAGTAGAGAACCATTAAAAATGGACAAGTGTGGTAGAATTATGCGTCATCCGATAACATTGAAGGGACGTGTGGAATTAAGCATTTGCACAAGCGATGGTATATACACTAAAACAGTTACTAAGAAAGATAATGAAGCATATAAATGTGCTAAAAAAGTCGATTGCGGTGATATATATCCATTTATTTAGTTAATTGTAGCTATATCGCAACTAAAAAATAAAAGGATATTTAATCATAAATATAACTTAATAAGGATAATAGGAGGTCAACTATGTCACTTGAAGTGAAAAATTTAGTAAAAAAGTATGGAGAAAAGACAGTAGTAAACGACTTGAGCTTTAAAATGGAAGAGCCGGGCGTTTATGCTTTACTTGGTACCAATGGTGCAGGTAAGACTACTACTATAAGAATTATCTTAGGTATGTTGTCTTATGATTCTGGTCAGGTTCTTTGGAATGGTAAAGATATCGATCCTATGAGCATCAATTTAGGCTATCTTGCAGAGGAGAGAGGTTTATATCCTAAGTTCACACTAATGGATCAGCTTCTTTATTTTGCTAAGCTTAAGAATGTTCCAAAGGCACTTGCGAAGGAGAGAATCAAGTATTGGGCAGAAAGATTGGAAGTTGCAGAATATTTGTATCAGCCAGTTGAGGAGAATAAAAAGAAGAGCTTGAGTAAGAAAAAGAATAAGCCAAAGACAGCGGATATGTTATCAAAAGGTAATCAGCAAAAGATTCAGCTTATGGCAGCGCTTCTTTCAGATCCAGAGTTTATCGTTTTAGATGAGCCACTTAGTGGTCTTGATCCTGTAAATACAGATTTATTTAAGGGAATTATAAAAGAGCTTATAGATGCGAAGAAATACATAATTATGTCAAGTCATCAGATGCCTACAATTGAAGAATTCTGTAAGGATATTACTATTCTCAATAGAGGAAATGTAGTATTGCAGGGTGACTTAAATGAGATTAAGAAAAGCTATGGTCGAGTAAATATGTTTGTTAAGTGTGAGGGCAAGGATATTAAGCCATATATTGAAAGCTTTAATCTTAAGGTGGTTAATGAGACACCAGACGGATATCAGCTTAAGGTGACTGGTGAGAAACAGGCTGGCGAGTTTTTAACAAAGCTTGTAGAAGATAAGGTTACAGTTATCAAATTTGAGCTTCGTGAGCCATCCTTACATGAAATTTTTGTTGAAAAGGTAGGCGATGCTCATGAAGAATAAATTTACAGGTGTGATGAATGTATTTAAGTTTTCATACATGCAGATTTTAAAATCTAAAGTATTTATCATCTCAACATTGATTTTTATGGCTGTAGCATTATTGGCTTTACCGATATCAACAGCTATATCTAGAGCAGGAAAAGATGAGGTTAAGATAGATAATTCAGAATATATTGGAAATGTATATGTATGTGACGAAGCATTGGATGGTAAATTAGGAGAAAGCTTGGTTGACATAATTAAGCAAGATTCTGTATATAGTCAGAAAAACATTAGCATAATATCTAAAGAAGAATATGATAAGACATTCGATGATATAAAAGCGTCTGAAAATGGAGATTTATTGGTTGACATAAAATTTGATGATTCACCAATTAGTATGGATTACGGCTTTTCGTATGTAGTCTTTTATGGAGAAAAGATAGATGAGCTTAAAGATGCTGCTGATGAATTTTCATTGTATATTGATACCATTCACAAGGAAGCATTAGGTAAAATATTTATCTCTACAGAGGAAGGTATAGACCTTGTATCTTACAATTATTTAAGTGAAGTTGTAATGATTGATGAGGCCGGAAATGTAGTAGAGGATGAAACGGGACTTGATAATGCGCAGTACTGGATAACCTATGTATTTTTATTTGTAGCCATGATGGGAATTACATTTTTAGGTCAGAAGGTATCAGACCAGATTGTTACAGAGAAATCTTCTAAGGTTATTGAATATATTATGACATCAATTAAGCCGATGGCACTGGTTGCTGGAAAGATTATGGCATGTATTGCTAATATATTTACATTGTTTGGCTTGACAGTAGTTTCTTTCGTGTGTTCTTTATTTATTAATGGATTATTATTTAAGAATTCAGATGGAAGCATGTATATTCCTGAATTTGTAAAGGCTATTACTGATAAACAGTTATTTGAAGGTCTTAGCGTTATAAATGTTGTTTCATCAGTGTTTGTGTTTGTTTTAGGATTTATCGTATATGGATTACTTGCAGGTGTATCAGGTGCTATGGTATCTAAAATAGAGGAAATGGCAGAAGGAATGAAGCTTTTCTCATTTGCGATGATTATAGGTGCATACATAGTAATTGCGTATATGTCAACTGCTATGACTGGAAATGACTGGGGAGTAGTTACTAATTTTGTATATTTATTCCCATTGTGTTCACCATTTATTGTACCAGCATCTCTTTTCCTAGGAAAAATGTCAGTAGGCTTGGGATTATTATCGGTAGGCATATTGCTTGTTACAATGGTTCTACTCTTATATTTTGTATCAGGAATATATGAATATCTTATTTATTATAGTGGTGCACCATTGAAGCTTAAAGAACTTATAAAATTATTTAGAAAAAAAGGGGGTGCTAAGTAATGGAAAAGAAGGGAATGTTTACGGGCTGGAAGGATGTCTTTTCCTTTACAGCAACTCAAGAACTTAAAGGAGGAAAATATAAGGGAACTACCATAATAATAGGTATATTTATAGCTTTAATATTTGGGGCTATAAGTGTAATTATGGCGCTTACACAGCTTGAGGATGATGAAAAGGTTGAGGTGGAGAATGATTTCTTAAATAAGATTAATAAAGTATATCTTGTTGAAAATGAAATTTTAGAAGATGATTTGATGAATACTCTTATATCATCAGCGTTGTCCTTAGAAGGAGCCGTACCTAATGCGTTTGAAGTAGAACATATTACAAAGGATAAAATTACAGAGAATGTATCTAACGAGAAAACATTGATTGTGGAATTAATTTGTAATACAGATGGTGATTATAAGGAAATATCTTTTAATGCTGTAGTTCCAGAAGGTGATAAGGATAGAAAAGATGATGCTGAAGAATATCTTAGCTATGTGACCACTTATATTGATATATATGGAACTACAATAGCTGGAGTTCAACCAGAGGATATGCCTTATTTTGTGGCACCTTATTTGACACAAGCTGTGTCAGTAAATGATAAGGTTCAAAATATGGCTATATGGCTTGTAGGTATGTTTGTGCCGATGATTTTTTCTGCATTGTTATTTGCAATGATAATTTTATATGGTCAAAATATTACTAAGATAGTATGCGCAGAGAAATCGTCGAAACTTATGGAAATGATGCTTACTTCTGTAAGACCATACGCACTTATAGCAGGTAAGATATTAGCTACTGTTTCCCTTGCATTAGGTCAGGTGTTGATTTGGGTAGCATGTGGTTTTGGCGGATATTTTCTTGGAACAGTAATAGCTGACGTAATTAATCCAGATTATGTTAACTATGTTGATACTGTTATAGACTTGTTTGTAGCTAGTAACGGAGCTGGTGCATTTACATGGTATTCAGTTGTATTAGCGTTTGTATTTGTGGCAGTAGGATTTTTAGCATATTCCGTATTTGCTGGATTTATGGCATCTTCTGTTAGTAAGATAGAAGATTTATCAAATGTTATGCAGATATTCCAGCTTCCAGTTATGATTGGTTGGATGGCAGCATATCTTATTCCAATAATTGATAGTAAGCTGTTGAATTCTATTGTTCACATATTCCCACTTAGTGCACCGTTCTTAGTGCCGGGTAACGTAATCATCGGAAAATGTGGAATAATTGAGGCTATATTGTCACTTGTACTTCTTGTAGCGGTAACAGTAGGCTGTATTATATTAACTGGTAAGGTATATAAGAATAAGGTATTCTATAGAAAGTAATGATTCTATTGTCAAAAGGTCATTAACCATATGTATTTACACATAAATGGTTATATGACCTTTTGTGTAGAAATGTTAGGTAGATTATATGAAGAATGAGAAGATTAAAAAAAATATAAAAAGAGCGGCAATTGGTGTTGGAATATTGATTATCGCAGGTGTGGTAGCTGTGGCTGGCATAAATATATTTGTTATAGGAACTACTAGTGGCAGAATTCTCAATGTGGATGAAGCTGGCAAAAAGAATGATATTGACTGTATAATAGTTCTTGGTGCTGGTGTCAGAGCAGATGGAACACCGAGCCTAATGCTAAGAGACCGTTTGGAAAAAACTATTGAGTTATATAATGCTGGTGTATCAAAAACTATAATTGTAAGTGGTGATCATAGAACAACGGATTATGATGAAGTAAATACCATGAAGAACTATTTAATAGAAGCTGGAATTCCATCAGAATGTATATTTATGGACCATGGCGGATTATCTACATATGATAGTATGTATCGAGCAGTTAATATATTTGATGTAAAAAAAGCAATTATAGTGACTCAGAAGTATCATATGTATAGAGCAATATACGTTGCTAAAAGCTTTGGAATAGATGCCTACGGTGTATGCGCTAAGGAGGTTTCTTATAGCGGACAGACTAAAAGAAGTGTAAGAGAAGTTTTAGCAAGAATAAAAGATATGGCCTATTGTATAACAAAGCCGGAGGCTACAGTCACTGGCGATAAGATATCATTGGAGGAAAGTGGAGATATAACAAATGACTAAAAAGAAGTTTGTCTCTAGAATAGCAGCATCCATAACTGCTTTAGCTACTGTCATAGGTGCAGGCTTTGGCATACATCATATAAATAAGGAGTCCGATACAAAGACTAAAAAGCCTGAAGGTAGTATTGAAATACATTTTATCGATGTAGGACAGGGAGATGCTACACTTATAAAGTGTGATGGTCAGACCTTATTAATAGATGCAGGGGAGAATGATAAGGGTAGTCAGGTGTGGAGCTATCTTAAAAGTCAAAATGTTGATAAGCTAGATTATGTTATAGGAACTCATCCTGATTCTGATCACATAGGTGGTATGGATGTTATTATTTATAAGTTTGATTGTACCAATGTGTTTATGTCGCCTTTTAAGAAAGATACAAGGACTTATGAGGATGTAATAAATGCAGCTAAAAGTAAGAATAATAAGATAACATATCCAAAAACGGGTGATACTTATAAGCTAGGAGGAGCTACATTTACTATAGTGGCTCCTAATGGCGAATATGAGGATGCTAATAATTCATCTATAGGAATATATCTAAAGTACGGTGAAAGAAGCTATCTTTTTACAGGAGATGCTGAATACGAAGCTGAAGAGGATATATTGGAAAGTGGATTAAATATCGATGCAGATGTGTATAAAGCAGGCCATCATGGCAGCAGAACATCCTCGTCAGATGAATTTTTAGAAAAAGTGACACCAAAATATGTGGTGGTTAGTTGTGGGGAAGATAATTCTTATGGACATCCACATGCAGCTATATTAAATTATTGTAGAATTGAAAAAATACCGTTGTATAGAACTGATAAACAAGGTACAATTGTTTTAAAGTCAGACGGTGAAAAAATAGAGTGGAATATGGCACCATCAGAGTAAGAGAGCTGGCGGTGCTTTTTGAGTTAATATAGATTAGGGTATTATTAGCCCTGATTATGGGTTAGTGAGTCATATTGTGCAAGCTTTATACTGTATTTTCACATGCTACGAATATTTGATTTTCTAAATACTTTGATAAAATTTATTGATAACGTACGTGACCGGCTCATATGCTCCATCCATGGAGCTATTCGCCTTTTCCTAACATCGTGTTAGGAAATCACTAGGATTTACAAAGTATTAAGAAAATCTAAATATTCTTCGCTATCGTGAAAGATACAGTACAAAGTTGTACAATATGAGAGATAAGCTTGATAAAGGGCTAATGATACCCTAATCTATATTAGGGTATAGAACTAGTAGGAGGTGCGTATGAAAAAGGGTATAAAATTATATGTGTGTAAGATACTTGTAGGTATGAGTTTAATTTTATTATGTGGCTGTAGTTGTGGTGAGGATGATTCTAGAATAGCTAGTAGTGATGAAACCAGTGCTGTTAATAGTGAGAGCACTAGTATGGATGTGACTGTTAGCGGGGATGTTTCAGAGGAAGATACGACGAATATAGATGAAGAGGCATCAAGGGAGCAGGAATCAAGGGAGCAGGAATCGAGGGAGCAGGAATCGAAGGAGCAGGTATCAAGAGAGCAGGCATCAAGAGAGCAGGCATCAAGAGAGCAAGCTTCGAGGGAGCAGGCATCAAGAGAACAGGCATCAAAGGAGCAAGCGTCAAGAGAGCAAGCTTCGAAAGAGCAAGCATCAAAGGAGGTTGCGACTAAGAAACCGGCTATAGATGATAAAGGGAAAACTCCCTATGAGGCTCATGGAAGATTGCAGGTTAGTGGAACTAAGTTGGTAGATCAGTATGGTACACCTTATCAGTTAAAGGGTGCTAGTACTCATGGTATGGCTTGGTTTCCGCAGTATGTAAGCTATGATACTTTTAAGTATATGAGAGATTCTTTTGGTGTGAATGTGGTGCGTCTTGCTATGTATACTGCAGAATATAACGGATATTGCGAAGGCGGAGATAAGAACTATTTAAAGTCTTTAGTTAAGCAAGGTGTACAGGCTGCCACAGATTTGGGGTTATATGTAATAATTGACTGGCATATACTTCATGACTTGACACCACATAAATACAAGTCAGATGCTATAGAGTTCTTTAGAGAGATGTCTAATACATATAAAGATTACGATAATATTATATATGAAATTTGTAATGAGCCAAATGGTAATACAAGCTGGACAGATATAAAAGCTTATGCTAATGAAGTGATACCTGTAATTCGTGGAAATGATAAGGATGCTATCATTATAGTAGGTACTCCTACTTGGTCTCAGGATGTGGATATAGCGTCAAAGGATAAGATAACAGGATATGATAATATCATGTATAGTTTACATTATTATGCGGCTACTCATAAGCAGTGGTTAAGAGATAAGGCGCAGACAGCTATTAATAATGGTTGTGCATTATTTGTTTCAGAGTTTAGTATATGTGATGCGTCTGGCAATGGAGGATTAGATATAGCAGAGGCAAATAAATGGATAGATTTCCTTAATAAGAATAGTATAAGCTATGTAGGTTGGAATTTGTCCAATAAGGCAGAGACTAGTGCGATGTTCCAAAGCTGGTGTGGTAAGATAAGTGGCTTTGAGGATTCGGAGTTAACAGATTGGGCGAAGTGGTTGAGGGATGCAATTCGGTAGATGAAACCCGAGCTAAGGATTACACTGCGGCGGAGAAGAAGATGTTGCTAAAGCAACCCGCCGCAGGCGGATAATCTCGCAAAGCGGAGCAAGTCCCTCTAGATAGAGGGATTTAGGGAGATGATGCTGACTTGTACGCTTTGTTATATAGTTTGATTGAAAAAAATAAAAAAATATGTTGACAAATTTTTTTTAATAAAATATACTTTGAATATCAAAATATTTTGATTTCAAAATTTTTGATGCAACAAATTATTTTTAAGGAGAATAAAAAATGTTAGAAAAGATTCAGTCAATCGTAGCAGAGCAGTTAAGCTGTGACGCATCAGAGGTAACTTTAACAGCAAGTTTTAAGGAAGACTTAAATGCAGACTCTTTAGATTTATTCGAGTTAGTTATGGCTCTTGAAGAAGAGTACAATGTTGAGATTCCTTCTGAGGACTTAGCACAGTTAAACACAGTTGAAGATGTAATTAAGTACCTTAATGCAAAAGGAGTAGAATAAAGATATGATAGCATTTGTATTCCCAGGACAGGGCGCTCAGGTAGTGGGCATGGGTAAAGATTTCTATGAGAATTCAGAATTAAGTAGAGACATATTTGATGAGGCAGCTAAGCTTTTGGATTTCGATGTAAAAAAAGTTTGTTTCGAAGAAAACGAAGCAATCAATATAACAGAATACACACAGGCGGCTATGCTTACAACTTCTGTGGCAATGCTTGAGGTTTTAAAGGAAAAGGGGTTAAAACCAGATGTATGTGCGGGCCTTAGTCTTGGAGAATATTGTGCTTTAGTAGCTTCAGGGGTTATGGAGTTTGAAGATGCCTTAAAGGCAGTTAGACAGAGAGGCATTTTAATGCAAGAGGCAGTTCCTACAGGGTTAGGAGCAATGTCAGCGATTATTGGCTTAGATGGGGACGTAATAGCGGGTATATGTGAAAAGATTGAGGGAGTTTCGGTGGCAAATTATAATTGTCCGGGACAAATAGTTATTACAGGAGTTAAGGAAGCTGTAGAACAGGCTAATGAAGAATTAAAGGAGGCTGGCGCTAGAAGATGCGTAATGCTTAATGTAAGCGGACCATTCCATTCAGCTATGCTTAAGACAGCTGGTGAGGAATTATATAAGGTTCTTGAAAATGTAGAGCTTAAGAACTTTGAGATTCCATATGTTACAAATGTAACAGCTGAGTATATTACAAACGAAAGAAAGAACGAAATTAAGGAAATGTTGAAAAATCAGGTTTCATCATCAGTGCTTTGGATTCAGAGTGTTGAAAATATGATAAATCAGGGTGTTGATACATTTGTTGAGATAGGACCAGGTAAGACACTTACAGGTTTCATAAAGAAGATTGCAAAGGCGATGGACAAGGAAGTTACTACATACAATGTTGAAAAATATGAGGATGTAGAGGTTGTTGTAGAGGCACTTGCGTAAAGGAGAGAGGATATGTTTAAAGATAAGGTAGCGGTAGTTACAGGCGCTTCAAGAGGAATTGGCAGAGGTATTGCCTTAAGATTAGCAAAGGGTGGAGCTAAGGTTGTTGTAAATTATGCTGGTTCAGAAGCATCAGCCAATGAAGTGGTAGAAATTATAAAGGCAGAAGGCGGTGAGGCCTATGCTTATAAATGTAATGTAGCATCTTTTTCAGAAGTAGAAGCTATGATAAATGATGTGGTGGGAAAGTACGGACGTATTGATATTTTAGTAAATAACGCAGGTATCACAAAGGATAATCTTATTCTTAAGATGACAGAACAGGATTTTGAGGATGTCATAGATATAAATTTAAAGGGTGCATTTAACGGAATCAAGGCTGTTACAAAGCAGATGATGAAGCAAAGATATGGAAGAATCATCAACCTTTCAAGTGTTGTTGGAGCGATGGGAAATGCTGGACAGGCAAATTACTGTGCATCTAAGGCTGGTGTAGTGGGTCTTACAATGTCAGCTGCTAGAGAGCTTGCGGCAAGAAATATTACTGTAAATGCGGTTGCGCCAGGCTTTATCGATACAGATATGACAAAGGTACTTCCAGATAATGTAAAGGAAGGATTGTTAGCACAGATTCCAGCTAAGAAATTAGGAGATGTAGAGGATATAGCCAATGCAGTTGAGTTCTTAGCAAAGGACGATTCGGCATATATTACAGGTCAGGTTATCCATGTAAATGGTGGTTTATATATGTAATTATTCAGTGCTATGTAAAGTTATGAAAAAAATCTAGTAAGCTTACTTAAAAAGGGATGTTTTCATAAATTTATATGGCCTGAATAGTCACAAAAAAATAATAAGAGAGGAAATACATCATGAAAAGAGTAGTAGTTACAGGTTTAGGAGCAATCACACCAATCGGTGTAGGTGTAGATAACTTTTGGAATGGTTTAAAAGAAGGTAAAGTAGGAATTAAGTCAATAGATAGATTTGATGTAACAGATTACAAGGCAAAGGTTGCAGGTCAGATTGATGACTTTAATCCAGGTGATTATATGGATGTGAAGGCTACAAAGAGAATGGAGCGTTTCTGTCAGTTTGCAGTAGCTGCTGCTAAGGAAGCTATGGAAGATGCTGGAATCGATATGACTAAGGAAGAACCATATAAGGTGGGTGTTTCAGTAGGCTCTGGTATAGGAAGTCTTGATGCTATCGAGAGAGACCATAAGAAGCTTCTTGATAGGGGACCAGGAAGAATTAATCCTTTATTAGTTCCTCTTATGATAACAAATATGGCAGCTGGAAATGTTTCGATCGCTCTTGGTGCTAAGGGTAAGTCGTTAAATGTAGTTACAGCTTGTGCTACAGGAACACATAGCATTGGTGAAGCATACAGAAGTATTCAGTGTGGTGATGCAGATGTGATGATAGCAGGTGGTACAGAGTCAGCTATTACACCAATTGGTATAGGTGGATTCGCTGCACTTACAGCACTTAGTACAAAGACTGATCCACTTGATGCTTGTAAGCCATTTGATAAGGATAGAGATGGTTTTGTAATGGGTGAAGGCGCAGGTATCGTAATCTTAGAATCATTAGAGCATGCAAAGGCTAGAGGAGCTAAGATTTACGCTGAAGTGGTAGGATATGGCGCAACTTCTGATGCATACCATATTACATCACCAGCTGATGATGGTTCTGGAGCTGCTAGAGCGATGATAAATGCTATAGAGGAGGCAGGAATTGTCCCAGCAGAGGTTCAGTATATCAATGCTCATGGTACAAGTACACATCACAATGATTTATTTGAAACACGTGCAATTAAGTTAGCTTTTGGCGAGGCTGCTAGCAAGGTTAAGATTAATTCAACAAAGTCAATGGTAGGACATCTTCTTGGTGCTGCTGGTGCAGTTGAGTTTATCGCATGTGTTAAGAGTATAGAGAATAATTATGTTCACCAGACAGTAGGTCTTAAGGAAACAGATGAGGAATGTGACCTTGATTACTGTATGGGAAGCGGAGTAGATATGGAAGTAAATTATGCACTTTCAAATTCACTTGGTTTCGGTGGTCATAACGCAAGTATCTTAGTTAAGAAGTATAGTTAGGAGGAAGCCGAAGTCTGAACCGAAGGTTTATGACGAGGACAGAGGCTCCTAACAGATTTGGAGGAAATAATGGAATTTAAAGAGATTATAGAGCTTATAAATACAATTTCTGATTCAAAGGTTACATCTTTTACAATTGAAGAGGGTGACAAGAAGATAACAATTAAGTCTGGAGATAAGGCTCCTCAGGTTGTTACAGCACCTCAGGTAGTTGCTATGCCAGCAATGACACCACAGACAGTTGCTCCTTCAGTTGTGCCAGTACCAGTTTCAGCGGGTGTAGTTGCACCACAGATGGATAATGCAGTAGCTAATGAAGCTTCGGCAGAAACTAAGTCTGATGCAAATATTAAGACTATCAATTCACCACTTGTAGGAACTTTCTACGCTGCACCTTCACCAGATGATGCACCTTTTGTATCTGTAGGTGATACAGTAAAGAAGGGTCAGGTAATCGGTATCGTAGAAGCTATGAAGCTTATGAACGAAATCGAAAGTGACCATGACGGTGTAATTACTGAAATTATGGTAAATAATGGCGATATGGTTGAGTATGGTCAAGTGCTTGTTAAAGTGAAATAATATAAAATTATAGTAATAGCTGATATAAAGATAGTAAGGAGAAAAATATGTTAGGTATAAAGGAAATTCAGGAGATTATCCCTCATAGACATCCATTTTTGCTTGTGGATAAAATAGAAGAATTAGTTCCAGGTGAAAAGGCTATAGGATATAAGGCAGTAACATATGATGAGTCATTTTTTAGAGGGCATTTTCCAGAGGAACCAGTAGTTCCTGGAGTGCTTATGGTTGAAGCGTTAGCACAGGTTGGCGCAGTAGCTATCTTAAGTGTTGAGGAAAACAAAGGAAAGACAGCTTATTTTGGGGCAATAAATTCATGTAAGTTTAAGAAGAAGGTAGTTCCTGGTGATGTAATTAAGCTTGAGTGTGAGATTATCAAGATGAAGGGACCAGTTGGTGTAGGTAAAGCTATTGCTACAGTTGATGGAAAGCTTGCAGTGGCAGCAGAGTTAACATTCGCAATTGGCTAGGTGTCATAAGAGGAGCAATTATGTTTAGAAAGATTCTTATAGCAAATAGAGGCGAGATAGCCGTTAGAATTATTAGAGCATGTCGAGAAATGGGTATAAAGACAGTTGCTGTATATTCAGAGGCTGATGCGGAAGCCTTACATACACAGTTAGCTGATGAGGCAGTGTGTATAGGACCTGCTAATTCTACAGAGAGCTATCTTAATATGGAGAGGATTTTAAGTGCGACAATTATCACAGGAGCAGAGGCTATTCATCCAGGCTTTGGATTTTTATCAGAGAATAGCAAATTTGCCAAGATGTGTGATGAGTGCAATATTACATTTATCGGACCTAGCGCCGAGCTTATCGATAAAATGGGTAATAAATCAGAGGCACGTTCTACTATGATAGCAGCAGGGGTACCAGTTACACCAGGTACAACAGAGCCTGTATATGAGGCGGCTGTAGGTAGAGAAATTGCTGATAAGATGGGGTATCCTGTTATTATCAAGGCTTCGTCAGGCGGTGGCGGTAAGGGTATGAGAATTGCGGAAAATTCGGAAGAATTTGAAGTGAATTTCAACACCGCTCAGAGAGAGTCAGTTAATGCCTTTGGTGATGATACTATGTATATTGAGAAATATATTACAAGCCCAAGACATATTGAGTTCCAGATTGTAGCTGATAAGCATGGAAATGTAGTTCATCTGGGAGAGAGAGATTGTTCTGTTCAGCGTAAGCATCAGAAAATGATTGAGGAATCACCTTCAGTAGCTATAAATGAGGAATTAAGACAGAAGATGGGTGAAACTGCTGTAAGAGCAGCTAAGGCTGTAGGTTATGAGAGTGCAGGTACTATAGAGTTCTTGCTTGATAAGAGTGGAGAGTTCTACTTTATGGAAATGAATACTCGTATACAGGTAGAGCATCCAGTAACAGAGATGGTTACAGGTCTTGATTTGATAAAGGAACAGATTCGTATAGCAGAAGGCTTAGAGCTTTCTGTAAAGCAGGAGGATATAAAAGTAAATGGTCATGCTATTGAGTGTCGTATCAATGCAGAGAATCCAGCTAAAAACTTTATGCCATGTCCAGGAAAGATTACAAATATTCATTTCCCAGGTGGAAATGGTGTGAGAATCGATTCAGCTATTTACAATGGCTATAAGATTCCAGCAAATTACGATTCTATGATATGTAAGATTATAGTTCACGATAAGGATAGAACATCAGCGATTTATAAGATGCAGTCAGTTTTAGGTGAGCTTGTAATTGAGGGAATTGATACAAATATTGATTTCCAGTTTGATTTGATAGGAAATGAGAGATTTAGAAGTGGAGATATAAACACACACTTCATCCATGATGAATTTGGATTGTAGGAGAGACAGTCATGTTAAAAGAAATGTTTAAGAAAACCACATATATTTCCATTGAGAGAAATAAAGCTCTTGGTGAGGAAAAGGTTATACCAGCTGAGGATAAGGTTCCTGAGGGACTTTGGATGAAATGTGGTAATTGTTCAGAGGCAATTTATACTGAAGATGTTGAGAAAAATAATCACGTATGTCCTAAGTGTGGATATAACTTTAGACTTGATGCAAATAAGAGAATTGAGATGATTCTTGATGAGGGTAGCTTTGAGGAGTGGAATAATGATTTGGTAACAAGTAATCCGCTTAACTTCCCTGGATATGTTGATAAGCTTGAGACGGTTAAAGCAAAGACTGGCTTAAATGAGGCTATTGTAACAGGTCAGGGTATGATTCATGGTCAAAAGGTTGCTGTAGGTGTATGTGATTCTAGATTTCTTATGGGAAGTATGGGTGAAGTAGTAGGTGAAAAGGTTACAAGACTTGTAGAAGCTGCTACAGCTAAGGAACTTCCACTTATTATATTTGCATGCTCTGGTGGAGCTAGAATGCAGGAGGGAATAGTATCTCTTATGCAGATGGCAAAAACTTCACAGGCAATAAAGAGACACAATGATAAAGGTCTTTTATACATTTCTGTATTAACAGATCCTACAACAGGTGGTGTGACAGCAAGCTTTGCTATGCTTGGTGACATTATCTTAGCAGAGCCTGGTGCATTAATCGGCTTTGCAGGTCCTAGAGTAATCGAGCAGACTATTGGACAGAAGCTTCCAGAAGGTTTTCAGCGTTCTGAGTTCTTGCTTGAGAAGGGACTTATTGATGGAATTGTAAAGAGAAGAGATTTAAGAGAAACATTAAGTGAAATCGTAAGAATGCATACTGCTAAGAATGATAGAATCAATACTTACGAGCATTATATTAAGAAGAATGAGCCAATAGCAAATATACCATTGAAGGATAATTCGGCAATGGATTGTTGGAGTAAGGTATTAGCTTCGCGTTCGGCTACTCGTCTTACAGCACTTGATTATATAAATACTATTTTTAAGGATTTTATAGAGCTTCACGGTGATAGAGCATTTAGAGATGACGGAGCAATTGTCGGTGGTATAGCAACTATCGCAGGTAAGCCTGTTACAGTTATCGGTCAGCAGAAGGGTAAGAACACTAAAGAAAATATCGTAAGAAACTTTGGTATGCCTTATGCTGAAGGTTATCGTAAAGCACTTAGACTTATGAAGCAAGCTGAGAGATTTAATAGACCTATTATCTGTTTTGTAGATACTCCTGGTGCATTCTGTGGAATTGAGGCAGAGGAGAGAGGTCAGGGCGAGGCTATCGCTAGAAATCTTTACGAAATGTCAGGTCTTAAGGTGCCAGTGCTTACTATCGTTATCGGTGAAGGTGGCAGTGGTGGTGCTCTTGCATTAGCAGTTGGAAATGAAGTATGGATGCTTGAAAATTCTACATATTCTATACTTTCGCCAGAGGGCTTTGCATCTATTCTTTGGAAGGATTCAAAGAGAGCGGCAGAGGCTTCAGAGGTGATGAAGATTACAGCTAGTGATTTAAAGGAGCTTGGAATTATCGAGAAGGTTATTCCAGAACCAAAGCCAGCAAGTGAGGAAAACATAAGTGATATAGCTGGATTTATGAAGGGGTATATTAAGGAATTTTTAGCACACTATAAGGATAAGAGCGCGGAGGAAATCGTTAACCTTCGTTATGATAGATTTAGAAGTTTCTAGAAAGGTGTAAATATGGAATTAAAACCTTTAAATATTGATGGACTTATAGCAAAGTACCCTATTGTACAAGGTGGAATGGGTGTAGGTATAAGTCTTGACAGATTAGCAGGAAATGTGGCATTGGCAGGAGGTGTAGGTATAATATCTACTGCGCAGATTGGCTTTAGAGAGCCATGCTATGATGAAAAACCTCTTGAAACAAATCTTTCTGCTATTAAGAAATATATTGACAGAGCAAGAGAGATTGCAAAGGGTGGAGTAATCGGTGTTAATATCATGGTTGCCACAAGACATTACGAGGAGTATGTAAAGGCAGCGGTTAAGGCAGGAGTTGACCTTATAGTATCAGGAGCGGGGCTACCAACTATGTTGCCGGAACTTGTTAAAAATACTAAGACAAAGATTGCACCGATAGTATCTTCTGTAAAGTCAGCTAAGGTTATATGTAAGCTTTGGGATAGACATTACAGTAAATCGCCAGATATGGTGGTTATCGAAGGACCAAAAGCTGGAGGACATTTGGGATTTTCTAAGGATGAAGTAGAGAATATTACAGATGAAGAATACGACAAGGAAATAGTTGCCATTAAGCAGGTCGTAGATGAATATGCTGATAAATACTCTAAGCACATACCAGTTATTTTTGGTGGTGGTGTGTATGATAAGAATGATGTTGAGCATTATATGAACTTAGAAATTGACGGAGTTCAGATGGGAACACGTTTCGTAACGACTTATGAATGTGATGCATCAGATGAATATAAGCAGGCATATATCAATGCTAAGAAGGAAGATATTAGAATAGTTAAGAGCCCAGTGGGAATGCCGGGAAGAGCAATTTACAATGACTTTATGGCTAAGTCTGAGACAGAAACTTTTAAGTTGAAGAAATGTCATCAGTGTATATCAACATGTAAGGGTAAGGATATACCATACTGTATAACAGATGCTCTTGTGAATGCAGCAAATGGAGATGTGGATAATGCATTGCTTTTTTGTGGTGAGAAGGCATATAAAGCTACAAAGCTTGAGCATGTAAGTGATATATTTAAAGAGATAATTGGGTAATGGAAAAGTGGAGTTAATCCTCCACTTTTTTTGTATAATCACAGTTGCAATACAACTGTGATTTAGTAGGAAAAAAGTCTTGCAATTGTGACTATTTAATTGAAATAAAGTTTAAAATATGGTATATTTTGTAAAAAACTAGGAGGATATAAAGTATGGCGGATACATATTGTGGAAAAACATGCGGGCAATGTATAAAAAAACAAAATAATGAATGTGTAGGATGTGTAGCTGAAAACTTAGGTGGAAAGAGTGAAGGATGCGAAGTGGCAAGATGTTGTAAGAGCCTGCATCACAGCTCTTGTTATAAGTGTGGTACAAGGGGAACCTGTTTGAATTATCATGCTGTAAAAACACCTAATGCATTATTACTTAGTAAATGGACAGGTATATTATTTGTTATTATGATAGCCAGCGTTATAGCATCATTCTTAACATTAGATATGACATTGGAAGTGATGCCTGGACTAGCGGTACCAGGATTTATATTAAGTGTTGTGTTATCAGTTTTTTATGCAGTAGTTCTTTTGGTTATGTCTAGGACAAATCATAGCTACCAGCTTGCTGGAGTCTGCTGGATAATAGGGCAAGTGTTACTTGTTATCGGTTTTGTCATAGGCCAAGATACTGTAGGTGCCTATGTGTTAAAAATATTCTCACTAATCGCAGGACTTATTGCAGCATATAACGAGTTCGATGCTCATGCAAACGTATTAAATGATGTAGATGAAGAACTAGTTGATAAGTGGAGAAGTTTATGGAATATTACAATTTGTGCAAGATTAGCTATGATATGTGGAGTAGGATTATTATTTATGATGCTGGATATAGGTGTATATCTTATTTTATTTGCAAGTATAGGAATGATAGTGGCGGATGTACTTAAGTTTGTATATTTATATAAGTCATTTAAAGCTTTTAAAATAATTAGTGGAAGCTAAGGATTAAGGAAGCAGAGGTGTAGAGTCGTTGTTTCTTTAATGTATTCTATTAAATAATTGATTTATTGGAGGAATATAGTAATGAAGATAATGTTGTTATTTGTACTTGTAGCGATATTAGTTTTATTTATAGTAGGAATTGTAGTTAGTGTTCGACGAAAAGATAAAAAGTTGTGGCTAGGATTATTTTTGGCAGAGTTTGTTATGATTTTTGTAGCTAGAGGGTTAATGAATTATTATGATAATTTGCCTGGGACTGAAAATTGGATGCCAGGTTTTACTTATTTAGGAGAATATATTTTTTGTTATGCAGCATCGTGGGCATATGGCATATTACTTGGAGTGTCTGTAATATGTTATTTTGTGACAAAAAAGAAGTGATTTATATTTTATGAAAAAATTATCAGCTATGTTATACATCACTGTGGACGTAGAGTAGAAAATGGAAAACGTATGCATATTGACATAAGGAAGGCTTGGTGGTAATATAAATATAGAAAAGGTACTACCGATAGACGGTTAGTCCTGATTAATTGTTAGCTAAAAATAACCGCCAAGTTTTGCAGGACCGGGCGGTTATTTTTGTGTTTTGCTATTGCGACCAAGCGAATAACCAAGACTAAAACAAGTCAAACATAAACTGATAACAGCAATTAAGCCTTCGATGGTTAACATAAGCAATCCCTCCTTTTCAAAGATTTCTGTAAACAGATTTCTATGTAATCGGAGGTCACAGTCCTCCGTAGAAGGACTAACCGCCTACCGTTATGGTAGCACCCAGACATATTATAACAAACATATGTTTGTTAAGCAAGCTTTTTATATTGTATAATTTGGGCAATCTGTTTTTGGAAAAATACGATTTTTAAGGCGTTAGCATTATCTATTATTCCTTCTGTAGTTTTCTTATTTAGTGGAATTATGAGCAGGTCAATACTGTTGATTGTCTCTGCAATATTGTTTGCACCTGCACATATATTAATTTCGTACAAAAATGTATAGGTATGAAAAAGAAATAGCAGATTTTAGAGATGCTTATTATAGGAAAAATAAGAGAAGATTTACCGCTTTGTTTGCGCTTGATACGAATCGTGTCATGCATGTGACAGAGCGTTTCTTTATGTTTTTTATGTCCTTAATTATATTTAAACTTGCCTATGGGCAAAATTTGAAAGTTTAATCATAGCTGCGTTGCAACTGCAATTTAGTGAAAGGACAAAAAACAATGAAAGAAAATGGAAAAAAAATATTAATTTTAGGAAGCTTATTTATCGTGGCATTTACTATTTGGACAATGCTGATTCAGACGATTGATGTGAAGTCAACAGGTATTAATGGGACAGATATAGGTTTTTCAACAGTCAATAATTGGTTTCACAAATTGACAGGCGTGCATATTTCACTTTATGTAATTACCGACTGGTTAGGTCTTGTACCGATATTTGTGTGTATGATATTTGGTTTCATAGGATTAATACAGTTGATTAAAAGAAGAAGTCTTTTTAAAGTGGACAAAGATATTATTTTTTTAGGTGTTTATTATATTGTTGTGATATTTGGCTATCTTATTTTTGAGATGATACCTATCAATTATAGACCAATTCTTATTGAAGGATTTTTAGAGGCTTCATATCCATCTTCAACTACGCTTTTAGTTCTTTGTGTAATGCCAACACTTATTGAACAGACAAGCCGTAGATTATGTAATGAGAGTGTAAAGAAAGTGGTTATGATGTTTAGTGTTTGCTTTTCTGGTTTTATGGTATTAGGAAGGCTAGTTTCAGGCGTTCATTGGTTGACAGATATTATAGGTTCTATTATGCTTAGTGCGGGTTTGTTTTGTATTTATAAAGCAGTAGTTTCATTGCTTTGTAAAGAGGAAAGTTAGGTGGAGGTTTGTTATGGAATTTCATGAAAAACTTCAGGAATTAAGAAAAAGTAAGGGATTTACGCAGGAAGAATTAGCAGAAAGTTTATATGTATCTAGAACTGCTATATCTAAATGGGAGTCAGGAAGAGGGTATCCAAGCATAGATTCTTTAAAAGAGATATCGAAATTTTTCGGGATAACAATTGATGAATTGTTATCTACAGAAAAATTACTTTCTATAGCTGAAAGGGAAAATAAAGAAAAACTACGAAATATATGTGATATGCTGTTTGGTTTGTTGGATATAACTTCTTTTATTTTAATTGTTTTACCTCTATATCCCAATATGGTAGATGGAATTATATATTCGGTAAATTTGTTCGAATATACTCAGACGACATTCTTGAATCGATTGATATGTTGGGCTATGTTTATTTTGCTTATAGTAGTTGGAAGTATAAAAATATTATTAACAAAATTTACAAATGAAAAAAGTAATCGTATAGTAACAGTGGTTTCAGTGGTGCTAAGTATTTTACTAGTGTTGTTTTTTGCAATTACAAGAGAAGTCTATGCTTTGGTTGTGGTATTTTTGTTGCTGGTAATTAAAGGGATATTACTTTTGAAATATAAATTACTTTGATAAAAGTTTCATAATCACATCATAATTATTTGGCATATGCGGAAAAGAACAGTTCTCGCAATTTTTGATTTTTTTATCGTTATACGTTATATATGAATGCTTTCCGGGACAATTTTCCAGATGATATAATGGGCAATAGCAAAAAAGACAGTTTATATGTTCAATATCCTTATGACAAGGATAATATTTGCAGTCCTTATTTTCAAAAAATTTATAAGAGTTTGTCATATGCTACCACCTTTCTTGTTAATAACTGTAATTTAGTGTAAAAAGCTTAACACACGAAAAATTAAAGTGCAATAAAATTTTTGCATGACAAATAAATATATAGTATAATCCAACCTGGAAAAACAAGATAAAGAGGATACGGTTTGAAAAGTTGTTAACTGAGTAAATCAAAAGGGAATCCGGTTTGAATCCGGAACAACCGCCATTACTGTATTTGACAAGATAGAAGCGCATATGTCATTGGGATAAACCTGAGAAGGCGTGCTTCTTAGTGGAAACACTTAATCATAAGTCAGGATACCTGCCGTATCTTTATTGGTTTGACATAACTTTGGTGTGAAGAGTGCAATCGATTTGTCGTAATAATGTGACTAGGGATGCGCTCTTTTTATTATAATGATATCAGTGCATTTTATAGTGCATATATTTATAGGGATAAGTCTTTTGTACTCTGTCAGTTTTGTTAAACTGATGGAGTTTTTTATATCTTTTTAGATTGGAGGGATGATAAGTGATATCAGACGAAAAAAAGAGCTGGGCGGTAGAACTTTTACGTCAAAAAGAAAAAGAAATAGGCAGATTGCCTAAAAAAGAAGATTTTGATGTTGCTACAATGTCCCGAATAAAGGCTTTTTTGGGACCATGGCCTAGAGCCTTAGAGGCAGCAGGTTTGAAGGAAACTAAAAAGAAATAGAAAGAGGTAGGAGACTATGAAAAAGATTTACAAATTGTTTATAGCAACAATGCTTATGGTATTTGTATTTAGCATTACAGCTATGGCTGATGAAAAAACAGAAGTATATGTAACTATATCAGATAAGGATGGGAAGTTTGTTGTTACACAGGAAAAGATAGAAGTAACAGATATCGATAATGATGGCACTTTGACTATTAATGATGCTTTATATGCTGCGCATGAAGCAAAGTATGATGGCGGAGCTGCAGCTGGATATGCAACTGAGACAACACAATGGGGATTAGGTATTACTAAATTGTGGGGAACAGCTAATGGCGGAAGCTATGGTTATGTTGTAAATAATGTATCAGCAATGGGACTTGCAGATGTAGTTAAAAACGGTGATTATGTAAATGCATATATTTATACTGATTTAACAGCATTTAGTGATGCATATAGCTTCTTTAATGTAAATGCTATTGATACAAAAGAAGGCAAAGAAATAACACTTACACTTTCAGCAAATGGCTATGATGCAAACTGGAGTCCAGTTGTAAATCCAGTTGAAGGAGCAACTATTACATTAAATGGTGAAGCTACAGAGTATAAGACAGATGCAAATGGTAAGGTTACATTTACACTTAAAAAAGGCGAATATGTAATAAGTGCAACAGCTGATAATCAGGTCTTAGTTCCTGCTGTATGTAAGGCAAGTGTGGCAGAAGTTGAAGTGGAAACTGATACTAAGTCAGAAGTAGAAACAGAGACAAAGATTGATAAAGAGAATGATACAGTAAAACCAGGAGATACATCAAATGTATTACCATTAATGGCGGTAGTTCTTTTATCGTCTGCAGCTGTAATGATGATTTCAAAAAGAAGAATGGGATATGAGAAATAAATATTTAAAAAAGATAATATGTTTTTTTACAATTTTTATATTGATATCTAGTGCTATTTGCATGTATGCAGCTACAATTAGTGTAGCTGCGACAGAACAAAATACCGTCGGTGAGGCTAAAAACCTCATCGACGGCATTCTTGCTTACAAGCAGGATAGTGCAGAAGTGGGTTCTATCCAAGAATGGATTGATACGGAATTAGTTGATAATACGGGAACTACTGCAGAATGGTATATATTAGCATTAGCTCAAAGTGGAAAATATAATTTTGATAAATATGAAAAGGCGTTACTAAAGTATTTGGAAGAAAATCAAGTGTATTCAGCATCTTCAAGACTGAAGTATGCGTTAGTGCTAAGTGCTATTGGAAGCACAGATGTGTATATATCCAAGACATTAGAAGACTCAATTGGTAAACAGGGAATTATGAGTTATGTTTATGGATTACATTTGCTTAATAATGGATATAAAAGCAGTGAATGGAATATTGATTCTATAAAAAATCAATTGTTAACCTTGCAGATAACTGATGGCGGTTGGTCAATTACAGGTAAAAATTCTGATGTAGATGTAACTTCTATGACCATACAGGCATTGGCGCCTTATTATAATGAGGTTGGTATTAAAACAGCTATAGATAAAGCATTAGTCTGGCTTTCATCTCAGCAATTGGAGGATGGGAATTATTCTAGCTATGGAGTGCCAAATACAGAAAGCACAGCTCAAGTTATTTTGGCATTAAGTTCATTGGGAATAGATGGATTTACTGATGAACGATTTATTAAAAATGAAAATACATTGATGGATGGATTGATAAAATATAGGCTTCAGAATGGAGCGTTTGGACATAAAGAAGATGATCAGTACCATGAAAGTGCTACGGTACAAGCATACTATTCATTGGTTTCATATATACGAATGAAAGAGGGAAAAAGTGGATTATATATATTGGATAACGCTAATAATACAAGCAGTACAGAAAAACAAGAAACAACTGTAGAGCCAGAAGTTACTACTAAACCTCAAGAAATAGGAGAAAATACAGTAAAGGATATAGCAAAAAAACAGGAAAAGACTAGCTATAAATTATGGGCGAGTATTATCGTTTTAGTAATTTCAGTTATAGTATCCATAGTTTTTTATGCTAAAGGAAAAAGAAATAAAAAGAATTTCATTGGAATAGGAATTTTAACGTTACTAGCTATTATCTTTATATGTGTTACGGATTTTAAGACTACGGAAGAGTATTATTCTGATGATATACCAGTTAAGGAAAATGTTATAGGAACAGTTACGCTGACCATTAGATGCGATACCATAAAAGATGAAACAGATTCGAAATATATCCCTAAGGATGGTATTATTCTTGAAGAGATGGAATTTGATATTGAAGAAGATGATACAGTTTATGATATACTGATAGAGGCTACGAGAAGAAACGAAATTCATATGGAGAATTCTGGAACTGGTGGAATGGTATATATAGCTGGTATCAATTACATTTATGAATTTGATTATGGTGATTTGTCCGGTTGGATGTATTTTGTCAATGGCGAGGAGGCTTCTGTAGGCTGTGATAGCTATAAATTGTCTGACGGGGATAAAATACAATGGTTGTATACTAGAAATTTGGGTGATGATTTAAGGTAATAAATTGATATAATTAAAAAGAATGATTTAAGATAAGAAAAGAGGTGATAGGTATGCGTGCATTTGAAGATATAAATCCTTTGATTTTGTTTTTGTATTACATGATAATTGTTTTAATTGTGATGCTTGCAGATAATCCTATCATCTTTTTTATTTCATTTGTGAGTGCGATTATTTATTATTTAATTAGAAATGGCTGTGGTAATAAAGGAATGCATAAGTATACGTTAGGATTATTTGTTATAATGGCATTGATTAATCCTATTGTATCTCATAATGGGGTGACGATTCTTTTTTTTATGAATGATAATCCTATAACTTTAGAGGCTTGTATTTATGGCTTACATACATCGCTTATGATAGTGGCTGTTTTATATTGGTGTTATTCATTTTCTCAGATAATGACAAGTGATAAATTGTTATATATATTTGGATTGTTTTCGTCAAAGTTAGCATTGATGATATCTATGGCACTTCGATATATTCCCTTGTTTAATGATCAAAGTAAAAAAGTAAAGCAAGCTCAGAAGGCAATGGGAATGTATAAGGATGACAATATTATTGATAATTTTAAGGCGAATGTAAGAGCATTTTCTATAATGATTACCTGGGCTTTGGAAAATGGAATAATAACTGCCGAAAGTATGGAAAATAGAGGATATGGAATAGGGAAAAGAAGTCATTTTTCTCAGTTTAAAATAAGAAAAATCGACGTTTTATTGCTAACATTAAGTGTTGGCTTAGGGGCATTTTTGCTCTATGGAATTGGCGATATAAAATTTGTGTATTATCCAGAGATTGTTATGACAGAATTTAGTAATTGGCAATTATTATATTATATTGCATATGGCGTGTTAGTTTTTATACCTATAGCTTTTGAGATAAAGGAGACAGCAAAATGGGCATATTTAAAATCGAAAATTTAACATATACATATCCATTGGGAAATGTTGAAGCATTGAAAAATGTGTCATTTTCTGTTGAAGAGGGTGAGTTTGTGGCTGTGTGTGGAGCTACTGGAAGTGGTAAATCAACCTTGCTTAAAATGATAAAGGGCGATGATATTTCTATAGGATATGTAATGCAAAGACCAGAGCAGCAGATAGTTACAGACAAGGTTTGGCATGAGTTGGCCTTTGGGTTAGAAAATATGAATTTGCCGAAAAAGGTAATTGCTAGAAGAGTAGCGGAGATAGCTACATATTTTGGAATTGAAGAATGGTATGATAAAAAGACATCAGAGCTTTCAGGTGGTCAGAAGCAGATTCTTAATTTGGCAGCTATTATGGCTATGAATCCAAGGGTGCTTGTATTGGATGAGCCTACGGCGCAGCTTGATCCCATAGCAGCTTCGGAATTTATAGCTACAGTAAAGAAGTTAAATGAGGATTTTTCACTTACAGTTATAATATCGGAGCATAGGCTTGAAGAGATTGTACCGGTGTGTGATAAGCTTTTGTATTTAAAGGATGGTAAGCTGGTAGCATACGATGAACCGAAAAATGTTATACGTAATTTGTTAGAGGACGAACAATTTATGAGTGGGATGCCTGCAGCAAGTAAATTGTATAAAATGCTTGGCGGCAAGGGCGAGTGTCCTATGGACGTGCGTCATGGTAGATTGTTTATTAGGAATAATTTTAGCAATGACATAAAATGTTTAAATCATAATATCGATGAGATGGAAAATAATAAGTCAGCTATAGCGTTAGAATTTAAGGACGTTTATTTTAGATATGAGCGCAATTCTAGAGACATTTTATCAGGACTTAATCTTAAGATATATGAAAATGAAATATTTTGTATTTTAGGTGGTAACGGCTCTGGAAAGACGACAACACTTTGCGCGGCAGCGAATTTGATTAATCCTTATAGTGGAAAAATTAAGGTATTTGGGAAAAAGCTAAAGGAATACAAGAATCAGTCATTGTATAATGAGTGTCTCTCTATGCTGCCACAGGATGTGCAAACAGTATTTTTGAGAAATACAGTTAGAGAGGAACTAGAAGATGCCAGAGTAGAGGCGAGTCAGTTGCCGTTCTGTGTGGAGGATTTATTAGAACGACATCCTTATGATTTATCTGGTGGACAACAGCAGCTAGTGGCTTTCGCTAAGGTACTAGGAACTAAACCAAGAATTTTGCTTTTAGATGAGCCAACAAAAGGTATAGATGCATGGGCAAAGGATAAATTGGTAGGTGTTGTAAAAGAGTTACAAAAAAAGGGAATAACAGTAGTTATAGTTACCCATGATACAGAGTTTGCGGCAATGTGCGCTGATAGATGTGGTTTGTTTTTTGGAGGAAGTCTTGTGTCAGAGGGTAATACAAAGGAGTTTTTCGCAGAAAATAATTTTTATACAACAAATGTAAATAGGATAACGAGAGGCTATTATGAGGGTGTTGTTACCATAGATGATGCGGTTAAGATATGCAGACAAAATGGAGGATGGCATGAAAAAAAAGAAGAGAACAACTAGGAAAATGGTTCTTGTCGCAATTATGACAGCATTATCCATAGCTGGTAGATTCATTCCTATGTTTAAGCCTGTTACAGCCATAACTACAATCACAGGAGCATATCTTGGAGCGGGAAGTGGCTTTTTAGTGGGAGCTTTATCTGCTTTGCTATCGAATTTTTACTTTGGGCAGGGGCCATGGACTCCATTTCAAATGTTAGCGTGGGGTATGATAGGTGTTTTGGCAGGACTTTTGTCAAAATATATTGTAAAAAGTCGAATGGTTTTAATAATATTTGGTTTATTAACTGGTATAATGTACTCATTAGTTATGGATGTATGGACAGTGTTATGGTACGCAAAAGGATTTGATATAGAGCTATATAAGGCGGCTATTATTACAGCTATCCCACATACTGTTTTATATTCCATATCTAATGTGCTGTTCTTATGGATTATGGCAAAACCATTTGGGGAGAAGTTATCTAGGATTAAGATAAAATACTTTGCTTAGGTTATGAGAGGCAATATAGTGGAAAGCTATTGCTGATAAAGGAATATTTGAATAAGTAATTAATTATTTATAAAAAAAGTTGACTTTGTCGGTTTAAAGTGATATATTGCTAATATAAAATCACAAAGGAGGTAGCCAAAAATGAATAAATTTTATTTTTATTATTATTACTTTTTTAATATGGGCTGCCCGTCTTTTGTGAGTATCAAAGCATAACACTTTGAAATCAATAGAACGGACAGTCCGCATTCAATGTGCTTTTTTAAGCATAAAAGAATGCGGATTTTTTATTTAGAATTCCAGTGTCAAAAGGTCATTAACCACATGTGCTTGCACATAAGTGGTTATATGACGTGTTGACACGCCACAATATGAGTATAAAAGTGGAGCGATAGCTACACGATATACGAATATTGTGTAGGATTGTGAGAGTGCGAAGCACGTAACAATCCGTGGGATTTGTATAAATGTCCTATAAAAAAAGAAATGAGGTAGAAAACAATGGGTATGAATTTTCAAAGAAAGCTTCCAATTCCACAGGAGGTAAAAAAAGAATTTCCTTTAACAGAAAAAATGATTCAGGTTAAGGCTGAGCGAGATGAAGAGATACGTAAGGTCTTTGAGGGCAAGTCTGATAAGTTCATTTTGGTTATCGGTCCATGTTCAGCAGATTATAGCGAGCCTGTTCTTGAATATATTTCACGTTTACGTAAGATTAGTGAACAGGTTTCAGATAAAATTATAATCATTCCTCGTATTTATACAAATAAGCCAAGAACTACTGGAAAGGGATATAAGGGAATGTTGCATCAGCCTGATCCAGAGGCAAAACCTGATATGTATAAAGGTATTATAGCAATTCGTGAATTACATTTGGCTGCTCTTAGAGATTATGGTTTTTCTTGTGCGGATGAAATGCTTTATCCTGAAAATTATCGTTATCTTTCAGACCTTCTATCTTATGTTGCAATCGGTGCTCGTTCAGTTGAAAATCAGCAGCATAGATTGACAGCAAGCGGAATAGAGGTGCCTGTTGGCATGAAGAATCCGACTGGTGGTGACTTAAGTGTTATGATGAATTCTATAACAGCAGCTCAGGCTAGTCATACATTCCTTTATCGTGGATGGGAGGTTATAAGTGATGGTAATCCATTGGCTCACTCTATTCTTCGTGGATATATTGATTATACAGGAAAGAGCGCTTCAAATTACCATTATGAAGACCTTGTAAGAGTAAATGAATTATATGCTAAGTCCAGTCTTGTAAATCCTTCAGTTATAGTAGATACAAATCATAATAATTCTGGTAAACAGTATTTGGAACAGGTGCGTATAGCTAAGGATATTGTGCATAGTAGAAATCAGAATGATGACATCAAGCGTCTCGTAAAGGGTCTTATGATCGAAAGCTATCTTGAAGATGGTGCACAAAGTACAGGCGAGCATGTATTCGGAAAGTCTATTACAGACCCATGTCTTGGTTGGGAGAAAACAGAACAATTGATTTTTGATATAGCAGATAAGATTTAATTTTGGTGGTGATACTTAAATGATAGTTGATATAAGTAAAAAGGTATTGATAGTTGGACTTGGTCTTTTAGGTGGAAGTTATGCTAAAGGGTTGAAAAGGTTTGGTTTTCATATTAGTGCTATCACAAAAGACCAAAGTTCTATAGATTATGCGTTAAAAGAAAATATTATAGATGAGGGTTCCATAGAACTTGATGAAAGAATAATTGGAGATGCGGATATTGTAATATTTGCGCTTTATCCACATACGTTTGTAGAGTGGGTTGAACAAAATCAAGGGCTTTTAAAGAGTGGTGCACTCATTACTGACGTAACAGGTGTCAAAGGAAGTATAGTATATAAAATTCAAGATATTTTACGTTCTGATGTGGAATTTATAGCAGCCCATCCTATGGCTGGACGTGAGGTTTCAGGAGTTGAAAATAGCACAGATACTATGTTTTTTGGGGCAAATTATATTGTAACTCCTACTGAAAAAAATACGCCAGATGCAATTAAGAATTGTGTTGAGTTAGGTAGACTTCTAGGTTTTTCAAATGTAGAGGTATTATCACCGGAAGAACATGATGAAATGATAGGCTTTCTTTCTCAGCTTACACACTGTATTGCAGTATCCCTTATGACTTGCAATGACAAAGAACATATGGAAAAGTTTACAGGAGATTCATTTAGAGACCTTACACGTATCGCGCGAATAAATGACCTTATGTGGAGTGAATTGTTTGTGGCGAACAAGTCAGCTCTTTTGGAACAGATGAATTTATTTATAAATAAGTTTAATGAATTAAAGGGAATGATTGAAGCTGAAGATGTTGAAGGAATGAGAAAAATGATGCGTCATTCTACAGAGAGAAGAGCATTATTTGATAAGAAATAAATATAAGAAATGAGCCGTTCGTTAAATTTATGTAAAATCGTAAAAAACATATTTACAAATTCCAAAAACAAATTATAATATGAGAAAAAATAGAATATTGTTATGGAAATGTGGAGGTTATATGCTTGTTTACATCCTAGATGATTCAGAGGATATTATTGAAGTGGAGAAAAACGCTTTAGAACGAATGGGGTTTGAGGTAGAAGGGTTTATGAAGAGTAGGCTGTTTTTTGAGAGAGTTCGCGTCCAAAAGCCCGATATGATTTTGCTTGATATTTTTATTTATGAGGAGAACGGTTACGATGTACTAAGCAGGCTACGTGCTGGCAGTGATACAAAGAATATTCCGGTTATAATGGTATCAGCGTGTGATTCAGAGTATGATAAAACAAAAGGATTAGATGCAGGGGCAGATGATTTTATATCTAAACCTTTTGGAATTATGGAGTTTTCCTCTAGAATAAAGGCAATACTTAGAAGAACAGACATAAATACAACAAGTATGGATTTTAATATTGAAAAAATATATATCAATTTAGCAAGGAGAGAGGTTGTAGCGGACGGAAATAAGTGCAACCTTACTTATAAGGAATATGAATTACTTAGATATCTTGCTGTGAATAAAGGAATCGTGCTTACAAGAGATAAGATTATGGAGAGTGTGTGGGGATTTGATTTCCAGGGAGAATCCAGAACGGTAGATATGCATATTAAAACATTGAGACAAAAATTGGGACAATGTGGTAATATTATACAAACAGTTAGAAATGTAGGCTATAAAATGCTATAATGTAACAGAAGATAAAAATCTGGAGGAAGTATGGAAAAATTATATGATATGAAAGAAGAGCCAGAGAAGGTTATTCTAGTAGCGGTGTCTGACGGAGACGAAGCTAAGGTAAATGAATCCCTAGATGAGCTGGAAGAATTGGTAAGCACTGCGGGTGCTATTACTGTAGGCAGAATGACACAGAATAGAGAAAGAATTCATCCAGGAACCTATATTGGAAAAGGTAAAATAGAAGAGCTTAAAATGTATATAGAGTCTATGGAGGCTACTGGTATAGTATGTGATGATGAATTATCGCCAGCGCAGCTTAAAAATCTTGAGGACGAGCTTCAGACTAAAATAATGGATAGAACCTTAGTTATTCTTGATATTTTTGCAGGACGAGCTCTTACTAAGGAGGGAAAGATACAGGTAGAATTGGCACAGCTTAAGTATCGTTCTGCCAGACTTGTAGGACTTAGAAGCTCATTGTCACGTCTTGGTGGTGGTATAGGAACTAGAGGTCCAGGTGAGAAAAAGCTTGAAATAGATAGAAGACTTATATCTGATAGAATCGCAGCTCTTCGTAGAGAGGTTGAGGAAATGGAAAAGCACAGAAATCTTGCACGAGAGAAAAGAAGCAAGAATTCTGTCCCAGTAATTGCCATTGTGGGTTACACAAATGCAGGAAAATCGACACTTTTAAATGAATTGACAGATGCAGGAATTCTTGCAGAAGATAAATTATTTGCGACTCTTGATCCAACTACGAGAAATTATAAGTTGCCATTGGGTCAGGAAATATTACTTACAGATACTGTTGGATTTATAAGAAAGCTACCACATCATTTGATTGATGCTTTCCGTTCAACCCTTGAGGAAGCAAAATATGCAGATATTATCTTACATGTGGTAGATTCTTTTAACCCACAGATAGATGCGCAGATGGAGATTGTATATGATACATTAGAACATCTTGGTGTTAAAGAAAAGCCTATTATCACATTCTTTAATAAGCAGGATAAGTTTGAAGATGGTGGTCATTTATTTAAGGATTTGAAGGCTGACTATGTGGTTCATGGCTCTGTCAAGACTAGAATGGGACTTGACAAATTGATAGATACTGTTGAAAATATACTTAAGGAGAGAAGTGTATATGTTGAGCATGTATTTTCTTATAACGAAGCTGGAAAGCTTCAGCTTATACGAAAATATGGTCAACTTATATCAGATGAGTATATTGCAGAAGGAATACTTGTAAAAGCAAATGTTCCTAATGAAATATATGGTCAATTAGGTATTTAGAGGTATTTTATGAAAAAAAGATTACTGATAAAGTATTTTATTATGTGTGTACTGCTTATTTTGATATGCAGCAGTGGTATGTCAGGCGCCAGAGCAGATCAGATATCTGATTTGGAGGATGAGGTATCTGAAAATGAAAAGAAATATGATAAGATACAAAAGGAATTAGATGAATTAGAAAAAGCTAAGGATAATCTGGAAAATTATATATCTGAGCTCAATGATGCAACTGCGCAGATTGAGGCTGTTTTGGATGATTTGGAGCTTCAGATACAGCAAAAGGATAACCAGATTAAAGATGCTCAGGCTAAAATAGCAGTCATCGATAAAAAGCTTGAAATACAGTATGAAAATATGAAGCTTAGAATTAAATATTTGTATGAATCTAATGATGCTAATTATATGGATGTTATTTTTTCTTCAGGAAATATTGGACAGATATTTGAACGAATGGAATATGTGTCAGCTATTACAGAATATGACAAAGAACAGATGGATGATTATAAGGCAAATCTTTTGGATGCTAAAAATATAAAGGCTGAGCTGGAAAATGAGAAAGCAAAACTAGATACGCTATTAGCAGATGAAGAGACCCAGAGACTTCAGCTTGAAAAAACTATGGAAGAAGCTAAGGAAAATATAGCATCTCATAAGGAACAGATTGATGTGGCCATAAAAAAGGCGGAAGCTATAGAGGAAGAGATAGAAGCTGATAAAAATACAATTGAGAAGCTTAAGGAAGAGGAAGAACGACGCAAACAGGAAGAGGAGCGACGTAAGCAGGAACTAGCTAACGGTACTGTGAATAAGATTCCTTACCAGAAGCTGGATGGTGATATAAAGAGAATGGCTGCTATTATATGGTGTGAGGCTAGAGGCGAAAGCTATGAAGGTCAGGTAGCAGTAGGTACGGTGGTTATGAACCGTGTTGAAAGTCCTAGATTTCCTAATACAATAGAGGAAGTCATTAAACAAAAAGGACAGTTTTCACCATATAAATCAGGCAAGTACGCCATAGCTCTTTCTATGGAAAATATGCAGCAGTCTTGTATAGATGCAGCTATAGAAGTTATAGAAAAGGGAACAAGACTTGGACCGTGGTTATTCTTTAGAATGAAAAATGGAATTATCAATGGAACATTTATTGGTTGTCATGTTTTTTATTAAATTAGGTAAAAATGCTCATATGAAAAGAGTTAAAACACTTGACAAATGTGTATATTCTGTATAAAATTAACACATTGTGAATATAAGAAAACCTTTGACGAGGAGTATTAAGAGAACGCATTGTTTAAGAGAACTGTCGGTTGGTGAAAGACAGTACAAGAGCCCTCCCAACTCGCCTCTGAGGTCTTTAGGTGAAATTGATAAAAACAAGTAGTCTAAAGCGGGAATTCCCGTTACAGAATGTTTAAGTGCGTGCGTAAGCACGAAATAGAGTGGTACCGCGAATTTATTCGTCTCTATGTGAATCGTCACATAGGGGCGTTTTTTGTATCAGGAAAGGTTAGGTTAAGAAAATGTCAGAAATGTACAATCACAAAACGGTAGAAAAAAAATGGCAGAAATATTGGGAAGAAAATGAGACTTTCAAGACAGATGTTTGGGATTTTAGCAAGCCTAAATATTATGCACTTGATATGTTCCCATACCCATCAGGTGTAGGCCTTCATGCAGGACATCCAGAAGGATACACAGCTACAGATATTATGTCTCGTATGAAACGTATGCAGGGCTACAATGTCCTTCATCCAATGGGATATGATTCTTTTGGTTTGCCTGCAGAGCAGTATGCTGTTTCAACGGGTAATCATCCAAATGGATTTACACAGGAAAACATTAAGACTTTCTCTAATCAGTTGAAAGAATTAGGTTTTGACTATGACTGGTCTAAAGTTATTGCAACTTCTGACCCAACATTCTACAAATGGACACAGTGGATTTTCAAAAAATTATACGAGGATGGATATGCAAAGCTTGTTGACATGCCAGTTAACTGGTGTGAAGAATTAGGTACTGTTTTATCTAACGACGAAGTAATTGACGGTAAATCAGAACGTGGTGGATATCCAGTTATTAGAAAGAACATGAAGCAGTGGGTAATTGATCAGCCTGCATTCGCTGAGAAATTATTAGAAGGTTTAGAAGAAATTGACTGGCCATTATCTACAAAAGAAATTCAGAAGAACTGGATCGGTAAGAGTACAGGTGTAGAAGTTGATTTTGATATCGTAGGTGGTGGAAAATTCTCCATCTTTACAACATGTATTGAAACTATTTATGGTATCACATTCATGGTACTTGCTCCAGATGGAGAAATTGTGAAAGGCCTTATGGACCGTGTGGAAAACAAGGAAGAGGTTCAGGCGTATGTTGACGAAACATTAAAGAAAAATGATATGGACCGTACGGAATTAAATAAGACAAAATCAGGCTGTCCATTGAAAGGTTTATATGCAATTAACCCTGTAAATGGCAAAGAAGTTCCACTTTTTATCGGTGATTTCGTACTTGCAAGCTACGGTACAGGTGCAGTTATGGCGGTTCCTAGCCATGACCAGCGTGACTTCGAATATGCAATTGCTCATAATATCGATATGATTCAGGTTATCGAAGGCCGCGATGTTTCTGAGTGTGCATTTGAGAAGAAGGACTACCTTGGAAAAGGATGCAAGTTAATCAATTCAGAGGAATTCACAGGTCTTACTGTAGAAGAAGCAAAAGAAGCGATTACAGTTAAATTAGAGAATAAGGGTGTTGCAAGAAGAAAGGTAAATTATCACTTCCGTGAATGGATTTTTGCTCGTCAGAGATACTGGGGAGAACCTGTTCCATGTGTTTATAAAGAAGATGGAGAAATCTATTTTATTCCAGACGAAGAATTACCACTTGTTTTACCAGAACTTGAAGATTATAAGGGTAAAAACGGTAAAGCACCTCTTGAAAATGCAGAAGAATGGAAGCAGTATGATGCAAACGGCGTAAAAGGTATTCGTGAGACATCTACTATGCCAGGTTCTGCAGGTTCATCGTGGTACTATATGAGATATATTGATCCAAACAATGATGAAGAATTTGCAAATCAGGAATTATTAAAACACTGGTTGCCAGTTGACCTATATGTAGGTGGCCCTGAACATGCGGTAGGTCACTTAATGTATGCACGTATATGGAACCGTTTCTTATATGATAAGGGCTTATCACCAGTAAAAGAACCATTCCAGAAATTAGTTCATCAGGGTATGATCTTAGGTGAAAACGGAATCAAAATGGGTAAACGTTTCCCTGAGTTCGTTGTAAACCCAAGTGATATTGTAAAAGAGTACGGTGCAGATACATTAAGACTTTATGAAATGTTCATGGGACCTCTTGAAGTGTCTAAACCATGGAATTCCAACGGTGTAGTTGGTGCTAGAAAATTCATCACTCGTGTATGGAATTTCTTCACAAATCCAGAAAATATTACAGAAGAAAATGATGGTACACTTGAAAAAGTATATCACCAGACGGTTAAGAAGGTTACTAGTGACTACGAACAGTTAGGCTTTAATACAGCAATCAGCCAGATGATGATTTTTGTAAATGAAGTTTATAAAGTAGGTAGCTGTCCAAAAGAGTATGCAGAAGGTTTGATTAAAATGTTCTCTTGTATTTGTCCACATGTAGGCGAAGAAATATGGGCAAAACTTGGTCATGATAATACAATTGCATACGAAAAATGGCCAGAGTTTGATGAGGCAAAGACTGTAGAGAGTACAGTTGAAATCGCTGTTCAGATTAATGGTAAGACAAAGGCTACAGTTATGATAGATAAGGATGCAGATAAGGATTCTGTAATAGCTAAAGCGAAGGAAGAGATAGCTGATAAGCTTACAGGCAATATCGTAAAGGAAATTTATGTTCCAGGAAGAATTGTAAATATCGTAATGAAATAATACTGACACA
This sequence comes from Lachnospiraceae bacterium, assembly GCA_045125245.1. Classification (GTDB taxonomy): domain Bacteria; phylum Bacillota; class Clostridia; order Lachnospirales; family Lachnospiraceae; genus SVEL01. The sequence goes on from JBGVNF010000074.1 coordinate 81,661, forward strand.
CCGCAATGCACATTGCGGTGTGTTTTAAAATCAAATTAAAAATATATTGATTTATAGGATTGATAGATGTTATAATGAAAAAAAGTAACCGTTTTTAGGCATGGAGGCCACCAGTTATTCAAAGGAGTGATTTTATGGGTATTGGATTAAAACCAGATACATCATATTTGTTTTCAAATCTTAATAATAAGTCATCAAGTAGCATATTTGATATGAGCTTCTTGTCTGATTATAATAGTATAAAGAGTGGAAGCTATGGTAAGCTTGTTAAGGCTTATTACAAAAAGCTTGAGAGTGATGACGTATCTAAGGAAGATAAAAAAGATAAGACAAGTAATAAGGATAAATTATCTACATCTTTAGCAGAAGATAGTTCTAAATCGTTAGTGGCAGTGAAGGATTCTACATCAGCTTTAAGTGAACTTGCAGGTAAGTTTGTAAAGGAAGATGCAGATAAGCTTCTAGTTCAGAAGGAAACAAAAGTTGAAAATGAAGATGGAACTATGGATGTTAAGAAGGAATATGATATGGATGCTATATATAAATCTATATCAGGCTTTGTAGATAAGTACAATGATGTAATCAAGAATTCTAGTGCATCAGAATCATCAGGAATTAAGAAAGCTGCCGGTAATATGACAAATATTACTGATTTATATGCTAATAGTTTAAAGAAATTAGGAATAACTATTAATGGAGATAAGACTTTGAGTATAGATGAAAAGACCTTTAAGGCATCTGAGGTTTCGGATATTGAGGACACATTTGTAGGTTCTAGCTCATTTTCAAAGAGTGTATCTTCGCAGGCATCGTTTATAAATGATGCAGCTACCAGGGAAGCAACTAAGGCTAATACTTATACAAGTAGTGGTTCATATAGCAACAATTTCTCTACAGGAGATATATTTACTTCATTATTTTAATTTAATAATAATTAAGAGCCCCAGCAATTTGCTGGGGCTTTGTTGTTGACTTATTTTGGAGTTGCAAGTTTAAAATCGCTCTTAGTCGTATGTTTAATCTGATACAATGTGGAATCAGCCTGCTTTAATGCGATGGCTATATCGTCGTGAGACCTTACATCTTTTGCGATAGCGATACCGATACTTGCTGACACATTTTTGCTATCAGGAATAGTAGCAGTTTTATGTATCAATTGGCTTATATCTTCTACATATCCGCGTTTTTCTAAAATAGAGCTTAACACAGTTTTTGCAATCTGCTGGCTATAATCAGCATTGACATTCTTTAAGATAATGAGGAATTCATCACCACCAAATCGAACGGCGAATCCATTGTCGCTTGCTGATTCTTTTAACAGATTAGCAATGCTCTTTAAGATAAAATCGCCTATATCATGACCAAATGTATCGTTATAATATTTGAAATTATCTAAGTCAATATATAAAACGGATAAATCAAGAGATTCGTTGTTAGCTTTTGCTTCATCGATACTCTTTTCAACCATGCTGTGGAAGCCGTCTCTATTATATAAGCCTGTAAGATAATCTGTAATAGCGGCATTTTCAAGCTTTGTGTTGATATTACGAATCTGCTGCTGTTTTTCTAACATCTCTAATGCATTGACAAGCTGTCTGTAAGCTAGAGAGAAGATATTAAACTCAGATTCATCTAATAAGTATTTATGAGTTACGGAACTCCAGTTGTTTTTCATATAAATACAGCTAATAAAGAGATTATCAAGCTTTTCATTCACATAGAATGGGACACAAACAATTGAACACACATTTTGAGTGTTGAAATTGTTTATTACTACGTCATATTCGTGGTAGTTCTTTCTCATCTTAGAAGTAACAAAACCAGAATGGTGTATGTTGAAGTAATCAGTGATTATCTTAAGCTGATTTTCGTCTAAATTAACCATAGAGGTGTTGTATTCTATATGAGCTTTATTGTTTATATATTTTATATATGTGATAGAATCAAGGTTAAAGTTAGTAGCCATAGTATTTAAACAAGATTCTATCAAGGATTCTTTAGTTTTATTTGTAATATCAGTAATTTTCTGCCATGAGTTAAGGAATTCTAACTGCTTGTTTGAAGCGTCATAATTCTTACTTAATGCAGCTTGTTTAGTTAAGATGCTGATATCTTCTAAAGTAACCTTATCAAGTATCAATTTGTACTTGATAGGGTGGTAGGTTCTACCTGATATAGCTGCCAATATTTTCTGAGAATTAATGTAATAATTTTTTTCTTCACAGAATGCTAAGGCTTCATTTAAAGCCTCCATAGCTTTTTCTTCGTTACCCACAGTTCTATATAATTCTGCCAATGATAATTTATATTGAACAACACTGAAGAATTGGTTTCCTTCAGAACGTTTAACGTAGAAGTTGGCAATATCAAAATATTCAAAAGCTTTGTCATAATCCTTGTTATCTTTACATAAAAGAGCATTTACATAATAGTACAAGAACAAATCATCATCACATAAAGTAAATGAAGGGTCAGTGCTTGTGGTTATAAAATCTATATCCTTACTAAGAATATGACTTAAAAACTGTCCTGTAGAGTCTAAGTATAACTGACAATTGTAGTGGTTGCCTAAGCGATAGCTACATAAAGTCAATAAACCAAATAACTTAGAAATGTTACATACACGTAAATCGTTAAGGTGTAAAGACTTTACAATCTTAAGACTCATCTGAAGATATGAAAATGCATTATCATAATCTTCAGACAGTATACAGTTGATAGACATATTGTATAAGACCTCACATAACTGCTCTGGTATGTTTAATTTATAGTATATCTGAAGTGCTTTATTGTAATGATCGTGGGCAGTCTGATACTGCTCAGTCGCACAACAGTTATATCCCCAGCCTTTGTAAATATCACCTTCCTTAAATGGATCAGTGTTACCTACCAATTCAAACAATTTTGAATAGAAATAGTTTGAAACATCAAAACAACCGCTTGAAGAAGAAATCATAATATTCTTTCTGTAAGCGTCCATAAGTAACTGTGAATTTTTAATTGAAACAGCTAAATCAACACCCTTCATAAAGTGTGGGAGTGTTTGAGCTAGTTTATCTACATCTGTGTATAAATCTCTATCATTGTCAAAAGCAAATATATATGTATGTGCTAGGTGATTAGTGTAATTGTAGCTGCTTGTTTTTTCAAGAAATGTTGCGTCTACTGGTACATCATTAGTACAGAAGAAGATGTTATGCCAGCCAGACATATTTACCATCACATCAAGTAATTCGGCCTTGAATAGATTGAATTCATCGTCTTCCTCTTTAGCGAAGCGAATACATCTTTCTGCATGCATATGAGCCTTGATATGTCTTCCGTTATACATATGAGTCATAGCAGTAAGGTAATTATATGTATATCCTGTATCATAAGAATTTTCTTCTTCATATATCTCACCCAAGGAGTCGCATAAAAGCTTTGCCATGGATAAGTCTGCTGCGTAGATAGAATAAGTTGCAAAAAGTCTAAGAAGTCTGTATCGAAGGTGTTTATCTACAGTTAATCGTTCCATTTCAAGCTTTTGATGAATGATTCTTCTATAGTAATCAAACTGGTCAAAGTCAAGACAGTAGAAAAGATTTGTAAGCTTTCGTAAATACTCAGGTATTCTACTTGAGGTAAAATGAAAATGACCAGAATAGTCAACTTTAAGCTGTTCTGTAAAAATACTTTCTATAATACAATTATCAAATTTTAATAAATTAGTGTATGAATCCCATAAGTCTGCCATATGAGCACACACTGTATGTAAATCGTTGTAGGATGCCAAGATAAGTAGATTGTTAAGTTCATGTTGCTCATAGATATCCTTTAACAATTCTATGGTGGACTTAGCAGCCTTGTTAATATTATTTATGTATAAAAATATAACATGGTCTTCAGTGATAAATTTTAAAAGCTTTTTCATGTCTTTGATGAACATTTTATGTTCATATTCACATTCGCAAGCAATCATATCCTCGTAACGTCTACATACACCTATCTCAAAGTAAGATTTAAATATAGAGCGGTGAAGAGGGTAGATATCACAAACGGAAAGAAAGCCGTCGATGCCATTGAAGCGCATATCGTTTGCATAATACTTATTATACATATCTTTTATGGCACCTAAAAAAGGCTCGAAAGCATCAGTCATATCCGAACCATTAAAATTGTGATAATATACGTTTAAAGAATCATTCTTGCGATGTTCTATGTCTTCTTCTCTCAAATCAAAGGTGTTGTAATGCTTGATAATGTAAATTCTTTTACAATCACTACCGCTTCTTCGCAGGGAATTAAGAAGAGTTTCAGAAAAAGTATCAATATACTTTTCAAAATTTTCATTCATAATAATACCCACCTAATATATATTTAATTAATAAAAAACATTTCTCGCTATAATAAAATACTATTATGTATATAATATCACACAAAATTATATTTTTGAAGTAAAATTTTATTGATTTGTGTAATTTATTTGATATAATAATCAAAAAGGAAACTTACACAAGTAGGAGGAAAATTTTGTGGTTACTACAAACGCTGGAAACAGCAATAGCAATGATAACAGACCAAGAAACAGCAGAAGTGTAGAGGGAGAGAAGAAAGAAAAGCGTATCTATACAACCGACAATAGAAATGCTGACAAATCAAGATCAAATTTTAAGAGAGATGGTCAGGGTAAGCAGTCGGGCGAGTATAAGCCAAGAAGTGGCAACGGTGAATTCAAGCCACGTTCTAATAATGGTGAATATAAGCCAAGAAGCGGTAATAACGGTGGATATAGCAGTAATCGTAGCCATAACAATGGAGGTTATAGTAACAACGGATTTGGTGGCAGAGGTTTTGATAAGGACAAGGATGAGGAAACTCCAGTAAGACGTTCTAAGCCAAAGACAGACAGTAAGCCAAAGGAGCAGCAGCCTGATAAGTTTGAGATTATCAACAGAATCGAAAAAGAAAAGAAGGCTATGAAGAAGAAGCATACTGAGTCAAGAGGTGACCAAAGACCAGCAAAGCATACTGCTAGACCAAAGAGAAGTGGTAACATAGATTGGACTAGAGAATATGAGAATGATTCATATGATGATGATGATTTAGATATGTATTTATAAATTCAAGTGTCAATAAGTCATAAAAGAAAGCAGGAATATACATTATTGTATATTCCTGCTTTCTTGCACCATAAGAGTTTATCTTATAACCTTCAATTCGCAAAGTATATATATACATAATTCTCATTATCGGAAACATGGCGGTTATGTAAGACGATTTTCTGCCTATAGTTTTGATTACTGCTACGAATATCCATCTACTTTTCACCGCTGTTTCGATGAACCCGTGATTTGCTAAATGCCCCCTCGTATTATATAGTAGTAGTGTTTATAGACCCTCTCCAAGGTCTGTTTATGCTATACTATTTGGAGATACTGTGGATTGGTTCATGCCCCCTACCACTCGATGGTTTCATCAAGGCTCCAACCACAGTCTCTTTGTATATTTGTTAATCAGTTAGATACCGCATGACGGTTTATTTAGAACGAGGTTACAATCGCAAGGAGTACCCGTGGGTTCCAAACAGTATCAAATACATTTCAAAGGAGAATTGCTATGATTTACGTAGGAATTGATGTTGCCAAAGATAAACACGATTGTTTTATCACTAACTCTAATGGTGAGGTTTTATACAAACCATTCACTATCTCTAACAACAAAGATGGTTTTGAAGAACTATACAACAAGATTAGTTCAACTTCCGAAGATTTAAGCAAAGTAAAAGTAGGACTTGAAGCCACTGGACACTACAGCTACAATCTTTTAGGTTTCCTTGTTGATAAAGATCTACTCACCTTTGTTATCAACCCGCTACATACCAATCTGTACAGAAAAAGTCTAAGCCTTAGACAGACCAAAACGGATAAAGTTGATGCCCGTACAATTGCATCTATGCTAATGTCTGACGTAAACTTAAAGTCCTACTCAAACACATCATATCATAACGAAGAGCTAAAGTCATTAACTCGTTATCGTTTTGATAAAGTTAAAGAACGTGCAAAATTAAAAACTTCTATTTCACGTCTCGTTCTTATTCTATTTCCTGAATTAGAAAAAATGGTTCCAACACTCCATTTAGCCTCTGTATATGCTCTGTTATATGAATTTCCCGGAGCATCCAAGATAGCTTCCGCACATCTTACCAGATTAACAAATCTTTTAGAAAAATTTTCTAAAGGTCGCTATCGCAAAGACACTGCTATTATGATACGTGAAGCCGCCAGAACCTCTATCGGTTCAAATATGCCTGCTAAATCGCTTGAACTAAAGCATACCATTAAACTTATTCAAGAGTTGGATAATGAGATTAATGAAATCGAAAACGAAATCAAAAACATCATGGATGAAATTAATTCTCCAATTTTATCTATCCCTGGAATCAACTATCGAATGGGAGCAATGATTATTGCAGAAATAGGTGACTTTAACAGATTTGACACTTCTGATAAGATACTTGCTTATGCAGGATTATCGCCGTCAACCTATCAATCTGGCCAACTTGATTCGGCGTATTCTCATATTGAAAAACGTGGGTCCAGATATCTACGATATGCATTATTCAATGCTACTAAATTTGTTTGTCTTTGGGATCCAACATTTTCAGCTTACCTTGCAAAGAAACGTTCCGAAGGCAAGCACTATAATGTTGCTATTTCACATGCTACAAAGAAACTTGTAAGGATTATTTACCAGTTAGAAAAATCTGGTAAAACTTACATCAAATCCGCTTAATTTACTCTAGTTCCATATCTCCTTTTTCGAGCACCTGTAAAGATGCTCTATTTGTCATGCAGTTTTCAAGGTTTAAATATATCTGAAATCACATCTGCAGTTCGTTCATTCAAATTTTTTCGTTTTAAGACTTGACTTTTAATAGTTAGTCTTGATACAAGTTTATTACTGTGTGATATTCTCAATAAAATACATCATAGCTAGGTGATGTTCGTGTGGATGAAAGACATCATCGGAAGATTTTCGTTAAGTTTTCATCCCCACACCGCAGCAATAATGCCGCCTGCCGAGTATGTTTGAGCGTCCTTGGCTATACCCCTGCGGGGCAATAAGCCAAGGCGCGAGTTACGCAGGCAGGCGATAAATAAGCATTTGCAAGGTGTGGGGAATGAAAATAGAAAATCTTCTAAGATGTCTTCACCACATGAACACCACTAGCTAGATGTATTTTTAATGAGAATACACACAGCCTTAGTATCAAGTGGGGCATATAAGCAAATCATCGGAACCCTCGAGAGGCGGTGAAAAATAGATGGATACTACGTACGCAGTCATATAAGTTAGCGGCAGAAAATCGTCTAACATAACCGCTATGTTCTGATAATGAGAATTATGTAGCTTTTTTGGATTTGATTTGCTATAATATTATTAGCTTTTTTGTGCACAATAATATAGGAAATGAGGTATATGCTATGAGAGTAGGAATGCTTACAAGCGGTGGCGATTGTCAAAGCTTAAATGCAACCATGCGTGGTGTTGCAAAAACTCTTTACAACAAGGTTAAAAATGTAGAGATTATAGGTTTTATTGAAGGCTATAAGGGTCTTATGTATGAAGATTACAAGGTGATGACACCATCTGATTTTTCAGGAATATTAACAGAGGGTGGTACTATTATCGGAACCTCTAGACAGCCTTTCAAGCTTATGAGAACACCAGATAAAGACGGTAACGATAAGGTTGAGTTAATGAAGAAGACATATAAGAAGTTAAAGCTTGATTGTCTTGTTGTTTTAGGCGGTAATGGTTCGCAGAAAACAGCTAATCTTCTTAGAGAAGAAGGATTAAATATTGTATCCTTACCTAAGACAATTGATAATGATTTATGGGGCACTAGTATGACCTTTGGTTTCCAGAGTGCAGTAAATATTGCCTCTGATGCTATCGATTGTATTCATACTACAGCTGCAAGTCACGGTCGAGTATTTATCGTAGAAGTAATGGGACATAAGGTTGGTTGGCTTACATTACATGCAGGTATTGCATCAGGCGCTGACATTATCCTTATACCAGAGATTCCATATGATATCGATAAAGTAGTAGAAGCTATTAAGAAGAGAACAAAGGCAGGAAAGCGCTTCTCTATTTTAGCAGTTGCAGAGGGTGCTATATCAAAGGAAGATGCCAAGCTTAGCAAGAAGGAATACAAGGCAAAGCTTGCGGCTTCACCTTATCCATCTGTTTCATACGAGATTGGAAAGCGTATCGAAGAAAAAACTGGACAGGAAATCAGAGTTACTATTCCAGGACATACACAAAGAGGTGGTAGTCCTTGTCCATACGATAGAGTACTTTCATCAAGATTAGGCGCTGAAGCAGCTTTGATGATTATTGAAAAAGATTATGGCAAGTTAGTTGGAATTAAGCATGATGAATTAGTAAGAATTCCACTTGAAGAAGTAGCTGGCAAATTAAAAATGGTTGACCCAGATAGCTCAATTGTCAAAGAAGCAAAAGCACTTGGCATAAGCTTTGGCGATTAATCTCCCGATTAAACTTAATAACTCCATATAACAAAGGACTTATACATTTACATTTTGTATAAGTCCTTTTTAGTAGATATATCTACACAATTATTCTTCCAATTTGTCCTGTACATCCTCATAAAAAACATATCTATGCTTAACTGTTTTCTTTATGTAGTACATCATCTCATCAGCTCTCTTTATATTATCACTGATTTTATCTCTAGCTGAATCCTCCGGATTAAGCACAACACCTGATATACCGATTGAACAAGACAGATATTTTTCCTCCGGAATATCTACCGTGCGACCAAGTTTTTTAGCAACCTTATCTGTAAAGCCTCTCTCTTCTCTCAAGATTTCGAAAATCTTTTTAGCTGCGCCTTCTACAACCTCTCGGTCTACAGAAGGAATAATAACTAAAAACTCATCTCCGCCGTATCTTACCACATAACCATCTGGGCCACACACTTCCTTAAGAAGATTTGCATATTCAATCAGCACAAGGTCACCTATATCATGTCCAAACTCATCATTATAAGGCTTAAAATTATCCAAATCCGAGTAAAGAATTGACATCTCTGCGCGCTTCTTTTCCACTTCAACCATATGAATTAAAGACTCTAATTCCTCAGCGAAACCCTGTCTGTTATAGAGACCCGTTAGCATATCTCTGACAGCTAAATTTTGTAATCTCTCATTTGCTATATGAAGCTCATTATTAATCTTCTCAATTCTTTCTCTGTTTTCCATTCTTTCAATAGCATCCATAAGCTGTCTAAACATAAGAAGCATAATACCTACGTCGCTATCAACAAATGCATTTCTCTTAATTCTATGATTCCAGTCAGAACACATAGCAGTACATACTATAAACAATCCCTGCATCTGTTCATCTTCATAAATCGGCGCAAACATCCAAGTATTAATAGTGTTCACTCCAAACACCTCATCAATTAAAGGTTTATGATCTACATATTCCTTATCAAGACGTGTTGTACAAAATGCATTTCTATGATTTTCAAAATATTCCATAAGATACTCTATCTTATCAGCAATTGCATATTTAGAATCATTATACTTAATAACTGGTTTTCCATTTTCTATTCGCACAAACACAAATTCATCGATACTAAATGTATTTTTCAGTGTAGCAATAGAATTACGGATAACCTTCTCTAAAGAATCCTCGTTATTACCTATAAGCTTTTGCCATATACTTACAAATTCGATTTTATCCTTCTGTATTACATAATCGTTTCTGATAATATTTGATGTCACCAATTCGATAATCTCATCAAGTGCAACACCTTTTATACTTATATCACACTTTCTAGGAACATACTTTACACCTTCCATATATGACTTTATTTTATTTTTCTTATTGATATATCCCTTATCTATACAGAATTGTAACGCTTTCTGAAGAACCTTTACCGCATCCTCATCCTTACCTAGCTGCTTACACACATTTGAGTAAGCGATAACATATGGTACAACAAAAAGAAATGCACTTCCAGATGCCATCTTCATATATTTTTCTGCCTTACACAAGTGTTCATAGGCCTTTTCGTAATTCTTTTCTTTCTCAAGAAGAACTGCTCCAATCAAATGATATAAAATCATATCATCTTCCCATAATCTAGAGCCCTCTTCATCCTGATCCTCAAGCTCTATCATATGTCCAAGATATCTTGTCAAATACTGATAATTTATCTTGCAGCTATATAAAACATTCATCTCATAATTACAAAGAGCTCTAAGGCCATATAATTTAGACAAATTACAAACTCTTATACCATCAGACTTTATAAGTCGACATGCCTTTAAGCATATATTTAAATACTGGTCTGCGCACGCATATTCCTCTGCCAATATTCCATTTATAGCCATATTATACAAAGTTTCGCATATATAATTTACGTCATTAAACTTTATAAAAATATTCAAAGCCTTATTGAAATATTCACTTGCCTTTGAATATTTCTCCATAGTACTGCAATTGTATCCCATACCGTTATATATATTAGCTTCTTCGAACTCATTTCCAATTCTTGAAACCACCTTATAACATTGCGAATAAAAATAATTTGAAACATCAAAAAATCCATTAGAAGAGGCAGTCATAACGGACTTCTTATACGCATCTATAAGAAATCTGTCATTACCTATTCTATGAGCGATGGCTATTCCTTTATTGTAATTATCGATATTCTCCTCTACAGTTTCTACATCTTTATACTTCTCTGGAGCATTATCAAATGCATATACGTAAATATGTGCGAGATGATTATAGTATTCGTATGCCTCACATTCCTCGATAAATTCAGGCTCTACATACTTATCCTCCATCAATAACCACAGATTTCTCCAACCACTAAACTCATTCATAAGCGCAAGTATCTTAACCTTAAAAATAAGGAACTTTTCACCTATTTTCTCACTTAACTCTCTACATCTATTCACGTATCCATTAGCATTTTCTTTCTGAGTGCTATTGATACATATCTGGGCCTTCAGATAATTATACATTAAGTTCTTTCTATCATCATAATGTTCTTCTAATATAAATCTCATGCCATCGCAATACATCAACGCATCTGACGATTTATCAAGATTCATCGCCACATACGCATATATTCTGAAGATATTAAATTTGTCTTCGACAGCCACATTTATCTTCTCAACTTCTATCTTATGATAAATTATTTCGAGATAATAATCCGCCTGTTTAAATGCAAGTAAGTTACAAAGATTTTTAAACTTATCAATATAACTTGACATCTTGTCATGTTCAAAATCCAACGGTCCCTTTGTCTCTCTAATATCGATGGTTGTATTAAATACCCACTCTACAATACTATCTGAGGATTCTAACTTTGAAACCATTCTGTTCCAGTCATTCTGACAATACTCCACCACACCAAACAGGTCATTATATGTAGCAAGAACGGCAATTTTACCACCATATACCCCAGATAAAAGTTCATCTATAAGATTAATTGTAGAATTTCCTGCATAATGAATCCTGTTTAACACAAGCATAAGCGGTTTCTTCTGCGACAGACGTTCAAGCATCCTACATATCTCTTTATATAATTTTTCCAACTCGAAATCTATTTCGTTGATAAGAACTTCTTCTTTTCGCCTACAAACGCCAGTCTCAAAATATGATTTAAAAATAGGTCTATGTAATATATACACACCAGCATTTTCAAAAAATTCTTCGAGACTCTCATCTGACAATTCATAAAATAATTCCTTTATCCAATCAAGAAATGGCTCAAATGCAGCAATTATATCTCCCGTTTCATATGAATGATATAAGAACTTTACATTTGTTTTTTCTGCGGATATTTCCATAACTTGTTCATAAGTCAAATCCAATGTATTATAATGCTCTATCAATAAAACATTAGAACTTTGCTCATCCATATTGTGAAGCATAGAATCTATTAAATTTTCAAAATACTCCTCATGCACGCTTCTTTCCATACTTTTTTCTCCACTCATTTTAATACATATTTGTATATATTATACTTACACACAATACACTTATCACAATATTACCATTTTACAAAACAAAATACAATATCCAATTCCTTATTATTAATATAAAAAAAGTAAAGTTTATCTCTAAACTTTACTTCTACAATTATCTTTTTAAACCACGCATCTGCCGTTGTGTACTGTTCACAGACGTTACTTCTGCAGTTAACTCAGTCCCGGTAACCTTACGGCACATGAAAGATCTCTCTTAGTGCTGCTCCATTCCTGACCTGACACGGTTCGAAAGTTTCCATTGCGCAAGACCAAAACGTCAACGCCACTTACAAAAGGCAGCTCCACAAGCAAATACCCGAAGGCAGATATCACCTCTGCTAAAGCGGATTGCAGATACAGGGCACCGCTGACTCCCCAGCTGCGTGGAGTCTTAATTATATACGAATAATCAAGCAATGTCAACAAAAACTCTTATACCTTAAGCCTTTTCTTTTTTTCACGCATTTCTTTAAAATAGCTTGTAAGTAGACTCGAGCACTCATCATGCAAGATATCCTGCACAAACTCCACCTGATGATTGAATTGTGGCACATTTAAAAGATTAAGTATAGAACCTGCACACCCCGCCTTTGGATTCATGCATCCGGCGTATACCCTTTTGATTCGCGACTGCACAATGGCTCCTGCACACATCTGACAAGGCTCCAAGGTTATGTACATTTCACAATCATCTAATCGCCAGTCTCCCATTTTTTTAGATGCTTTTTTTATCGCATTAAGCTCCGCATGGGACAAGGTATTCTTGTCGGTAACTCTTCTGTTATATCCTCTGCCTATTATTTTATCTTCAAAAACTATGACACAGCCTATAGGCACTTCGTTTAATTCATATGCCTTCTTTGCCTGCTTTATAGCTTCCTTCATAAACTTTTCTTCTCTTGATAATCTCCCTGCCACTGTTAAGCGACCTCCAATCAATTTGGTAATTATAATTCAAATCAATGTATTTTTTATCCTAATTCCTCATAAGGATTCAATAGTGCATATAATCTATGTGTCTTCCACACGCCCTTAACCTTAAGATTCTTTTCACATAAACCTTCAAGGGAAAAGCCTACCGCCTCAAGCAGCTTAATAGACGGCTCATTACCTTCCATCACATACGCTATCACACGATGCAGCTTTATCTGTTCAAATATCTCTTCGATAACTGCTCTTAAAGCCTCTCTTGCATATCCATTATGCCAATACCTCTTATCAAACTTATACCCTATGGTACCACAACAATAAGGCTCTCCCATTATATTTCCACAGGATACTGTACCTATAACCACTGTTGGCTCTTCCTTTAAAAACACATAATATCTCACATATCTATTTCCAAGAGTCGCCACATGTTCCTGATTTAAGATACTTTTCTGATACTCTGGTGTATAATAAAGAGGCGCCCGCTCCATTTCATACTCTTCAAAGATATCCTTACCATCACACAAAAATGAGAGCACCATATTGCAGCTGCTCTCATCTAAAACTTTTAAAATTAATCTATCAGTTTCAACACATACCTTCATAATCTAGCTATTATACTTTCTTAAATATTCTTTAATTGTGTCTTGGTCAATCTTTATGCGCTTATCCATAGTTTTCATAATATCTCTAATCTGAAGACTATTTCGTACTTGCTCTCTGTCAAAATCATATATCTGATTGTCATTGAAGCAAAGCACCAGCGGACGTAAAACATTTTCTTCATTACCCCTGATTACAAGACCTGTATACGAATTGCTAAACTCAATACATATTCCTGGATATAAAATCTTCATACTATCGATAAGTGCCGCAACTATTTTTTCATTATAGATTTCTGGTTCTGCCAAAAGCGCTCTAATAGCCACCACATCTGAACAAGGCTCCTTTCCAAGCTTCATAGAGGTCATATCGTCATAAAGCTCTGCTATATGTAATATCCTTGCACATTCCTTATATTTAGTATCATCAGCCTTTATATTTTTCTCATTTTGAAGCACAGACTTCTGCTTTAAAATCTCTTTAATATTTTCATTAAAGAAATCCACCTCTTGAAGATATCTATCACCTCGCGCTTCACTTAATGCCATAGTCTTTTTATCTTCTTCTGTGAGTGTACTCTTCTCTACGATTTCCTGCGGTATATAAAGCTTACCTATATCATGTACAAGTGCCGCATATACCATATCCTTCATATCTTCCACACTTATTCTCAGTCTTGCGCCCATAAGTGCCGCCAAGATAGCCACATTTATACTGTGCTTATACACATAGTCATCACAGCTTCTTAAGTTCTGGAAGAAATTCACTTTATTGGAACGCTTGGCATATCTTTTAACAAGACTCTTAATAAGTCCCATTATATTAACAGGCTTCTTTCCTGCTATAAGATTATCCAAATCCTCCTTTAAGCCAAATACACTCATCGTCTGGAAACGCTCAAACTCTATATCATCCTGTGTCATAGGTGGCAATGGCTCCGCTGGCTCCAATATATATATTCCAATAAGCTTAAAGTTCTTGATACTATGAATACCCTGATTTGTCAATTTTGTATCACGGTCATACAACAATACACCATTCTTATTATATATCGGCTTTGCAAGTCTCATACCCTTGGTTAACTCATCCACTCTTACAAATCGCATATACTTCACTCCTTCACGTAAACAACATATACCATTATACTAACACATTATATACTTAAATAAAAGTGAAGTTTTTTATTTTCAATTTAATTTAAATTCATTATCCAATAATTGCGTTCTAAGCTACCTTTACCATATTCTTTAATAGAAATTTCACATTGAAAACCGTACCTTGCGGCATACATTTCTTCATCTACTGTCTCCCTAGCTGGAGCCCCTATAACAAACTCTCCCTTATGCTTAAAAAATAAAATATGTTTATGTATGTAAAAACACTCCATCAAAAAACCATTATTTGTTAACCGCCAATATTTTCTCGGAAGCATAACCATCTGATGTGGATGTAGCTTTACTGCTTGGTGCATTTGCTTATCTATAATTACAGGCACCTTCGCCATTCGGTTATAGGCTCTTTCTAGCATGTTATATAAATTTGTATTTATATTTTCTTTCGTTTCCTTTTTTTCTTCCTTTGTTTTTTTATCTAACTGTTCCTCGTTTATATCCTTTTCATATTTATTTTCAAATATAGCATTGTCCTTAATTTTATCTGTATTTTCTATGGAAACAGCTTCATTTATATGTACCTCTTTCGATTCTTCCTGCTCTTTATACTCATCTATTTTCTTTGGCTCTTCCACATTTTTTATATACAAAGCTTCCTTGTCCCCACTCCACATTACCACATATTTATCATCTGCTGTTTCCATAAGTAAACCATCCTCTTTATCACCCTTAAATTTAAGGCGCATTTGCCCTCCCTTTATTTCATAATTTCCTACGGTACCTTCACAAGAGCAGCCACATACCTCATCCGCCATATCCTTATTTAAATTCAAACCTTTTATCTTACAATCTCTATCAATATTTCTAGTTTCCTTGAAACACATATTTATGATTCGATTACCGTTAACTTCTTCTACTCTGCAAAACCCCACATTCCCGCACTTTCTTAAAACATCACCCTCACCTTTGTATCTATATATGTATGCTATAATTCTTTGCAAAATAAAAAACCTCCACATATTATATTATGATACATTAATATATGTGAAGGTTTATTTCTTTATGAATAGAACTATGATAAATGATTGGCTAATTCTGCAAACTGTTCAAGGCTTAGCGCCTCTCCTCTAATTGTCTGACTTAATCCCATTTTATCAAGTGCTTCTACCACCTGGTCTTTGCTAAGGCTTAACTCAGGTGAATTATTTATACTATTTTGAAGTGTCTTTCTTCTTTGGTTAAATGCAGCTCTAATCAACTTAAACATAAGCTTCTCATCCTTAACCTCTACAGGCACCTGCTCATGTCTTGTCAACTTAATTACAGCTGAACCTACATTTGGTCTTGGCATAAAACAGTTTGGTGGTACATTAGCTATAATCTCTGGCTTAGCGTAATACTGAACAGCTAAAGACAATGCACCATAATCCTTTGTGCCAGGGCCTACCTGCATACGGTCTGCCACTTCTTTTTGAACCATAATAGTGATACTTTCAATAGGAACATGACTTTCAAAAAGTCCCATAATAATAGGTGTTGTAATGTAATATGGAAGATTAGCAACTACCTTTATAGGCTTTCCATCATTTTCTTCCTCTACAAGCTTATTGATATCAAGCTTTAAGATATCTTCATTGATAACTCTTACATTATCATATTCCTTTAATGTATCATTCTCTAAGATAGGTATAAGATTCTTATCAATTTCTACTGCAATAACCTTTCTTGCCGACTCGCAAAGATACTGTGTCATCGTACCAATTCCAGGACCTACCTCAAGAATCATATCATCCTTTGTAATACCTGAAGCAGAAATAATTTTATCGAGAACCCTTGTATCTATAAGGAAGTTCTGACCAAATCTTTTCTGAAACATAAAATTATATTTTTGTAATATCGCAATTGTATTTTGTGGTATTCCTAATGTTGCCATAAAACCTCCTTATCTTGCTATCTTGTAAACTCTATAAGCATTTTCTCTAGTTACTCTTATAACTTCTTCCACAGAAATATTTTTAATCTCTGCTAATTTTTCTGCCACATACTTTATATTTCCTGAGTGGTTTCTTTTGCCCCTAAATGGCTCTGGCGAAAGGTAAGGACAATCCGTCTCCAATACAAGCTGGTCAAGCGGTGCATACTCTACCACTTCCTTAAGCTTCTTTCCATTCTTAAAGGTAAGAACGCCACCGATACCTAGCATAAAACCTAAATCCAAAAATTCCTTAGCACATTCCACTCCATAGGAAAAGCAGTGAATTATTCCACCATTTTCATAAGATTTTGTACTCTTAATTATGTCCATAGTATCTGCATAGGCATCTCTTGAATGAACATTTATAGGCATTTTTATCTCTTTAGCAAGATTTAACTGAGCCTCAAACCATTTTTTCTGTATGCTTCTTTCTGGCTCATCCCAGTAATAATCAAGACCGATTTCACCTACAGCCACACACTTATCATGCATAGCCATTCTCTTAACCTCGTCAAAATTTCCGTCTACTTCCAAATCAAGAGCATCGCTAGGATGTATACCTGCCAGGAAATACATAAAGTCGTATTTTTCTGCTAGTGCTAAGGAATCATAGCAACCCTTAAGGGATGCAGAGGCATTTACTATAGCCTCCACACCTTTTTCCTTCATAGATAAAAGTAACTCTTCTCTATCCTCATCAAAACGCTCATCATCGTAATGTGCATGTGTATCGATAATCATTAGCAAATCTCGCTTCCTGGAAGAATATCCTTATCCACTGTAAGTACTGATAAATTTCCATCATTGTCAGAAGCAGCGAGAATCATACCCTCTGATAATACACCGCAAATCTTAACTGGCTTAAGGTTTGTGATAACTGCAACCTTCTTACCTACCATTTCTTCTGGCTTGTAATGCATAGCAATACCAGATACAATCTGACGAACCTCACTACCTACTCTAATCTGTGAGCAAAGAAGCTTCTTAGCCTTTGGAACCGGCTCACACTTAAGAACCTCACCAACTCTTAACTGAACCTTTGCGAAATCATCAATAGAGATTTCTGCTTTTGGCTCTACCTCTGGATAATTAACCTCTGGCTCTGCGTTAGCTGCTCTCATAGCTTCTACCTTCTCTAAAACTTCATTTATATCTAATCTTGCAAATAAGATTTCTGGCTTTTCTGTAACCTTATTTCCTGAAGGATATTTTCCAAATGTATCAAGGTCCTCTAAGCCTCTCTTAGACGCATTTAACTGACCAAGGATTTTCTCTGCTGTCTCTGGCATAAATGACTCTAAAAGCGTTGTTCCAATGCAGATACTCTCCACAAGGTTATAAAGAACTGTCTTAAGTCTATCATTAGACGCCTCATCCTTAGCAAGAGCCCAAGGCATTGTCTCGTCGATATATTTATTACATCTCTTGAATAATGTAAATACTTCTGTGATAGCATCAGCCACACGAAGCTTCTCCATCTTCGCCTCAACCTTGCCTGCTGCCTCTAATGCACACTTCTTTAAATCCTCATCAAAGCCTTCTGTATCATGAACTTCAGTATTTGTAACCTCACCGCCGTGATATTTATTAATCATAGAAACTGTTCTATTTACAAGGTTTCCAAGTGTATTAGCAAGCTCTGAGTTAAGTCTTTCAACTAAAAGCTCCCATGTGATTACACCGTCATTTTCAAATGGCATCTCATGAAGTACAAAATAACGAACCGCATCTACTCCGAAGAAATCTACTAAATCATCGGCATATAAAACATTGCCCTTTGACTTACTCATCTTTCCATCGCCCTGAAGAAGCCATGGATGACCAAATACCTGCTTTGGAAGTGGAATATCTAAAGCCATAAGCATAATTGGCCAATAAATTGTATGGAATCTTAAAATATCCTTACCGATAAGGTGAAGGTCTGCTCTCCAATACTTCTTAAAGTTCTCATCATGATTTCCATCTACATCATATCCAAGACCTGTGATATAGTTTGATAATGCATCAATCCATACATAGATTACATGCTTATCATCAAAATCTACAGGAACGCCCCACTTAAATGAAGAACGTGATACACAAAGGTCCTGTAACCCAGCCTTGATAAAGTTATTCATCATCTCATTCTTTCTTGACTCAGGCTGGATAAACTCTGGGTTTTCCTCGATGTGCTTGATAAGTCTATCTGTATACTTGCCAAGCTTGAAGAAATATGCCTCCTCCTTAGCTGGCTGACACTCTCTGCCACAGTCAGGACACTTGCCATCTACAAGCTGTGAAGGTGTAAAGAACGACTCACAAGGAGTACAATACATTCCTTCATAATGTCCCTTATAGATATCGCCCTTATCATATAATTTCTTAAAAATCTTCTGTACCTGCTTCTCATGATATTCATCAGTTGTTCTGATAAACTTATCATATGAAGTATTCATTAAATCCCAAATTCTCTTAATCTCACCAGATACATTATCTACAAATTCCTTTGGAGTAATGCCTGCATCTGCTGCCTTAAGCTCAATCTTCTGTCCATGCTCATCTGTTCCTGTCTGGAAGAACACATCGTATCCCTGCTGTCTCTTGAATCTAGCAATACTGTCTGCAAGTACGATTTCATATGTGTTTCCAATGTGTGGCTTACCTGATGTGTAAGCAATTGCTGTTGTAATGTAATAAGGTTTCTTATTCATGTTAATTCCTCCATTTTCTTATAAATCTAATACGGAGCATTTTTGTCATATACGACAAAAACTCCCGCCTCTACGTTTCTAACATAAAGACGGGAGATAATCTCACGTGGTACCACTTTACTTTCATAGATGACTCACATCATCTACCTTAGCGACTGCCATCACAGTCTTACTTATTAACGGTAGTAAACCGTCGCAGCCTAACCAATTGGCTCAGTGCGCAGCTCCAAGACCATCTTCATCTCAACCTCTATGACTCCTTCTCAGCTAACGGAGCTCTCTTTACATATACTTTGAAACTACTCTTCTCTTCATTGCCTTTATCATATTTATAATGGTAGTTTAGTTATATTAGTTCATTTTGTCAACTGTTTTTTATCGTACAGTAGCCATTTCAATAATTCTTTCCTCAATTATTTCGCTTATATTATTCGCATCTTCTTCCGCCACATTTGGTATAAATCCTGCTGCCATAGTCGCATGGCCGCCACCGCCACCATATCCTTTAAGACATTCTCTAATAATACTCGCTCCATCAAGGCCTATTTCTTCATTTCTTACAGAAAACTTAATGCCACATGCTCTATAAGAATACACAACAGAAAATGTAACTTCGTCTAAAGACATAATAAAATCGGACATTGTTCCAAGTATAGCTTCTCCACAATCCTTGCCAATATTCACTATACCTACATTGCCAAAAACTCTTAAATTATCTATAGCTGCTGAATAAGCTTTTAAATCATCCATTTGCAATGAACAGCAATCAAACTTTCTGATACAATCTCTATCTGCTTTCTTAAACAACATATAAAACATATCGATGTCCAAGTCACTTACTCCTCTGGACAGATTATTTGTATCCATCTTTATACCATATAAGAGTGCAGTTGCCACGCTAACAGGCATCTCTATATTATTCTCTACAAAATAGCTTGCGATAATAGAAGAACATGCACCCACATCACTTCTTATATCAAAAAATTGATACATATCTGTCTCTTGGAGCTTATGATGATCTATACAAGCTACCTCGTCACCTATGAAATCTTCCACATTAGCATTACCCTTTTGACCATCGACTATAATAATTTTTGATGTCTCATCCATTTTATCTTCTTCATCGATACGAACTGTAGTGATATTCAAATCCTCCATCATAGCGATAGTATTCAGCTTATCCACTCGACCCTTATAGCATATTGTAGACTCTATGCCTTTTGCCTCCAAAAGATATTTTAAGCCATATGCTGATGCTAACGCATCCTGATCTGGATAATTATGTGTCTGAATATATACACTTTCGTCACCTATAATTTTGATTAATTCCTCTAACTTTGTCATATGTTCCTCCTAAGTATCATTATTTATTCTACCAATATAACTTCATACATTTTTCTGCTGTTTCACTATCTACATTGAATTTATCCTTTACTAATTGAAAAACCTTATCCCAAGAACCACCACATTCTTTACTTGATTCTATCATTGCCTTAATACCTATTTCTACCCCTTCACTTCTCGCCTGTTCAAAATCCTCGGCCCAAATTTCTCTCAATGCCTCGCACATATTTGTTGCCTCCTTAAACCTCTCTTTATTTGCTCGTACAATTACATTCATTACTGATTTATATAACTCCTCATGCTCATGTGCACCATATTCTTCTGATAACCTATCTATTGTTACCATATCATCTAAATCATTTGTCAAACACTTCAACCACAAATTTTCTTGTTCAAATAATTCAGATGTAACTAGCAATTGAATCGGCACTATATCTTTAGTTATATAATATATCCCTTCATCTATTTTTTCAAGACCAAAGCCTCTAATTTTCCTTAAATGGTCAACTAGCTCTCTTGGGTATTTTTGACAAACGAAAGTTATTGTCAAATCTGTAATTTTTATACTATCCACAATTTTTGTCTCCGATTTATAAAAGCAAGTATATCCATATACCTTATAAAAATCATCAATAGACAAATAATCTGTAGGACTCTTATACTCTACAATATTATATTTCCTAAATATTCGACCTATATTCTTATGTATTATATCCTCCGCAATTTTCTTAATCACAAGAACATCTATCTGCATTGGTTTCTTACTAAGATTATGTTCACTTTCAAAAATAAGCTTGTCAGACTCAGTGTAAAATTCAATTTGAATTCCGGCATAAAAAGCTGGATGCCATTGTAACAATCTATTATCCATATTCTTTTCACCCCCTTAGTGTGTTCCCGACACTTCATAATCATAGTATCCATCCTCTGCTAATCCAATTTGCAAAAACGTCCCTAATGGAAGCGCTTCCCCTCCTTCTTCCCTCAGCCACATATTACAGTATCCATTTTTAGCATTCTCCTCATTGATATAACAGATAAATCCCTCTCCATCCTTATACCTCACAAATTCTGCTGCCACATACAAACTATCTGACCTTATAAATATATCCTGTATGCTTTTTTCCTCTATAGCCTGCTTAACATCTTCCTCTGTAGTGCCGGGTTTAACTATTATATACTCAGAAGATAATTTCTTCTCCTTCTTCCACGTTCCCTTGTTTCCATTCAATGTACAGTTATCAATATTCCATATTTCCTCGTTTTCTACTAGGCGCAGACTCTCTCCTGATAAAACATTTCTATCTTCTACTTCATATATCCACACTGGTACAATTTCTTCTCCCTTTATAACATAATAATTGTAAATAGCCTTGATATAATCCTCTTCTCCCACATCTCCCAATGTTTTGATTTCCATTGCATAATTAGTTCCATCAGCATTCTTACTATGCTCTAACATATTCACTGGCATATCCTTTGGTACGTATAAAGTACTATCACAAACCACATTAAATTCTTCTATTCTACCTATAAGACGCACCTGCATACTGGACTCGGCCCCATACTTTTCCCTAGACAGATTTGCGGCATTTTCAAACAAATTATCAGCTGCCAAAGAAGGCATATTATAGGCCAACGTCCTTGTGGATACGTTGTATATGCCTTCTTCATTCTCCTTACAAACATATAGCTTCGCAAAATACCCTGCTATCTCAATGACACTTCCTGCCTCATAACGCATTCCCATATATTCCACATCAAAATCGCAAATTATATGTCTTTTCCCCACATATTTTCCATAGCTTCTTACACCATATCCCTTTATACTTTTATGAGTTCCAAAATCGTTAAAGCTTACAGTCATATATGTTCCCAATACTACATCTGACATAGTCGGCTTTACAGCCTGATTAAGTTCCTTTTCCCCTTGAAGATTTTCATTACACACTACTGGTGTATGAACCTTCACAGGCTTTAATCCTGACACATTATATCTAAAGCTATTACCTGCTGCATCCTTATAAACATACTTTCCATTTATTACATAGCCTTCTCCATTCAAGGTTTTCTTATCTATAACAAGCCCCTCTATCTTTAAAGAAGCATTATCTACACTAAAGCTACTAGCTGGTTTATTAGTTTCTTTTCTCCTTATATCATCAGACATTATCACATTTCCAGCAACTATTAATTTGTCATTTCTAACCTTTAGCTGACTTACCATTTTATCTGCATAATAACTATAATCCTCATCTGGTATAGTCGGTTTTAAATAACTACTACTAGTCAATTCCACGGACGGTATATTTACAGATATATTATCGTACCCAAGCATATGACCATATATTCCTTCATACTTAACAGTCCCCCCATCTATACTAGCCGCCCCATTATCAGCGGCGATAACTGTATATTTCTTATTAAATAAATCACTTTCCAGCTCCATGCCCACCAGCTTTTTTCCTTCAATTTTTTTATATTGACAATAAGTAAAATACCTATCAACCAAATAATATTTTTTAACTATCTTTATCTCTTCCTGCTTCACACCATAATAGTCCGTCCACTTTAATTTATAGGTCACCGGAACCATTACACATATTGACATTTTTCCAGTTACTCTATCCACAAATAATTCATATAATCCACTACTTGCATTCCCATTAACATACAGCTCCTCACCCGCAGGAATTCCTTTTTCTATATCATAATCATACGCTCCATTTGTAGCAGTGGAAAATAATGAATTTGTAATTTTTATTTCCTCTGTACTAATAGTTTCTATAGTTGTAGCCAACGGCTTATACAAAACAGGAAACTCCACTGACATTCCAAAATTCACTAGAAGACTTTGGGGTGACGCCCAGTCCCTCGCTCCTGCTATGCCCTTATAGTCAAAATACACCTCTCCCGTATAGCTTCCGCCTGCATATAAAAAACCCTTCTGCTTGCCCTTTTCAATAACTGTCATCACACTGTCTATATATACCGTATCACCATACTTATTTAGCACATTGTACCATTCCACAGATACAGATTTTATAGCACTTAGAATTTCATCCTTGTCAGACCTATAATAACAATACACGTATTTGCTATCAGAAGGGTCCACCTCATCTGGCTTATAATTAGTTTTCGTCACGATGACATACTGCTGCCCTGGCGCATCTATGGGCATATCATAGCGCTTAATAATCCAACCTATAGTGAAATACTTTACATTAGAAGTCGCCTTTCTTTCCCTGGTAATATAATACAGGTTTCCATCATTATCAAAATACAATTCTTCACTAGCCTTTGCTACAATGGAACTTATGCCGAATATGGCAAGAAAAAAGATAGTACCCAAAAGAATACCACTTAACCTTAAAAATTTTGATTTCATATTGCTCCTTTCTCTCTCCCAGAAAAAGGCAGCCATCCATTCACATTAATTCTTTATAATCATACCATATAATAAGATGATTGTAAACTGTGGAGATTTTGGTATAATGTATATAACTATTCATAAATAATCGAAAGGATAATAGGGGATGAAAAAGAAAATCTATTTTACCAAAATTGTTGCTTTATCCTTATCAGTTATTGTAGCCTTTAGCGCTTGTCACAATAGCCGATTTGATAAAGATAACAACGAAAAAACTTCTTTCATAGAAGAAACTACAAACGACAAATCAACAGAAAAGGAAACTGAGACAAAGGATAATGACAAAAAGCCCGCTCTGTCAAATTCAAACCTAAATCCAAAGGATAAAAAATTTACCGAAAAGGAAAAAGCAGTACAGAAGGCATTTGACGAATATCTTGATGCCGAATACAAGGATTCCTTAAGCGAGAGCTTAGTTTCTACTCATTTTGAATTAATGAATCCTGAAGCTTTTGGTATAACAGAATTTGCTTCTATATGGGGTGAAGTGAATTACGGGGAAGACACTTCCGAAGAGGAAGCTATGAATAAGGAAGCTATCAAAACTCTAAAAAGCTTCAAATACTCATCTTTAACATATGAACAACAGCTAACCTATGACACTTTAATGGCATACTTAGAAAATTCCACTGACCTGACAAAATATTATTACTACAGCGAGGTATTTTCTCCAAGCTCAGGTACACAATTTGAATTGCCACTTATTTTATCAGAGTACGCACTCTATGACGAGGATGATATCAAGGATTATTTAACTGTGCTAGAATCCTGCGACGAATATATGAATTCACTTATAGAATATGAAAAATGGCGTGCCGCAAAGGGCTATGCTATGACCGACAAGGCCATCGATGATGTTATAGGCCAATGTGAAGATATTCTCGCAGCCACCGAGCCAGCCTTTGTCACTGTTATTTCAGAAAGCATAGATAAATGTGATTTTATAGATGATACCGCAAAAACAAATTATAAAGCTACGATTAAGCAGCTTGCTATAGATAATTTTATACCAGCTTATAACAATCTTAAAACACAGCTAGCCACATTAAAAGGCTCTCGCTCTGTGGAAGGTGGATTATGTAATTACGAAAATGGTGATAAATACTACACTGCTCTTCTTCGTCAGTATGTAGGCTCTCCAAAGAATCCAAGAGAACTTATCAATGCTATAGACGAAGCTTTATACGGAAATGTACTTCGAGCAAGTCTTATATACTCAAAGGACAACGAAATATACGATAAGCTTGAAGGTCCCCTTAATTACGTAGAGAAAGAACCAGATAAAATTCTTTCTCACCTTACAGATAAACTAAAAAAGAATTTTCCAACTCCTGCTACTACAGACTATGATTTAAAGTATGTAGCAAAATCTATGGAAAGCTCATCAAACCCTGCCTTTTATCTTATTCCTCCATATGATAATTCATCTAGAAATATCATATATGTAAATCCTAGCGAGGAATACAAAGATATGGATTTATTGCCATTATTGGCGCACGAAGGATTGCCTGGACATTTATATCAGCACACATATTTCCTAAGCCTTAATCCTCACCCGATTCGTACACTGTTAAGCTTTAACGGTTATTCGGAGGGTTGGGCTAAATATGTAGAACACTATTCTTATGAATGGTCTGGTCTAGATTCATCTGTGGCAGATATGTTAGCCCTCAACGACCAGTTCGGGTTTGCAATACACAGCCGAGTAGACTTAGGTGTAAATTATGAAGGTTGGGATATTAAAGACATAGAAAATTTCCTTGCAAATTATGTAGGAGATACATCTATCGCCGAAGAATTATATGAAATATCTATAAATGATCCTGGCATCTACTTACAGTATTATGTAGGAGAGCTTGAACTAAACGAGCTTTACGAAGAAGCCCAAAGTATGTTAGATGATGATTTTAATGAAAAAGATTTCCATGAATTTTTCTTATCAGTTGGACCAACTTATTTTGAATTGATTCGTGAACGTATGTATATGTGGATTGATTAGAATCTCATTTGTAATCCTCAGCGGAGCATTTTTATCATATATACAAAAAACTTTTCTAACATAATAAGGACTAGGCTTAGCCTAGTCCTTATCTATATGCTTCTCAATATAATCTTCACATCTTCTCTGGGATGCCTTCATCTCTTCTGTCATCATATCATCCGAGAATTTAATCTCTCCCAGCTCTGAAAGCGCATTCTGTAAATCATCTAAGTTAATTAAATTTCTATCCATCTCGTACCTCCTTTATATTTAATGATTCCAATCTCTAAAGAATCCAACTAAATTCTCTAAAGCTTTAACCAAAACATTTGCTTCTTCTGTACTTAATCCGTTGATAGTTGCATGTATCATCTCTCTGTGGAACTTCGCATGATGTTCATATGCCTTTCGTCCCTTATCGCTAAGAGAAATATACACAACTCTTCTATCCTTCTCACTTCTCACTCTATCAACATATCCTTTTTTTACAAGATTGTTAATAGCAATCGTAAGAGTTCCCACAGTAACGGATAATACCTTAGCCACCTGGGACATATTCTTTGGTTCAGTTATGCCTATAGCCTCTATAATATGCATATCATTATTGCTAATATCCTTAAACTCTTCCGTAATAATGGCTTTTTCCTCAATATGCATAATATCATTAAACAGCTTTACCAATACTTCATTGAAAGTATCGTATACTCTATTTTCCGAATTCATCTACGCCTCCTATTGGCCTACGTGATATCTATTATTTTATTCTATCATCTTTTTTTAAAATCTTCCACTACAATTTACTTTATAACAGAATTTTCACATATACGTTACTAACAAAGGGTTTTACTTTTCCAATAAAGCATCATATATGTCTCTTTTTGACACGCCCCTATCCTTAGCCACAGCCTTCATAGCTTCTTTCTTATCCATTCCCTTTGACAAATACATCTCCATATGGTCCTCTATACTCATCTCCAAATATGACTGAATACTTGCATCCTTTTTTTCTTTGAAGGTTTTTCCTGCAATTACAAGTACATGCTCACCCTTTGGTTCAGTTTCCTCATACTCTTCTATGAGAGCTTTAATAGTGGTTTTCCTTATCTTTTCGTGAAGTTTTGTAAGCTCCTTACACAAGGTTATACTTCTGTCACCAAGCACCTCATATAATTCCTTCAATGTCTTTAAAAGATGATGTGGTGCTTCATATATTATCATAGTTCTTGTCTCTTCCTTAAGCTCCTCAAGAACTAATGCTCTCTCCTTCTTATCTGAAGGCAAAAATGCCTCAAATGCAAATCTTCTTGTAGCCTGCCCTGACATAGTAAGCGCTGTTATACAAGCCGCTGGGCCAGGAACTGACGAAACCTCTATGCCCGCCTCTATGCACTGACGCACAAGCTCCTCGCCTGGGTCAGAAATACCCGGTGTTCCTGCATCTGTAATAAGAGCAATATTCTTACCATTTAGCATTTCATTTACAAGATATTTTGCCTTATCCACCTTATTATATTCATGATAGCTAGTCATAGGTGTTTTTATTTCAAAATGATTAAGAAGCTTTATACTATGTCTAGTATCCTCAGCTCCGATTAAATCTACCTCTTTTAAAATTCTCAACACTCTAAAAGTAATATCCTCAAGATTACCTATAGGAGTCGCACATAAATATAACTTACCAGCCATCTTTTTCTCCTTATAATTATGTAATAAAATGAGCCGCCAAGCAGCCCATTTAATTACTCATTTCCATACATTTCCAATAATTCATCTGTATATACATTTACATCCTTATATACAATCAATGGTTTCTCTATCTTAACCATAGATTTTCCACCCTTCAAGGCTTCGATAAGAACCATATTAGCTTCCTTATCCTCATAAGGATGAACAAATCTAATTCTCTTAGGCTCAAGCTTATAATTCTTCATAGCCTGTATAATCTCCACCAGCCTATGTGGCCTGTGAACCATGTACAATCGTCCATTTTGCTTAAGCACACCTGAGGCCTCTCTCACCACATCCTCCAAAGTACACAATACCTCGTGTCTGGCGATAGCCTTTGGCATATCTGGATTCTTAATTCCATGAAGGTCATTCATATAAGGGGGATTAACTGTAACTACGTTAAAAATATTTTTTCCAAATATCTTTGTAGCTTCCTTAATATCACCCTCCACGATATCAATCTTCTCGGTTAAATTATTAAGGGCAACACTTCTTCCAGCCATTTCGGCACTCTCTGACTGAATCTCTAGACCAGTAAAATGCTTTCCCTCCGTTTTAGCTTCAAGAAGAATAGGAATTATACCTGTACCTGTTCCCATATCGAGAACATTTTCACCTTCTTTGACAACTGCAAAGCTACTTAGAAGAACAGCATCCATACCAAAGCAAAACTTCTCTGTATTCTGAATTATCTTATAACCCTTTCTCTGCAAATCATCTATTCGCTCGAAAGGCTGCAAATTAGTCATCAAACTTTGACTTTCCTTCATGTCTCTCCAACGCCTCTAAAGCCTTAAGCTCTTCATCATTTACATTAAACTTCTCGCGCTTCTTCTTTGGCTTAAACTTAAGCTCATCTACCTTGTATTCTCTGATTTCCTTCTCATCGCCTACTTCTACGATAAGCTTTACTCTCTGACGAAGAACACTTACGCTCTGAACCTCACCTCTGCAACCATCGATAGTATTTACATAATCACCTACATCTGGAAGTCTTGAGTTAAGATACTCATATGTTTCCTCTTCATTCTTAAGACAACACATAAGTCTTCCGCACACACCTGAAATCTTTATAGGATTAAGTGAAAGATTCTGATCCTTTGCCATCTTAATAGACACTGGTGCAAACTCTGAAAGATATGTGCTACAGCAAAGCGGTCTACCACATATACTGATACCTCCGATTACCTTAGTCTCATCTCTTACACCAATCTGTCTAAGCTCTATTCTAATCTTAAATACAGCCGCCAAATCCTTTACAAGCTCTCTAAAGTCAATTCTTCCATCAGCTGTAAAGTAAAACAATACCTTATTATTATCAAAAGTATACTCTGTATCAATAAGCTTCATATCAAGACCATGCTTAGCAATTTTTTCTAAACAAATCTCATAAGCCTTCTTCTCCTTTAATCTATTGTCAGCATCTACCTTGTCGTCCTCAGGTGTCGCTACTCTTATAACAGGCTTAAGCGGCTGAACCACCTTATCGTCCTCAACCTCTCTAACGCCTAATACCACATTACCGTACTCTACACCTCTGGCAGTTTCTACGATAACATGCTCACCAGCCTCGATATTAAGTCCAGCTGGGTCAAAATAATATATCTTTCCAGTACGTCTAAAACGTACACCTATAACCTTTACCATAATAGCTCCTTATATATAAATAAATTTAAACGCTTTTACACCTTTTACATAATAACACAAGTATCGCTTACATTTCCACTATTATTTTATTAAACTTCAATTCGCAAAGTACGTACATAATTCTCATTATCGGAACAACATAAACGTTATGAGACGATTTTCTGCCACTAACTTATATGACTGCGTACGAAGTATCCATCTATTTTTCACCGCCTCTCGAGGGTTCCGATGATTTGCTTATATGCCCCACTTGATACTAAGGCTGTGTGTATTTCCGTTA
>JBGVNF010000075.1:0-1775 GCA_045125245.1 Lachnospiraceae bacterium
TGCACAAATTCTATGCCAAATAATTCCCTATTATTTGCAGTGTATACACAATTATTGTGGAATGCCTCACGAGTAATATAATAATTATTGGTGTTAAATGTTCCCTTTAAAGTATTTCCTAATGGCACAGTAGTAGTTACTTTGCGTGTATAGTAGTTGGTTGTTAAGCGATTACCCGCAGCATCATAGCGGTGAACTATTTGATTGCCATTCATAAACTGAATCGTATCAGGCAAATTCAGCAAATTGTATCGTATAGCTGCTATACCACGGTCTTGGTCGTAAATCATATTACCATTGGCATCGTAGGCAAAGTCATTACCAGATGTATTATTATCATGGTATTGTTTCGTTGCATACTCATATGACCCATACCCACTGTCATCCACGTGAGATAGGTGATTTCCATCGTAACTTAATGTCAGTTGATTCATTAAGTCGTAATTGTCCCATCTACTAAGTTGTGTAATATTTCCATGAGCATCGTAAGTGAACCCCTCAGAATACACTGCATCTCCCCATCCGCCATCCACGATACTATATGTTGATTTCAAACGATTGGATTTATCGTAGTAGTACATATAGCCATTGGTTTTATTGCCATATGTCCAAGTGGTTGCAGAGATATTACCATTATAATTAATGCCTGCCACGCCATTACCAATAGGACACATTTGGTTGTAATAATATGTCTGCTCATACCCCGAAGACTTGATTTTCGTAACTTGGTTACGGATGTCATAGTTAAATGTCAGGCTATCAACACCATTGTGTATATGTCGGCTACGAACACGTCCTAATTCATCGTAATGATAGGATTGCAACACAATTGGAGATTCGTTGTTGAATGTATATGTTGTTTCCGTAGGTCGGTTAGCGTGGTCATAGCTGTATTGGTAATGCTCTGTAATCGTACCATACCTTGTGGATTTTGTAGCCCATGTATCAGTGATATTGTTAACAAAATCATATTTGGTTGATAACACATCATATCCGTCTAAATGGTTTGTGCTACGGCGTTGAATCTCCCGACCACGATAGTCATAGTAGTACACCGTTTCGGAATAATCTCCAGAACCATCTAAATAATAAGTGCGAGTACCTGTTAGCAATCCCTTCGCATTAGCATACGTTCCATTATCCTCAAAGGAGGAAAACGCCATAGAATCCTGCTTACTATCAGACATCAAGGATAAGAAATCATAGTTGTCGTAGTAATTTACAGTTAGCAGTTTTGTCGAACGGTTATGAAAATAGCCTCGCGAATATCCTGTATTTGACATTGGGTGGTTTTGAGATTCTATTGAAAAATGCTCCAACATATACCATCCGCTAAAATTATCAATCCATTGGGCATGATCATTACTATTCGTATTCACTTCCGCTGTATATATAGGTCGTTTTAAAGCATCATATTTATACACCGTCCAATATGTACCACGAGCACGCTGATTGCCCGTCTGGCTCATTACAAGCAGATCACTTTTGTCATATACCATCAGTGCAGGTTCGCAACCAGGTAATCGCTTATAGATTTGATTGCCTCGTTCGTCATATTTATATACATAAGCATATTTTTTTAGAATATCTACCGTATCGTTGTACGTGCCTTCTGTGATTTGATTTACAGCCAAAGGAGGTAATACATAGGATAGTTGGTTCAAATCGTTGTACACATAGTATGTGGTAGCATTATCTACTTTTTCCATGACGGTCTTACCTTGCAGGTTAGTGTAAACCACTTTGGTATTGCCATCTTCATCTGTCGTTTCTTT
>JBGVNF010000076.1:0-60807 GCA_045125245.1 Lachnospiraceae bacterium
TTTATGTGAGGGATAAAATGAATAATATTAAAAACATAGATTTACCTCCTCAATTTAGAGGACTTGAAAAATATAATATTGAAAAGTTATTTGCTAATTTGCCTACGCCATCATATGTTATCGATGAAGCAATGCTTAAAAGAAATGGGGAGATTTTAAAGGGTGTACAGGATAGGACAGGCTGTAAAATTCTTCTTGCTCAGAAGGCATTTTCAAACTTTAATACATATGGAATATTAGGTAAATATCTTGCGGGAACAGAAGCTAGCGGTCTTTATGAGGCGCGACTTGGCGCAGAAGAGATGCCAGAGGGAGAGGTACATGTTTTTTGCGGTGCATATAAGGAATCAGAATTTGAAGAGTTATTAAAATATGCAGACCACATTGTATTTAATTCTGTAAATCAGTTAGTTAAGTTTGGACAAAAGGCAAAGGATGTGGGCAAAAGTATTGGTATTCGCATTAATCCGGAGTGCTCTACTCAGGCTGGTCATGAAATATATGATCCATGTGCACCTGGAAGCAGGCTTGGTGTTACTAAGTCGCAGTGGGAGGAACAGATGACACCAGAGCTTGAAGCTAGTCTTGATGGAATTCATTTTCATACCTTATGTGAGCAGGGGGCAGATGTTTTAGAAGTTACTCTAAAGGCTGTGGAAGAAAAGTTTGGCAAGTATTTTTCTAAGCTTAAATGGATAAATTTTGGAGGGGGACATCATATAACTAAAGATGGTTATAATATTGATTTATTAGAAAAGCTTATAAAGCGAGTGCATCTACAGTATGATGTTCAAGTTTATTTAGAACCAGGGGAGGCTTGTGCTCTAAATGCTGGATATTTGGTTTCGGAGGTTATTGATATTACAAAGAATGGTGATGTGACAAATGTTATTTTGGATGCATCGGCGGCATGCCACATGCCAGACGTAATAGAGATGCCGTATGTGCCACCTGTTTTGGGAGCAGAGGCGGTAGAGAATCATAATGATGTGATAAATTGTAGCGTAGATGATGATTTGAGAGAAAATGTTAAGCATGGAATGGTATATCGTCTTGGAGGATCTACTTGTCTATCTGGTGATGTTATTGGCGATTATTGCTTTGAAGGGTTGATAAATATGGGAAATAGAGTTATATTTGGAGATATGGCAATATACACAATGTGTAAAAATAATACATTTAACGGAATGCCTTTACCTTCTATATTTTCATTAAAGGAAAACGGTGACTTAGAAGAAATATCAAGCTTTGGATATGAGGATTTTAAGGTAAGGTTAGGGAAGTAGGTTTTTTTATGTATGAAATGATGAAAACAAAATTTTATGATTTCATAACTTTATATAAGGATTTTCGTAGTGGTAAGATACATGAAGAGGAAATGACTAGGGTATGTACACAGCCTTTTTGGCAGAGTTTGATGCATAGTAAAAGACGCTTTGACGATAATGGGCTTGTTATGGATTTGCGATACGAGGATGAAAAAAATGGCAAGAAACGTGGAACCTTTTCTAAGACTGAAGCTATAAATGTGGACAGAATAGAAACGGAAATATATCCTAAAAGGTCAACATATAAGGCTGGATTTGCAAAAAAAAGATTAACTGTTAAGAAGAGAATCCTTAAAGAAGGTAGCTGTATTTATGAAGAAAATGCAGATATGATGGTTTGTACAGACCAGATAATGAAAGATGGAGAAGATGCTTATATTGAATGTCCAAATTGCGGACATGTTGATAAAATTTCTTCATTTATAAGTGGTTGTAGTCATTGTAGTAGTAAGTTTCACATACAGGAAAATGAATTAAAGATATCGTCTTTTTATATGAAAAACGATTATGAGAAGGGGATTGCTAGGAAATTTGGTACAATGGCAAAAATAGCGGGATTAATTTTTGTGATTAGCTTGATTTCTACCATCGCTTTCTGTCTTACTAGCCTTGTGATGTATATTATAAACAGTGATTTGAACGAAATAATAGAAGGAATTGGCTCTCTAATATATATGAGCGTTTTTGCTTTATTGCTATCGGGAGCGTTTTGGCTTTGTTTGGTGATAGTCAATATTCTAAGGTGGATATATTATGATAATCATATGTTTGTCAGAATCAATTATAGTCCAGTTACTAGGGAGATAAGAGAGAAAATAAAGGATTTTAGCACAGAGGTATTTGCTCAAAATCTTGAGATGATACTTAGAAATATCCATATGACAAATAGTGTAGATGAAGTAAGTGTATATACTAATATGGATGCTTCGGAACTGGTAAAGGGTTATAGTGATGTAATAGACTGTAGCCTAAATGATATAACTTTCTTGAAATTTAAAAAAGTCAATGATGACTATGTAATGACTGTAGATGTGGGTATGGATGTACTTAGATATAAAGATGGAGCTATAAGACATCAATATGAGGAAATAGCTTTGACTTTATCAGCAGCTAAAGATATGGTTATGGATAATATAAGTGTTGTATCTATGTACAAGTGTGAATCCTGTGGTAGCACGGTTAATCTTCTAAATGGTGGTGTGTGCGAATATTGTGAAAGCAAAATTCCATATAATAAATATAATTTTATTTTAGAAAATTATAGAATAAAAGACGAGGCTGAAGCAAAGGAGAGGAAGATAAGACGAAAGCTTATAGTTGTGTTTGCGGTGTTGTATTCGTTGGCTGCATGGGGAATAATAAAGTTGATGATGTAAATAAAAAAATTATTATTGTATATAAACAATAAAATTACACAAACTACTGAAAGAGACTGTCGCTGTTATACGATAGTCTCTTTGATTTTTATATTAAAAGGAGGAAGTAGACATGACAGAAATCTCAGAATTAGAATTACAGAATCTTCGTCATCTTATTGGAGGGTTTGACACATGCCACTCTAAGCTTAAGGAGTACGCTAATTGTGCAACAGACCAGAAGGTGAAGAACTTCTTTGAAAAGGGTGCGCAGACAGCAATGCAGAATAAAGAACAGTTAATGAAGTTCTTATAGGAGGGGTGAATTATGCAGATGCAAGAAAAGACAATGGTTAATGACGTATTAATGGGTATGAATGGTGAGCTTGTAAGATATGGTGAGATGATTTCTCAGACAGAAAATATGCAGCTCAAGACTACTTTAAAGCAGTTTCGTAATGCTTGTGAATTATCTCAGGAAGAATTATATCAGATAGCTAGAGAGAAGGCTTATTATGTTCCAGCTGATAAGGCAGGAATGGAAGATATCAAGCATGTGAAGTCTTTATTTAGCCAGGGAAGCATGGTTTAAGAATAAGCTAAAGGCTTAAAGTGCTTTGACACCTTAATCCAGATTCTACGGATTGTTACGTGCTACGCACTCCCACAATCCTGCACAATATTCGTATATCGTGTAGCTTACGCTACACTTTTATACTCATATTGTGGCGTGTCAATACGTCATATAACCACTTATGTGCAAGCACATGTGGTTAATGACCTGTTGACACTGGAATCTAAAAAAAATACTTGACATTTATATACTACTTGTATAATATAAACATATGAACAATTATTCATATGTTTATATAAAATACATATTACACAATAACAAGGAGATAATTAATTATGGAAAAAGCTAATTTAAAGAAAAATATGAACATGAATCATGATATTTGTGAAGATGTTCATATTCATAAAGATGTTATTGATAAGGTTAATGATAATATGCCAGAGGAAGAAGTTTTATTTGACTTAACAGAATTCTTTAAGGTATTTGCTGATTCTACAAGAATTAAGATTTTATATGTTTTGTTACAGTCAGAAATGTGTGTGTGTGATATAGGTCATGCATTGAATATAAGTCAGTCGGCAGTATCCCATCAGCTAAGAGTGTTAAAACAGATGCGCCTTGTTAAGTATAGAAAGGAAGGAAAGTCGATTTTCTATTCCTTATCAGATAGACATATAGAACATATATTAAATCAAGGTATTGAACATATTATGGAATAATTTAATTTAGAATAGGAGTGAGAATATGTGTGATGTACATAATGAAAAGAAAGTAAATAATTGTGGTTGTAAAAACCATGGACATAGTCATGAGAATCATCATGAAGAGCCTAAGAAAGAACATAAGCATGAACATGGCTGCGGATGTGACCATCATCATGAAAAAGAACATGGCTGCGGATGTGACCATCATCACGAAGAAAAGCATAGCTGCGGAAATAATCATCACCATGAAGAAGAACACGGCTGCGGTTGCGGCCATGACCACGAACATGGTGGAGATATTGAAGGAAAAGAAATTGCTAAGATTTTCTTAGCAGCTGTATTCTTAGTTGCGGCAATTTTTGTTGGTAAATATTCCATTGAGTTATCAGATAAGTTCTCTATAAGTCTTGGAACAGTGGAAACAGTAAGCTTACTATTATATTTAATATCATATTTTACAGTAGGTGGCGAGGTTGTTAAAACTGCAGTGAAAAATATATGTAAGGGAAAAGTTTTTGATGAGAACTTTCTTATGGCGTTGGCAACTGTAGGTGCATTCTTTATTGGAGAATATCCAGAAGCGGTAGCAGTTATGATGTTTTATCAGGTAGGCGAGATGTTTCAGGATTATGCTGTGGGTAAATCGAGGAAATCTATTTCAGCCCTTATGGATATAAGACCTGAGGTGGCATATGTAAAGCTTCATGACGGAACTGTAGTTAAAAAAGAACCTTCTGAAGTTAGAATAGGAGAGATTATTGTCGTAAAACCGGGAGAAAAGGTGGCACTTGACGGTAAACTTGCAAAGGGCGAGGGAACTATTGATACTATGGCTCTCACAGGAGAAAGTCTTCCAAGAGAGGTTTTTGTGGGAGATGACATAATAAGTGGCTCTATAAGTGTAAGCGGTGTCTTAGAGATAGAGGTAATGAAAGAATTTAGCCAGTCTACAGTTTCAAAGATACTTGAACTTGTGGAAAATGCTAGTAATAAGAAGGCTGATAGCGAAAAGTTTATCACAAAGTTTGCTAGATATTATACACCTGTAGTAGTTGTTATTGCGCTTTTATTAGCTGTTATCCCACCTTGTGTAGAGATATTTGGTATGGGCGGTGTATCTACAACAGATGTTTGGTATAAATGGTTATACAGAGCATTAAGCTTTCTTGTAATTTCGTGTCCATGTGCCTTGGTTATATCGGTACCACTTAGCTTTTTTGCAGGAATAGGTGGAGCGTCAGCTAATGGTATTTTGATTAAGGGAAGTACTTATATGGAAGCACTTGCCAAGACAGGAGTTGTTGTATTTGATAAAACAGGTACACTTACAAAAGGAAACTTTAAAGTGGTTAATATAGTACCATATAAAACTGAAAATGAGCTAAAAATACTTAAAAGTGCAACTATAGCGGAGCTATATTCGAACCATCCTATTGGTTTATCACTTAAAGAAACCTATAAAAATAGGGCATTAGAGCACTCGGATGTTTTGGAGAGCATTGAAGCATTAGAATTAAAGATAGATAGCAGTAATTTTGAGGAAATATCTGGATATGGTATAAAAGCAGTGGCTGACGGACAGATTATTTATGCTGGAAATCATAAACTTATGGATAAAATAGGTGTAGCTTATGATGTTTGTATCGAGCTTGGAACCATTGTTTACGTAGCTGTAGGTCATAGCGAGAATGATATAAACTATATAGGGGCAATTGTTATTTCAGATGAGATAAAGGAAGATGCCAGTGCTGCTATTTCAGGTCTTAAGAAAATGGGCATTGATAAAACTGTTATTCTTACAGGAGATAGAAAGAATATAGCGGAATATGTTGGAAATAACCTTGGGGTTACTGATATTTATAGCGAATTGTTGCCAGGTGACAAGGTTGACAGACTTGAAGAACTTCTTAATATGGCTACTTCAGAGAAAAAAGTTGCATTTGCAGGAGACGGCATTAATGATGCACCTGTTTTGGCAAGAGCTGATATAGGTATTGCAATGGGTGGTTTAGGTCAGGATGCAGCTATAGAGGCAGCGGATGTTGTTATTATGGATGATAAGCCATCAAGTATAGTTAAAGCTATTAAAATGGCTAAAAAGACGTTAAAAATTGTAAAGCAGAATATTGTGTTTGCCATAGGTGTAAAGGTGCTTGTTCTGCTTTTGGCAGCAGTAGGCGTAGCATCTATGTGGTATGCTGTATTTGCAGACGTAGGAGTGTGTGTTATAGCGATTTTAAATGCACTTAGAGCTATGAAGTGCAAATAGTGATGTATTTATAGAAAAACGTATATATATTTATTAAAATGGCTAAAATTAAGAAATTTTTATCTTTAAGAAAGACAGATTCTATTGTATAATTTAGGTAGTTATTATGCAAAAGAAAGGTACGGTATTTTTATGGAGGGACGTATTCATTCAATAGAAACATTTGGAACAGTAGATGGACCTGGTGTTAGATATGTAATTTTCGTGCAGGGATGTCCGATGAGATGTCAGTATTGCCATAATCCTGACACTTGGGAGATTAATGCTGGAACACTTAGAAGTACAGACGAATTGATAGAAGATTTTGAAAAGTATAGACCATATCTTACAAATGGCGGTATGACTGTGACTGGTGGTGAGCCACTTCTTCAGATGGATTTTATGATTGAGCTTTTTAAGAAGGCTAAGAAAAAGGATATTCACACTTGTATCGATACATCAGGTGTAGTGTTTAACAGAAATAGCCAGGTATTTATGGACAAGCTTAATGAACTACTTAAATATACAGACTTAATAATGCTTGATATTAAGCATATCGATGACGAGGGACATAAGGTACTTACTGGTCATACTAATCATAATATTTTAGATTTCGCCAGATATCTAAATGAAATTGATTTCCCAGTGTGGATTAGACATGTAACAGTGCCTGGAATTACGTATAAGACAGAGTATTTGCAGAGAGTTGGAGCGTTTTTAGGAGAGCTTGATAATGTAAAGGCTCTTGATGTACTTCCGTATCATACTATGGGGGTTCCGAAGTATGAGGCTTTAGGAATGGAATATCCACTAAAGGATGTACCAGCTCTAGAAAAGGCAGAGGCTGCTAAGGCAAGAGATATTATTCTCTATCATATGAAGAAAAGAAAACAGGAGTTATTAACTGGAAAATATAATGACTAATGTATATACCACAAAAAATGAACCTGTTTCACAAAAAGAGAAACAAAAATGAAATGAGGTTGACATAATATGGATGAACGTTTGAAAAAACAGATGAAATTCGCATTGGAGATGGATAAGGAAAAAGGTATTGGACGACAGACATACATCCTAAATGCTCTTCGAAAAGAGAACGATGCAGAACATGGATGGCACTTGGCGTTAATGACTATGCTTTTAGCTGAATATTCCAATGAACCTATAGATATTGGGCGAACAGTAGAGATGGTTGTTATCCATGATGTTGTAGAAATCGATGCTGGTGATACTTACGCATATGATGATGCTGGCAATGCTACTAAGGCAGAGCGAGAGAAGAGGGCAGCTGATAGAATATTTGGAATATTGCCTAAGGAGCAGGATAAGTATTTTATGGATTTATGGCTTGAATTTGAGGAAGCAAGTACTCCTGAAGCAAAATTTGCAACAGCTATTGATAGTGTTCAACCACTTATGTTAAATGATGCGTCTGATGGATTGGCATGGCGTGAACATGAAGTGGCAGCTTCTAAGGTTAGAGAAAGAGCATGTAAAAAGATTAAACCAGGCTCAGAGAAGCTGTACGAGATGGTGTTAGATATTATCGAAGAGAATGTTAGGAAGGGTAATCTTAAGGATTGCTAAATTGCCTTGGATTAAGTGAAGAATAATCAGTATTGTTTAGAAAAAAGTGTAAAAAGAAAGGATGATTTTTATGGCAAGAGAGATTAATTTTGATGAATATAACAATGAGGTGCTTACAAGTGATAAGCTTGTACTTATTGATTTTTTTGCAACATGGTGTGGACCTTGTAAAATGTTAGCTCCTGTTATCGAGCAGGTATCTGGTGAGAATGCTGATGTGATGGTAGTTAAGGTAGATGTAGACAAGAATCCAGAATTGGCTGTTTTATATAAGGTAGCAAGCATCCCTACATT
Source organism: Lachnospiraceae bacterium (assembly GCA_045125245.1). Lineage (GTDB taxonomy): Bacteria > Bacillota > Clostridia > Lachnospirales > Lachnospiraceae > SVEL01. The sequence goes on from JBGVNF010000076.1 coordinate 8,091, forward strand.
AGTATTTTTAAAGGAAGGCAAGCTTGTGAAGGAGCATGTAGGGTTTGCTAGTAAGACTGAAATTCAGAATATGATAAATGAATTGAAGTAGTGGAGATTTATAGTAATTTATGACTAACGAAGAACTTTATTTTCAAAAAAGAATAGTAGAATTGGCGGAGCGCTCGTATAAGTGCTCCCAATATTTTTTTACAGGTTTTCTATCATCGACAGATATCTCACTGTTGCATGAAACAGCCAGAGAGCAGAAGCTTAACTTTATGCTATGGGGCGGATACGAAAATGCAGAGAGAAAGATGGCAAGATTCGGAGATAAAGAGCTCATAGGATATGAGTTGGATTTTCCTATATCTATTGTGTGTATAGAGCCTATTTTAAAGAAGTTTTCTGATGAATTTACCCATAGGGACTTTTTAGGTTCAATTATGAATTTGGGAATAAAGCGTGAAACTATAGGTGATATATTAGTCATGGACAGGTTCGCGTATGTGTTTGTGGATGAAAAGATAGCAGATTACATAGTAGAAAATCTTAAAAAAGTTCGCCATACGCATATGAAGGTAACAAGGATAGAGGCGCTGCCGGTTGAATTTGAAGCAAAGCGAAATGTATGTAAATTATTGGTATCCTCCCTTAGATTGGATGTGGTTATCGCGGGTAAATATAATATATCAAGAAATCAAGCTTTGGAGCTATTTCGAAGTAAAAAGGTTTTTCTAAATGAGAGGCTGTGTGAAAATAATAGCTATATTGTAAAGCAGGACGATATCATATCCGTGAGAGGTTATGGTAAGATGGTTTTTAAAGAGATATCTGGTGAAACTAAAAAAGGACGAGTGTATATTCAAGTGGAGGAATATGTATAAATGAGAGAAGAAACATATTTGATAGAGGGAATGTCATGCGCGGCCTGTTCAGCGGCTGTTGAGCGAGTTACGAGAAAGCTTGAAGGTGTAGAGCGCAGTGATGTTAATTTGACTACAAATAGAATGATTATATATTATGACGAAGCAAAGGTTACTAGAGAACTTATTATGTCAAAGGTAAAAAAAGCTGGCTTTGGAATTAGTCTTTATGAGGAAGTAGAAACTGAAGAAACTAGCGAGCATGATACAAATTATGTTAACCAAGAAAAGGAAGAAGAAAATCTAAAGGCACATAAGAAGAATCTAATAAGTGCAGCTGTATTTACAGTATTTCTTTTGTATATATCTATGGGACCTATGCTTATAAAGGGCTTGCCGATGCCAGCTATTATAGATATGGATAAATATCCTGGTAATTACGCATTGACACAGCTTTTATTAACTATTCCTATATTGTGGTTTGGCAAGAAATTTTTTGTAAATGGTTTCAAATCCTTATTTCATTTAAATCCTAATATGGATTCACTTGTGGCTATAGGAAGTGCAGCGTCGTTTATATACAGCCTTGTTATGACATATATGATTCCGCTTAACAGTCATTATGTTCATAACTTGTATTTTGAATCTGCGGCAGTGGTTATTACTCTTATTATGTTTGGAAAATATCTTGAAGGTTTAAGTAAGGTTAAAACTAAAGGTGCCATTAGAAAACTTATGGAGTTATCGCCAGACGAAGCAAATCTTTTAGATGGAACAAGGGTGCCTACTAAGAGTTTGAAGATAGATGATGTAGTATTGGTAAAGCCTGGGGAAAAAATACCCCTTGATGGCGTGGTTATAAAAGGTAATAGCGGTGTAGATGAAGCTATGATAACAGGTGAGAGTATTCCTGTAGAAAAGGGAGAAGGGGATAATGTAATAGGTGGAAGTATAAATGTTAATGGTGTTTTGTATGTAAAGATTACAAAAGTAGGTAAAGATACTACTCTTGCTAAGATAATTAAGTTCGTAGAGGATGCTCAGGGCAAGAAGGCACCAATATCTAAGCTTGCTGATAAGGTGGCAGGTGTATTTGTACCTGCTGTAATATGTATAGCTATTGTGGCTGCAGTTATATGGTTGATTTTAGGAAAGGATTTGGCATTTGTACTTAAAATATTTACCTCGGTTTTGGTAATTGCATGTCCGTGCTCCCTAGGTCTTGCAACACCTACAGCTATTATGGTGGGGACAGGTCTTGGAGCTTCTAGCGGCATACTTATAAGAAATGGTGAAATACTTGAAATTGCTCATAAGGTAGATACTGTGGTTTTAGATAAAACAGGAACTATAACAGAAGGAAAGCCTTCAGTTCGTGAGATTTTTGCAGAAGATATAACAGAAGAGAAACTGATTAAAATTGCAGCTGCAGTGGAAAGTGTGTCAGAGCATCCACTAGGAAAGGCTGTTATAGATAAGGTGTTAGATATTAGTGAAACTGCATGCACTGAGAATGCTTGCGGCATAGTGAATTTTGGATATGAGGTGTCAGAGTTTTCGAATCATTCTGGAATGGGTGTGGAGTCAGATATTAGAGCTAATGGGGAAGCGTTAGATAATGTAGCTACAATGAAGGTACTTGTAGGAAACAGAAAGCTTATGAGCAAATTTAATATAGCTATAAGCAAGCCTTTTGAAGAAAAGATGGCCATTTATGAGATGGAAGGTCAAACACCTCTACTTATAGCTATTGACGGATGCTTAAAAGGAATCATTAGTGTGGCCGATACAATTAAAGAAACAAGTAAGGAAGCTATAGCTATTATGAAAGAATCAGGACTTTATGTTGTAATGCTTACCGGCGATAATAAAGGAGCTGCAGGTGCTATTGGAAAACAGGCAGGCGTCGATGAAATAGTAGCAGAGGTATTGCCAGAGGATAAGGCAGGAGTTATTGCTAAATTGCAGACAGAGGGACGTAAGGTTATGATGGTTGGTGATGGAGTCAATGATGCGCCAGCATTGACACAGGCTGATGTGGGTTGTGCCATAGGAAATGGTTCTGATATTGCTATAGAGGCGGGAGACATAGTTCTTATGAAATCAGATTTGCTTGATGTGCCTGCGGCCATAAGACTTAGCCGTTTAACTATTATAAATATTAAAGAAAATCTATTCTGGGCGTTTTTATATAATTCTATTGGACTTCCAATTGCTGCTGGTGTATTATATAGTGTGAATGGATTGCTTCTAAATCCTATGCTTGGCGGACTTGCAATGTCTTTAAGTTCAGTCTGTGTGGTAAGTAATGCCCTTAGACTTAAGACTAAGAAGTTAAGGAAATAATAGTTGTGCCATATAAGTGAGATTTTGATATCAAGAAAGATGAGGAAGATATATGGGAGATAATCTTACAGAAAATGATATAAAAAAGATTCAGGAAGAGATAAATTATCGAAAACTAGTTGTTCGTCCAGAGGCTATAGAGGCTGTTAAAGAGGCTAGAGCACAAGGTGATTTAAGCGAGAACTTTGAGTATTATGCTGCAAAGAGAGATAAGAATAAAAATGAGAGCCGTATAAGATATTTGGAGCGAATGATAAAGAATGCAAATATTGTTTCTGATGAATCTGAGGATGATGAGGTAGGTATAAATAAGGTGGTTGAGCTGTACTTCGAGGAGGACGACGAGACTGAGAAGTTCAAGATAACAACATCTGTTAGGGGAAATTCCTTAGGAGGTAATATAAGTATAGAATCGCCTATTGGCAAGGCTGTGATGGGACATAAAGTAGGAGACAGAGTTGAGGTTCATGTAAATGAAAATGTTTCATATTATGTAGTTATCAAGTCAATTGAGATAGATAGTGACGAGGATGACGCTATAAGAAGCTTTTAAGAATATAATTAGTAAGTGGGAATTAAACAATTTACAATTTTGAAAAGGAGAAAAAATATGGCAGTATTAAAGGTTGAAGGGATGCATTGTGGAAAGTGTGTTGAGAGAATAACTAACGCATTGAAAGAGGTTGATTTGGATTTTAGTGTTTCTCTTGAGGATAAGACAGTTACAATCAACGGTTGTGAACATTGTGTAAAGACAGCTATATCAGAGCTTGATGATTTAGGCTTTGATGCTGTGGTAGAGTAATGGCTTTAAAGGCAACAAAAGAAGTGAATTTACTTGAAATTATGACGATAAAATGATATAAATAATATCTACATAAGTATAAGTAAATTTAATAAAAAGATTTATACAAGATTTATGTAAGAGAAAGGAATGTTTAAGATGAGAATTAAGAAATTAATAGCACTTGGTCTTGCGACAGCTATGGCAGTTTCAGCGTTTGTAGGCTGTGGTAAGGATAAAGCAGAGAAGAAGGTAAAGGTTATCGAAATCGATCTTACAAGTGAGGAATATGCATTTGGTGTTGATAAGAATCAGCCAGAGCTTTTAGAGGATGTTAATACATTTATCGCAAAGATTAAGGAAGATGGTACATTTGATGAAATCTGTAACAGATATTTCGGTGATGGTGAGCCAGTTCCTGTTACATCAGCAAAGCTTGATTCAAGTAAGGATCAGTTAGTAGTTGCTACAAATGCTTCATTTGAGCCATTTGAGTGGACAAAGGGTGAGAGCTACCTTGGTATTGATATGGAAATCGCTAAGGCACTTGCAGATGCACTTGGTAAGGAGCTTGTTATCCAGAATATGGACTTCGATGCAGTTTGTCTTGCTGTAGGTCAGCAGAAGTGTGATATAGCTATGGCAGGTCTTACAGTAAAGGAAGACCGTAAGGAGTATGTAACATTTTCAGATTCATATTACTCAGCATCACAGAAGATTATTGTTCCAGCTGATGATGATACATTTGATAAGTGTGAGTCAGCAGAAGATGTTGAGAAGATTCTTAATACATTAGGTAGTGATGTTAAGGTTGGTGTTCAGAATGGAACAACGGGTCAGTTCTACTGTGAAGGTGATGAAGAGTGGGGCTTCGAAGGCTTTGAATTCAAGACTGTTGCATACAAGAATGGTTCATTGGCAGTACAGGATTTAATTAACAATAATATTAAGTATGTAATCATTGACTCAGCTCCTGCAAAGTGTATTACAGAAGCAATCAATGATATGCAGTAACAGGTTAGAGAGGATATTTCATGGGAGACTTTTCGAAGAAAATAGACAAATTTATAGAGATATTCATTGACTATAAGGGATATGTAAAGGTTTTAGAAGGACTTCAGAATACGCTTCTTATAGCAGTGCTTGGTCTTATAATTGGTATAATCATAGGAACTCTTATAGCAGTTGTCAGAGTTATACCTAAGTATAAGCTTATGCCTAGGATACTCAATGGAATATGCTCATTTTATGTAGCATTGTTTAGAGGAACACCGATAGTTGTACAGTTACTTGTATTTTACTATGTATTGTTGCCACTTATGGGCATAAAGATTACCGGTGTGGATGTATCTATACTTGTATTTGGTTTAAATAGTGCCGCATACATATCAGAGATTATGCGAAGCGGTATTATGTCTGTTGATAATGGACAGATGGAGGCTGGAAGAGCTGTAGGACTTAGCTTTAGTACATCTATGTTAAAGATTGTGATTCCACAGGCAGTTAAAAATATTCTTCCAACTCTTGGTAATGAGTTTATTGCTCTTATAAAAGAAACTTCAGTAGTAAGCTTTGTTGGAGCTACTGACCTTTACATAGCGTTTAACTATATCGGCAGCAATAATTACGAGTTTATGGTTCCATATCTTGTGATGGCTATGATATATATGGTACTGATACTTATTATCAGTCTAGGTATTAAAATTATGGAAAGGAGCCTGAGAAAAAGTGATAGACGTAATTAATCTTGAAAAACACTTCGGTGATAATAAAGTTTTAAATGGCATAAATGTTACTATTGATAAAGGCGATATAATGGTTGTTATCGGTCCTTCAGGCTCAGGAAAAAGTACTTTTCTTAGATGCTTAAACTGTATGGAAGACCCAACAGGTGGACAGATTATTTTCCACGGTGTAGATATTGCCGATATGAAGGTTGATATCAATGTTCATAGAAGAAATATGGGTATGGTTTTCCAGCACTTTAATTTATTCAACAATAAGACAGTTATTGAGAATATTATGCTTGCCCCAGTTCACCTTCAGTGCAAAGATTTGAAGAAGGCAAAGAGACATAATAGAATCATAAAGATAACAAATCTGTTTAGAGGTAAGGATAAAAAGAAGGCACCAGTTGAAATTACAACTACAAAGGCCGAGATAGTGAAGAATGCTAAGCTTAAGGCAGAGGAGCTTTTAGAGCGAATTGGCCTTCTTGATAAGGCTAATGTATATCCATCTACATTGTCAGGTGGACAGAAGCAGAGAGTTGCAATCGTTCGTTCTCTTGCTATGAATCCAGAGGTTATCCTTTTTGATGAGCCTACTAGTGCTCTTGATCCAGAGATGGTAGGAGAGGTTCTTGATTTGATGAAGGCTCTTGCTAATGAAGGCATGACAATGATAATTGTTACACACGAGATGGGATTTGCCAGAGAAGTAGCTAATAAGGTTCTCTTTATTGATGATGGACAGATTCTTGAGTGTGCGCCACCGGCAGAGTTCTTTGGAAATCCGAAGAATTCTAGACTTAAGGAATTCTTATCTAAGGTTTTATAGTCTTTTTTAGATGATGTATGTAAACACACTAAGATGTATTGAAGTAAAAATACATTTTAGTGTGTTTTTTTCTTGTAAAAACATAGACAAAATTGCTTTAGTAAGGTAAAATGATAACGGTTTATTTAACAACCGTTGTAAAAGATTACTAAGGAGAGAAGATAAATGAGAAGAATAAGTAAAGTACTTGTTTTATTATTGGCAATGTCTTTAATTATGGGATGTTTGGTTTCCTGTAAAAAAGAGGATGCGAATGTATTTACAGTAGGATTTGATGCAGAATTTCCGCCATATGGCTATCAGGATGACAATGGTGAGTATGTGGGCTTTGATTTAAGCCTTGCAGAGGAAGTTTGTAAAAGAAATGGTTGGACTTTAAAGAAACAGCCAATTGACTGGAATTCTAAAGATATGGAATTGAAGTCTGGAACTATTGATTGTATTTGGAATGGTTTCACAATCAATGGCAGAGAAGAGTTGTATACATGGTCGAAGGCATATGTTGATAATTCTCAGGTTGTGATAGTAAAGTCTAAATCTGGAATAGATAGTCTTGAAGATTTAAAGGGTAAGGTTGTAATCGTTCAAACTGATTCCTCAGCGCTAGCTGCTTTTACAGGTGATGGTGCTACAGAGGAAAATAAGGCATTATGCAAAGAATTTAAAGAGCTTCAGCAGGTTGCTGATTATAATAGTGCATTTATGAGCCTTGAAGCTGGTATAGCAGATGCTATCTGTATGGATATGGGAGTTGCTAATTATCAGTTAGAACAGCGTGGCAATGGCTTTAAAATGCTTAAGGAACAGGTTGCTACAGAACAGTATGGTATAGGCTTTAAATTAGGAAATACAGAGCTTAGAAACCAGGTTCAAGAAACCTTAGATAAGATGTTAGCAGATGGCACATTTGCAAAAATTGCAGAGGAATGGGGCTTATCTGATAGTGTATGTCTGGGTAAGGAAGGTACAGATTCAGCATATTTAAATGATGCTACATCAAATCAGAGTACAACAAAGAAAGATGAGGAACCATTTATCGATAAGTTTTTAGATGTTGTAAATAAGCTTAGCGAGGGTATGGTATCCAGCTTATTAATATTTGTGCTTACTCTTGTATTTTCTCTTCCATTAGGTTTAATTATTTGCGCGATTAGAATGTCAAAGTTTAAGATTGTTCAGTGGATTGCGAAGATATATATTTCGATAATGCGTGGAACACCACTTATGCTACAGTTACTTATGGTATTCTTTGGACCGTATTATGTGTTTGGTATAAATCTTTCATCAGAATATAGATTTTATGCTGTAATTATAGCATTCTCTTTGAATTATGCTGCATATTTTGCAGAAATATACCGTTCAGGTATCGAAGGTATACCAGTTGGTCAGTACGAAGCGGCAGATGTTCTTGGTTATTCTAGAATGCAGAGATATTGGAAGATTTTATTCCCACAGATGGTTAAGAGAGTTATTCCACCTGTGACTAATGAAGTGATAACACTAGTTAAGGATACATCGTTAGCTTTTGCTATTGCTTACACAGAAATGTTTACATTAGCTACTCAAGTGGCTTCAGCAAAGGCTAGTATAATGCCATTGTTTATAGCAGGTGTATTCTACTATGTATTTAACTTTGTAGTAGCACTTGTTATGGAATGTGTAGAAAAGAAATTTCAGTATTATAGATAGGAGAAGGGTATGAAGTTATTAGAAATTAGCAATGCAAAAAAGAGCTTCGATGACTTACAGGTTATTTCAAATATTTCTATGAAGGTCAATGAAGGTGAAGTAGTGGCTATTTTAGGCCCTTCTGGTTCAGGTAAGTCTACATTACTTAGATGTATGACAATGCTTGAAAAGCTTGATGGAGGAACACTTGAATATGCATCAGGTGTAGTATGTGAAGATATTGATGGTAAGGCGGTATATTCGTCAAAGGATAAGCTCCATGAGATAAAGACAAGCTTTGGTCTTGTGTTCCAGAACTTTAATTTATTTCCACATTATACAGTGCTTAAAAACATAATTGATGCGCCTGTAAGCGTTCAAAAGAGAAATAAGGAAGAAGTTATAAAGGAAGCTAGAGAACTTCTTAAAAAGGTAGGTCTTGAGGATAAGGAAAATGCATATCCTTGCCAGTTATCAGGTGGACAGCAGCAGAGAGTTGCTATCGCTAGAGCTTTGGCTATGAATCCACAAATTTTATTCTTTGATGAGCCTACAAGTGCTCTTGACCCTGAGATTACAGCAGAGATTTTAAAGGTACTTCGCCGTCTCGCAGAGGAGAAAATGACAATGGTAATCGTTACTCATGAGATTAATTTTGCAAGAATGGTTGCTGATAGAGTTATCTTTATGGATGATGGTGTAATCGTAGAGGAAGGAAAGCCAGAGGATGTAATCGATAATCCTAAGAATGAGAGAACAAGAAATTTCTTGCAAAAGCTGGATAAATAAGGATTATGTAAACAAAATATAATATATAGTTAGATAAAAGTGGACCCTAGGACATATTGCTTTGAAAAGAGTGATGTCCTAGGGTTTTACATTGTAATAAAAATTAAAAAATATTAATTATTACACTTAATTAATCACATAAATATGTCGATATATAGTTTAGGATAATTATAATTTAGACCAGCCATGGATGGTAGGTTTTGTGTTTTGTCGTGGACGAGAAAGGATGTGGAAGCCATGATTATTAATTCAAGTGATGTATCTATGTCATCAAATAGGAACTATGCAAGTACAAGTTATGTACAAAGCGAATCTATAACTGTCAGAGCGGGTAGTGATGATGCCGCAAGAATAACTATTTCCCAAGAATCTAAAAATTTATTGGAGCAGCTAAAGGAAGCCAAGGACGATATGGAGGAGAGGGCTAAGAAGGCTGCGAAAAATAATATGAAGAATAGTCTTCAGTCTATGATAGAGGAACAGACTAGAAGAGCTAAGGAGGCAAAAAATAAAAAGCCACATGATATAGAGGATGAGAGAGATTGGAAAATAAGAACTTTAAAAAAGATTATTGAAATGCTTAGAAGTATGCAGGATAAAAGACTCGGAAGAGAGAGCAAGAAGACCAAGGTAGATTTATCAGAAAAAGAAAAGGTGCATAATGATATAAGTGGGTCATGGCAGGGAAATGGACAAGTAAGTGGCCTTAGTATAAGTCAGAATATTTCAGCTACGATAAATATAGGTGGTGACATAGGTTTGGCTGGAAATACATGGGTTAAGCATACAGTTACGTCATCTTTTGTTGCAGAAGTGGAAAATACTGCATTTTCAACAATTGGTGTTGCAAGAACTGCTGATGGCAGAGAAATAAATTTTAATGTTGAACTTGAGATGTCTAGAAGCTTTATGGCAGTAAATGAATCATATGTTCAAACGATTGAGACTTTCAGAGATCCTCTAGTTATCAATATAGGAAATGAAGTTGCTAGCTTATCAGACCAAAAGTTTTATTTTGATATAGATTCAGATGGTAAAATGGATAAAATATCTTATCTAGAGGGAGATAGTGGATTTTTAGCCATAGATAAAAATAATGATGGCAGAATCAATGATGGAAGTGAATTATTTGGTACAAAATCAGGTGATGGTTTTAAAGACTTAGCTATGTATGATAAAGATGGCAATGGATGGATAGATGAAGCAGATGATGTATTTAATAATCTTAAAATCTGGACAAAAAACGCAGATGGAACTGATAGCTTAATAGCTATAGGAAAAGCTGGAGTAGGAGCAATTTATCTCGGTGCTGCTTCTACCCAGTTCTCCCTCAATGATTTAGAAACTAATGAAACTAATGGAGTGATTCAAAAAACAGGAGTGTTTTTAAAAGAAAATGGTTCTGTTGGTACAATTCAACATATTGATTTTGCTATATAACATTAATTATGCATCTGTCTTAGGGTCGAAAATGAGAGATGCTATATAAGAGAAAATAAGGGCGGCACTTATACCTACTGCGCTTGCAGTGAAACCACCCTTAAAGAGTCCTAGGAAGCCATCAGTTGCGATGGCTTCTTTTGTACCCTTAAACAGTAAATTTCCAAAGCCTAATAGTGGTACACTGACGCCTGCACCGGCAAATTTAAGAAGAGGTTCATATATTCCGATGGCACTTAGGATTGTACCTGTTACCACAAGACCAACCATAATACGTCCTGGAAGTAGCTTTGTTTTATCTATGAGAATTTGCACGATAGCACATATAATGCCACCGATTATAAATGCTTTTAAATAATCCATAATTTTTTCCTTTCATGACAAAATAATTATAAAATATAGAGAGTTTATACGCTCTCAATTACTACGCCGTGGGCGATTCCAGGAATGGAATTGCCCTCGTTTGCGCTGACAGGAGATAGAAGAGCACCTGTTGGAACAAAGAGGATGCGTCTCCATTTGCGTGCTTTTAATTGCTCTAAAATATATCCACAGAAGGTTGAAGCAGAGCAACCACAGCCTGAACCACCAGAGTTTGTGTTTTGAGTGGAACTGTCAAAGATTTCAATACCGCAGTCCATATGAACCTTGCTAATGTCGTATCCTTTTATTCTTAGAAGGTCAAATAGTACTGTTTGTCCTACATAGCCTAAATCGCCAGTTATTATTTTGTCATAATGCTCTGGAGTGCGACCGAAGTCAGAAAGATTATGATAAATTGTATCAGCGGCGGCAGGAGCCATACACGCACCCATATTATCTTTTTCTTTACATCCATAATCGACGATTCTACCAGGGGTTACACCGGTTATTTTAGCAATACCAGAGTCTTTTCCTATAATGACAGCGCCACAGCCTGTTACTGTACGTGTAGCACAGGATTTTAACTGACTTCCGTAGTCAAGAGGGAAACGGAAGGTTTTTTCGGCACTGGCAAAGTGACTTGATGCTAGGGATAGGACTGTATCAGCATATCCTGCAGAGACTGTCATCGCCCCAAGAGAAATAGCCTCACCCATAGTTGAGCATGCACCATATAATCCAAATAAAGGGATATTGAAGCTTTTAAGCCCAAATGATGTAGCCATAAGCTGCCCCAGTAAATCACCAGCGAAGGTATATCTAACAGAGTGAGGCTCCAAATTAGATTTGTGTAAAAGTCCTTTTACAGTTTCAGTCTGTAAAGCGCTTTCAGCTTCTTCCCAGCTACTGCATCCGAACATATCATCTGTCTCTATTTGACTGAAATATTTACCCAATGGTCCTTCGCCTTCTTTTTTTCCAACTACTGAATAGTATTCCTTTATATAAGCTGGATTTGCAAGGGAAATGCTTTGCATTCCTATATATTGCGTATTGTCATTCATTATAAAATCCCCCATATTCGTAAAATGTAGTAAATTAAACCGAGAATCCAGCTGCTTAATATGCCGTAAAGGATTACTGGACCGGCAATTGTGAATATTTTGCATCCTATACCAAATACTTGCCCTTCTTTTTTGAATTCAATAGCAGAGGATGCAACAGAATTAGCAAAGCCGGTAATTGGCACAAGAGAACCAGCGCCAGAAAATGCTCCAAGCTTGGAATAGATACCTAGTCCGGTAAAGATTACAGATAGAGCAATTAATATTAAGCTGGTGTAGGCTGCAGAATCATCCTTATTTAAGCCATAATCCCTTAAAATATTCATTATCAATTGACCAAGCACACATATTAGACCACCTACAAGAAATGCTTTAAACATATTAGCAGGAAGGCTTTTTGTAGGTGTTACATTTTTTACATAAGTAGAATAGTCTTTTTGTTGTTGATTTTCATCTGATGAATTGACAACCTTTTCTAAGATTGACTGATTGTTATTTTTGTTTGACATAAGTCCTCCTTTATTTATTTGGAAAATATGAGCGTATATAATACAGTAACGAACCAGCAGTTTTACCGAGAGCCATAGATAACACAATGAGAGGAATACCAATGTGTAGACGTAATCGCCTTGTGAATATAGCGGTAACATTTAGGGCTTCAGCTAAAGCTGTAGCAAGGCATCCCACAAATATTCCAAAAGATATTCCTGCAATAATTAGAAATATTCTAGGAAGAATAAAAGGAAATGGAAATAGGAAAAATAAAGTGCCACCTACGCCACCTGCTAATACTGCTGTTTCGTATTTTGTTACATAAGCTGTGGTTTTAGTTTTGTCAGCAATTTGCGGTAATATACCTACTTTCGTAATTAAGGCAAAGACTCCAGCGGCAGCACCGGTTCCACTGGCTAAACCGATAACTATAAGGGTAATAGAAGCTAAAATAGGATTAGTCAACATCGATATGCTCCTCCTTGTTATTTACACCGGCTATAAGAGCTTCCTCTATATCAGTTTCATATTTACGCATTTCAAGCTCTATAGGAGTAGGGTCGTTTGATAGCTTTTTCTTACCGAAATGGTTATAAAAAATGATAATACCAAGACCGACACCTATTGAATAAGAAATCTCAAGAATGGTTATTCCGGTACGTTTATGGCCTGTAAGGTCCTCGTATATATGAGTAAAAAGCTCGGCCATGGATACATCAGTGTTGAAGGTCATTATGGTAAAAGCAGAACCAAAAAATATAAGTAAACAGCATAGAGCGACTTTGATGTATTCTAAGAGTTTACAATTGCATTTTAAAGGCTCGTATTCTAGAAGAAAGTCAGGCTCGCCCATATGAACTACATCTATGTTGGGGAAGTGGGAACATATTGTTTCAATAATCTTCATAGAAGAAATGATTACACGATTCTTCTTGGGATTATGAAAGGTATATATTTTAAGGGGTTTTATTTTTTGGACAATGCATTTGTCTTTTGAGTAAATCTTTGCTACATCCCCTAACACTACATGATGTTTATTTACTTTTGTAGAAGTAGGTATTTTGATATAAACAGTTTCTGACATAGCGCTCCTTTCATAATGGGTTAATAAAAAAACCTTAATGAATTAAAATATAATCCATTAAGGGTATTATTAACATTTTATACAGTTTTTAGTCACTAAGATTTATGGATGTAAGTGACAATATTCGTCTTTTAGATTCTCAGGTCGTGTGTAAGGAGTATCCCAGGTCTTACCTTCTGTGCCTTGATAACGAATTCTGAAAATTTTCTTTGTTACATTAGTACAGTTTTCTGTAGCTAAAAGTCCTGAATCATTACATATTGAAACTTCCTCGTGGCACACGCATCTTTCAGTAGGAACGGTACCAGCGATAAACAATTCAGTTGTAATCATATTCTTTTCAGGGTCCTTATCGCATAGACCTAAAGTTGCTAACTGTCCGCATTTCTTACAAACCTGTGCAGATACCACGGAGTCTGGGCGCTTGAATTCAGCATATTCATATCCTTTTAGCTCGTGAACACGACTCATAATATTCTTCCATATTACTAAATGGTAAGATGTATTGTCCATTAACACGTTTTGATCATATCCACTCCATATGGTTGCTGTAAGGTAAGGAGTATAACCGGCAAACCATATATCGTAGCTGTTAGAAGTTGTACCAGTCTTGCCAGCTACATACATATTGTCAAGATTTGCTTTAGTACCAGTACCACCAGCTGTAACTACACCGTGCATAGCATCAGTGAGAATATATGCTGTAGACTCCTTTAATACCTGTCTTCTTTCAGGCTCGCGCTCTAAGATGATTTTACCAGAGTTATCTAAAACCTTTGTATAATATAAAGGCTCTGTATATTCTCCGCCGTTAGCTATAGTAGCGTAAGCAGCGCAAAGCTCCATATTTGTAACACCATCAGTGACACCGCCTAAGGCCAATGATTGGATGATATCTGTATCATATGTTCCATCAGCATTTTTTCTACTGTCAACTAATGTTGTAAATCCAAATTCCTTTAAATATGCATATCCTGCAGAAGGTGTGATTTGATCTAATACCTTAACAGTGACAACGTTCATAGAATTTGCAATAGCTGTTCTAATGCTTTGTAAACCACGATAAGTACGAGATTCAGCAGTAAGCTGTTTCTTTGGGTTATCCCACCAGTTGTTCACAAGTCTACCATTTTCATAGTAATATGGTGCATCATCAATAGTAGAAGCAATAGTATATCCGTAGCTGTCAATTGCTGGTGCAAATGCTGCTAAAACCTTGAAGCAGGAACCAGGCTGTCTTGTAGTGTCTGTAGCACGGTTAAGTGCACGATTTGTTAACTTTTCACCACGACCACCTACTAAAGCTTTTACATAACCAGTCTTTTGATCCATTATAGTAAAGGAAACCTGAGGCTGGATTGAAACTATAAGGTTTTCGCCTAATACCTCGACACCTTCTTTTAGGATTTCCTTCTTGTATTCGTTAATACATTCTTCGATTTCTTCCTGACTGTCAAATATAAGCTTGAACTGCTTATTGCCTAGGACATTTCTGTGGTAATTGATAATAGACCATTGTGAGTAGTTTATTTGTGTATTACCATCTTTATCTGGTTCAGGTAAAAGAACTGAAAATGCCCAGTCAAATGAGTAGGAAATCTTTTCAGGATAGTTTTCAGGGTTATTTGTTTCTTCATCACATATTTTCTGAATAGCAGTGTCTTGTGTTGAATAAATCTTTAAACCACCACTGTATAAAGCATTTACGGCTTGATTATAGGTGTATGCCTTTTGTTCCTGTAAATCATTTATTACTTGATTTATTAACTCATCAGTGAAGAATGAGTAAGGAGTAGTATCAGCTGTAATAGTGCTTGTTTCTTGAATTCTATCATATACCTTATCGGCCAATGCTTCTTCGTATTGTTCTTTAGTGATATGTTCATTTTCTAACATATATTCAAGTACGTGAGCACGTCTTTTGGCGTTCTTGTCTGGATGATATATTGGATTATATCCGTAAGGATTCTGTGTGATAGCTGCTATAACAGAAGCCTCTGAAATAGTGATTTCAGATACATCCTTGTTGAAATATCTCTGTGCAGCAGCCTGAACACCGTAGCAACCGCTTCCTAGGTTTATAGTGTTAAGGTAATTTTCAAGGATAATGTCCTTGCTTACATTTTCTTCAAGCTGAAGGGCAAGGTAAATTTCCTGAATTTTACGCTTAATCAATGCTCCTGTAGAGTCCTCACGTCCACCGTCGTCAAAAGCATTATTTTTCAATAACTGCTGAGTTATGGTACTTGCACCCTGCATATCGCCCTGTAATGTCTGATAGGCAGCACGGAAGATACCTTTTATGTCGATACCGTTATGGGTTTCAAATCGTTCATCCTCGATATCGATAAATGCATATCTTAAATGCTCAGGAATCTTATCCAATGAAACAGGGAAACGATTTGAACCGTCTGTTATAAGCTTTTCGATAACATTTCCATCAGAGTCATATATCTTAGTAGCTTCACCAGCAGGCACTATATTTATAGTTTCAATATCTGGTGCTCCGTCGATAATTCCTTTCACCATACCTAACCCCAGGAAGCCTACAGCTCCTGCAAGTAGAATAAGTGCGAATATAGAAACCTTAAACATACCTACCATTATTTTGGTGGTAAGTCGTTTAGACGTAGATGTAAGCTCTTTATGTTTTTTTACAATATTACTTTTACCGTAATTCATATATCAACCTCCGTTATGTATAATTACTTAATTAAAGTTTAGACATAAACATTATTTATTATACCAAATAGGAGCAGTAAAATAAAGTGTTTTATTTTTAGTTCCAATAAGGTAATATATTTAGAAGAAAATTGTGATTAAGGTATCACGAATATAAGCGATATTTTAATGTGAAAGGATAAAGTTATGTCAGCAAATGGCTTTAAAATAGTATATAAAGGTGGAGAGGGTGAAATAGTTGAGAAGAAATCTCGATTTATTGCTTATGTAAAACCTGTAAATTCAGAGGAAGAAGCCTCAGCCTTTATAGAAGAAATCAAGAAGAAAAATTGGGATGCAAAGCATAATTGTGCAGCAGCTGTTATTGGAAAAAACAATGAATATACTAGATGTAACGATGATGGCGAACCGGCGGGAACAGCAGGAAAGCCTATGCTTGAAGTGCTCTTAGGGGAAGGGGTACATAATGTGGCAGTAGTAGTTACAAGATATTTTGGTGGCATCTTACTTGGAACTGGCGGTTTAGTAAGAGCTTATCAAGCAGCAGTTAAAGCAGGACTTGCAGCGGCTACAGTTGTAGAAAGATGCGAAGGCGTAAAATATGTGCTTCGTACAGACTATAATGGAATAGGAAAAATACAATACATAATAGGAAATATGGGCGTATATACCCTAGATACTCGCTATACAGAAAATGTAGAAGTGGAAGTAGTAGTACCCGTAAGCGACGAAAAATCCTTCATAGACCAAATCACAGAAGCTACAGCAGGCAGAACGGGCATAGACAATATGGGAAACGTACAGTATATAATAATAGATGGCAAATGTCAGGTATGTTGAAAGGTAAATAATTAAAATAAAAGGTTCTAGATTAGTATATTTCTTGTCCGTTTAGCAAGATTTATACTGTGATTTTTACGATAGCGGAAAATCAAAGATTCGTAGCATGTAAAAAGAACAGTATAAATTAGCTAAAATGGACAAGGCACACTAATTCAGGACCTTTTCTTTATTTTCTTTCAGCTCTCTTACGAAGAGTTGGATCTAATATTTTCTTACGAATTCTTAAATTCTTTGGTGTGATTTCAAGTAACTCATTTGTATCAATAAATTCTAAGCACTGCTCAAGGCTCATAATTTTAGGTGGTGTAAGCTTTAATGCGTCATCTGAACCAGAAGCACGAGTATTTGTAAGCTGCTTTTTCTTACATACGTTTACTTCGATATCTTCTGTTTTACCAGTCTGACCGATAACCATACCAGCGTAAACCTTTGTACCAGCACCGATAAAGAGAGTACCACGTTCCTGAGCGTTAAATAAACCGTAAGTGATAGATTCACCTGACTCAAAGGCGATAAGTGAACCTTGCTTTCTATACTGGATATCTCCCTTGTAAGGACCATATCCGTCAAAGATTGTATTTAAAATACCATTTCCTTTAGTATCTGTCATAAATTCTCCACGGTATCCGATAAGTCCACGAGATGGAATAGAGAACTCTAATCTCTGGTAGCCACCATTTGCTGTAGACATTCCGCGAAGCTCACCCTTTCTTCCAGAAAGCTTTTCGATAACTGTACCAGAGAATTCTTCTGGTACATCTACGTAAGCAAGCTCCATAGGCTCAAGGAGTGCGCCGTTTTCATCCTTCTTATATAAAACTTCGGCTTTAGATACGGCGAATTCGTAGCCTTCTCTTCTCATATTCTCAATAAGAACTGATAAATGAAGTTCTCCACGACCTGAAACTTTGAAGCTTTCAGTAGTATCAGTTTCTTCAACTCTTAAAGATACGTCTGTATTTAACTCTCTGAAAAGTCTGTCGCGAAGGTGTCTTGATGTTACAAATTTACCTTCCTGACCTGCTAATGGGCTATCATTTACCATAAATTGCATAGCGATAGTTGGCTCTGAAATCTTCTGGAATGGGATAGCTTCAGGGTTTTCTAAGCTACAAAGTGTATCACCTATCTTGAGGTCTGCAATACCTGAAACAGCTACGATAGCACCTACAGTAGCTTCCTGTACTTCCACACGGTTAAGTCCCTGGAATTCATAGAGCTTACCAACCTTTACACGCTGCTTTCTATCTGGGTCATGGTGATTGACAAGCATAATTTCTTGATTAACCTTAAGTGTACCATGTTCGATTTTACCAACACCTATACGACCTACATACTCGTTGTAGTCGATTGTGCTTATAAGCATCTGAACACCAGCTTCTACATCACCTTCTGGAGCTGGAATATAGTTAATGATTGTCTCAAAGAGAGGAATCATATTTTCTGGTGTGTCATCAAGCTCTAATACTGCGTGACCAGCCTTAGCAGATGCATATACGAATGGGCAGTCAAGCTGTTCATCAGTAGCATCAAGCTCAAGGAAAAGCTCAAGAACCTCGTCGATAACTTCAGTCGGTCTTGCTTCTGGACGGTCAATTTTATTTATACATACGATAACTGGAAGTTCCAATTCCATAGCTTTTCTAAGAACGAATTTAGTCTGAGGCATAGCGCCTTCGAAAGCATCAACAACGAGTACAACACCATTTACCATTTTAAGTACACGCTCAACCTCGCCACCAAAGTCAGCATGTCCGGGTGTATCTATAATATTGATTTTTGTATCCTTATAATATACAGCAGTATTCTTTGCAAGAATTGTAATACCACGTTCCTTCTCGATATCGCCTGAATCCATAACTCTTTCAGCGACTTCTTGATTCTGACGGAAGGTACCGCTCTGCTTTAAAAGCTCGTCTACAAGTGTAGTTTTACCATGATCTACGTGAGCGATAATAGCAATGTTTCTAACGTCTTCTCTCTTTGTTATCATAAAATACCTCAATTCTTTTTGCATAAAATGTTTTAACAACCGCGATTTATTCTATCACAATTTATTTAAAAAGCAATACAAAACTTTATGTCTTTACGAAATATGGGAGATAGTGGTATTATATAAGGGAGTATATATTTTTGCGAGGAATGGAAAAATGTTAGATTTAAATGAGATAAGAAAAGATATAGATGCCACAGATAAGGAGATTGTGGAATTATTTGAAAAGAGAATGAAGCTATGTGAAGAAGTAGCTGAATTTAAAATAGCCAACGGCAAGGAAGTTCTTGATGCAACCAGAGAAAAGCAAAAGCTGGATAAGGTAACAGAATTAGCAAGCAATACTTTTAATAAGAAGTGTGTGGAGGAATTATTTAAGCAGCTTATGGCTATGAGTCGTAAGATGCAGTATCAGCTTCTTGCCGAATACAATATTAAGGATAGAATAGATGAGGTTATTTCCTTTAGCCAGATAGAAAATTTGAAGACAGATAATCCAAGAGTTGTATATCAGGGATTGCCGGGAGCTTATGCTCATGATGCAGTATGTCAGTATTTTGGTGAAGACTGTGATATGTACCACGTGGAGTCTTGGAGAGATGCTATGGAAGAAGTTAAGGAAGGCAAGGCAGATTATGCTGTTCTTCCTATTGAAAATTCTACAGCGGGAATAGTAAGTCAGGTTTATGATTTGCTTGTGGAGTATGACAATTACATAGTTGGTGAGACCTTTGTAAAGGTGGAACATGCTCTTCTTGGAACACAGGATGCTAATATTGCAGATATAGAGAGAGTTTATTCGCACCCACAGTCACTTATGCAGAGTGCAAAGTTTTTAGAAGAACATAGAGAGTGGCAGCAGATTAGTTTATCAAACAATGCTGTCAGTGCAAAGAAGGTTGCTGATGATAATGATAGGACAAAGGCTGCTATAGCAAGTGTAAGAGCAGGAAAATTATATGGTCTTAAGGTACTTAAGGAAAAGATAAATTATAGTGATGTAAATACTACACGATTTATTATAGTAGGAAAGAATAAGGTATACCAAAGGGAAGCTAGTAAGGTAAGTATTTGCTTTGAACTTGCCCATGAGAGTGGTTCACTTTACGATATGCTGTCACATATTATTTTCAATAATCTTAATATGACAAGCATAGAGTCAAGACCTATAGAAGATAAAAAGTTTGAATATAGATTTTTTGTTGATTTTGAGGGTAAGCTAGGAGATGTAGCTGTTAGAAATGCCTTAAAGGGTATAGGCGTAGAGGCATTGAAGCTTAAGATATTAGGAAATTATTAAATTGCTAAATAATAAAATATTAGAAATTAAGGTAGAGAATATGAATAGTACAAAGAGATTGATGTTATATAAGGATTTTGTTTACAATGATATTTTTTATGGAATTGCGGAAATTATAGATAAATTTTCAGATAAAGTAGAAACTATTGATGAAGAAGTGTTAGATAATGCATATAAGTGTGTTAATAAGCTTATAGAAGTAACTGATAATTATGGATTAGAAGGGAACTTATATCATTCATTTTTAACATTTTTACTTGTAAATAATGAGAACGCATTTTCTATGTCTTGTGAAAAGATTGGAGATAGAGAGGGTTCGATTAATAGTATTGCTATGAATGACTTAGGGATTTTTAAGAGCCTTTTCGATGTGGATTTATGCAAGCTAGATGAAAATATGGGGATAAAATGCTTTAGCTTTTTGGTGGACTATAAGCATAGAGATGGCAATAGCAAGGTGTTTAATAGAAGAGTGAGAGATAGCATATGCAATCTTGCAAAGGATTTGGCTATAGCTGGTAATGTAGAAGAATTTTATGATAAATTAGTATGCTTTTATAAGGAAACAGGTGTAGGTAAGCTCGGTCTTAATAAGGCGTTTAGAATAGAGATGGATGAAAATGATAAGTCTGTGCTTGTGCCTGTTACAAGTATTGAACATGTGTATCTAAATGACCTTGTTGGCTATGAAATTCAGAAAAAGAAGCTTATAGATAATACGGAAGATTTTGTTAGTGGACGTCCTGCTAATAATGCATTATTATATGGAGATAGTGGAACAGGAAAATCATCAAGTATTAAGGCGATTTTAAATGAATATTATGACAGGGGCCTTAGAATGATTGAAGTGTACAAGCATCAGTTCAAGGAGTTGTCAAAGATAATAGAGCAGGTGAAGGACAGAAATTATAAATTTATTATATATATGGATGATTTGTCCTTCGAGGATTATGAGATAGAATATAAGTATTTAAAGGCTATTATAGAGGGTGGACTTAGCAAGAAGCCAAATAATGTGCTTATATATGCAACATCTAATAGACGTCACCTTGTAAGAGAAAAGTGGCAGGATAAGGAAGATAGGGACCAGGATTTACATACAAATGATACAGTTCAGGAGAAGCTATCACTTGTAAATAGATTTGGTGTGACTATATGTTATCAGAAGCCAAATAAGAAGGAATTTCAGGAAATTATCAGGGTATTGGCAAAGCGTCATAATATAGTTATGGACGAAAATGAATTGCTTCTTAAAGCGAATGCGTGGGAATTAAGTCATGGTGGTGTGTCAGGCAGAACGGCACAACAGTTTATTAATTATATAGTCGGACAATATTCTTAAGGAGGGTTTTATATGGCAAAAGCTAAAATTATTGATGTAAACAGAACAGAGAATTATATTAACAGAGAGCTTAGCTGGCTTGATTTTAATTTTAGAATATTAGGTGAGGCTAAAGATACAAAAAATTTATTATTTGAAAGAATGAAGTTTTTAAGTATTACAGCATCTAATCTTGATGAATTCTTTATGATAAGAGTGGCATCTTTAAAAGATATGGTAAATGCTGAATGTGAAAAGCCAGATATAGCGGGGCTTACACCTTCAGAACAGCTTGAAAGAATAAATATTAAGACGCATGAATTGGTGGAGGCTCAGTACAATACGTACAATCGTGCCCTTCGTCCACAGATGAAGGCAGAGAAGCTTAGAATTGTAAGAGCACACGAGAAACTGACAGATGAACAGAAGGCATTTGTTGATAAATATTTTAAGGAGAATGTATATCCGGTGCTTACTCCTATGGCTGTGGATTCTTCCAGACCATTCCCGCTTATTAGAAATAAGTCTCTTAATATAGGTGCACTTCTTGAAGGTGAGGATGATCTTAAGAAAAAAGCAGATGAACAAAGAAAGAAGACAAAAGGGGAACTTCCGGGAGAGGAATTAGATAAAGATAAGAAGGAAAAGCATAAGGAAAAGAAGGAAAAAGATTTAGAATTTGCTACAGTTCAGGTTCCTTCTGGACTTCCGCGATTTATTCAGATTCCTTCAACGGTTGAAGGTGAAACTACAGTTATTCTTCTTGAGGAGATAATTGAGAGACATATTGATATGTTGTTCTTAAATCATAAGGTTATCTGTGCTCATCCTTATAGAGTTATGAGAAATGCAGATTTAACTATTGATGAAGAAGATGCAGCAGATTTACTGAAGGAGATTCAAAAGCAGCTTAAGAAGCGCCAGTGGGGAGAGGCTATCAGACTTGAAGTGGAAGAGGATATGGATAAGCGTCTTCTTAAAGTGTTAAAGAAGGAATTGGATATTAAAGAAGGTGATGTATATAAGATTAATGGTCCTATAGACTTGACCTTCCTTATGAAGATATATGGAATAGACGGATTTGAACATCTTAAGGATAAAAAATATATTCCTCAGCCACATCCTAGTATAAATCCAGAAGAGACTATATTTGAGGCGATAAAAAGAGAGGATATTTTATTGCATCATCCATATCAGAGCTTTGATCCTGTAGTTGAATTTGTAAGACAGGCGGCTAAGGATAAGAATGTATTAGCTATTAAGCAGACACTTTATAGAGTAAGTGGTAATTCACCTATTATAGCATCCCTTGCTGAGGCTGCGGAAAATGGTAAGCAGGTATCTGTTTTAGTTGAATTAAAGGCTAGATTTGATGAGGAAAACAATATCAACTGGGCTAAAATGCTTGAAAAAGCAGGATGTCATGTTATATATGGTCTTAAGGGCCTTAAGACTCATAGCAAGATAACACTTGTGGTGAGAAAAGAGGGTGATGGAATAAATAGATATGTTCATCTTGGAACAGGTAATTACAATGATGCTACAGCAAAGCTTTATACAGATATGGGTATTTTGACCTGCAATAAAAAGATTGGTGAGGATGCCACAGCTGTATTTAATATGCTTTCAGGATATTCTGAGCCAGAAGTATGGAATAAGCTTTCGTTGGCTCCATTATGGTTAAGAGATAGATTTGAGTTTTTGATAAAGAGAGAGATTTCCAATGCTAAGGCTGGTAAAAAGGCTTTTATAAAGGCAAAAATGAATTCTCTTTGCGATAAAAAGATTATCAGCCTTTTATACGAAGCAAGTCAGGCGGGAGTTAAAATCGATTTAATTATAAGAGGAATTTGTTGTCTTAGAGCTGGTATTCCTGGACTTAGTGAAAATATAACTGTTCGCTCTATCGTCGGAGCATTTCTTGAACACAGTAGAATATTCTATTTCTGCAATGGTGGCAAGGATGAGGTCTATATGGGTAGTGCGGACTGGATGCCAAGAAATTTAGATAAGCGAGTAGAGATATTGTTCCCTGTGGAAAAGGCAGAGCTAAAGAAGGAAGTTATAGGTATTTTGGATATTCAGATAAGTGATAATATGAAGGCTCACGTAATGGGTAAGGATGGTGTCTATAAGAAGGTCGACAGAAGAGGAAAGAAGCCGATGGGAGCACAGATGTATTTCTGCAAGGAAGCTGTAGACAGAGCTAAAGTTAAAGATAATAAGATTAAGAAAACTAGAGTGTTTGAACCTATGACAGCAGGAGATATTAAATAAATGGATAGTAAGGTTTGCGTAGATTTTCATGTTCATTCAAATATGTCTGATGGAACGCTTTCGCCTACGGAGGTTGTAAAGCTTGCTAAAGAAGTAGGCTTAACTGCCATTGCGCTTACTGATCACGATACTATAGATGGTGTAAGTGAGGCTATAGAGGCAGGGGAAAAGTATGGTGTGAAGGTTGTGCCAGGTATAGAAATCTCAGCTGAGTATAAGGGTGGAGATTTACACATATTAGGATTGAATGTGGATTATCTTAATGAAGAATTTATAGCTAAGGTTTCGGTATGTCGCGATAGCAGACATAATCGAAATCTTAAGATGGTAGAGAAGATGCAGCAGTGTGGTTTTCTGGTTACATGGGAAGAAATGCTTAAAAGATTTGGAGATAATTCTATAACAAGAGCCCATTTTGCAAAATATTTAATCGATGAAGGCTATGTGAAGGATAAGGATGAAGCCTTTAATAAATATCTTAATCCAGGATGTCCATGTTATCTTCCAAGGGTTAAGGTGTCACCTTTTGAAGCTATAGATATGATAAAGGAGGCAGGAGGGCATCCTGTATTGGCGCATCCGTTACTGTATAAAATGCCATATGATAGATTGGAAAGTGTTATAGTTATGCTTCAAAATCACGGACTTGAAGGTATTGAAGGCAGATATGCTTTGAATAAAGTGGAGGATGACGTGCTTTTAGATAAGCTTGCAAAGAGGCATGGTCTTAAGATGACTGGCGGTTCAGACTTTCATGGTACGATAAAGCCAGATATTTCTATTGGAGTGGGAAAAGGTGATTTAAAAGTTGAGGAAGAAATGTGTGCCTGGATATATGACTAATGGTTACATATATGGATAGGCAGAAAGGATACAGTATAGATTATGTCGGAATATGAGAAGTACAAAACTTTAGATGACTTACCTATAGTTACAAAGGTATGGATGCCAGATGCAACTACTGTACGTAAGGGAGTAATTCAATTTGTTCACGGTATGTGTGAGATGAAAGAAAGATATGATAAGATAATGACTGTCTTTAATAATCTTGGATATATATGCGTTATAAGTGATTTGCGTGGACATGGAGAAAATGTTGAATTTCCTAAGGATTTAGGCTATATCGGTGAAGATGGTGTGAATCTCATGATAGATGATATACATGCAGTGACGGTTTACATAAAAAATAATTTTCCTGATTTACCGCTTATTCTTATGGGTCATAGTATGGGAGCATTGTTATCGAGAGTTTACACAAAAAGATATGATGATGATTTGGATATGTTAGTTACCTTAGGGTGTCCTTCAGCTAAAAAATTGAGATATGTGGGTGTAGGTATTACGTCTATGATGTCGCTGTTTGTAGATGATAGAAACACAAATAGTATTTTGGATAAATTGGTTATGGGTGATTATGAAATGAAATATAAGAATGAAGGATTAGCCCATTCCTGGTTGTGTTCTGATAAAGAAGTAGTTGAAGCATATAATCGTAATGCTAAGTGTGGCTTTTCCTTTACTATCAACGGATATTGTACATTATGTAAACTGATGTGTGAGGCTTATTCTACTAGAGGATGGGAGATGAAAAACCCTGATTTACGTGTGGTTTCCCTAGCGGGAGCAGATGACCCATGTATTATTAGTAAGGAAAAATTTGAAGAATCAGTTAACATAATTAAGAAGGTTGGCTATAAAAACATAGCTTCCAGACTTTATAAAGGAATGCGACATGAGATTTTAAATGAACCAGAATTTATGAAGGTTGTTAATGATATTTTACAGAAGGCTCCGGTTGCATAAAATTCATTTAAATTGAGTATTCTATCTCTATATAAAATAAAGGGGTGGAATAATGGAGAACAAATTTAATATTCACACTGATTTGGCAGTGGAAAGTCAAGAGCGCTTTAAGGGTGATAATGTAGAAATTTCAGGTGTTGAGGTTTACGAAAATGTGGATGATTTGCATAAAGTAAAGCTTACGAAGGTGGAAATTACAAGCCCTGAAGGCGCTAAAATTATGGGAAAACCTATGGGTAAGTATGTTACTATAGAAGCCTTAGATATATTGGAAAATGAAGTGGATGTAACACGAAAAAAACAGATTGGCAAGGTGTTGGCAAGAGAATTATTTTACATGCTTCCTGTAAGAAAAAAAGAAGAACTTAAGAGCTTGTCTGTGCTAGTGGTAGGCTTAGGTAATAAAGATGTAACACCTGACGCTTTAGGACCTTATGTGGTGGCAAATTTAGAGGTTACAAGGCATATATTTATGCTTAAACATAATTACGGTAAAAGCAAAGGTATTTCGGCGATGATACCAGGTGTTATGGCGCAATCTGGAATGGAATCTGCTGAGATGGTGGAGGGAATTGTAGCTAAGATTAAGCCTGATGTGGTTATGGCCATAGATGCATTGGCTGCTGGTAGCAGTAAAAGGCTTAATTCTACCATTCAATTGGCTGATACAGGTATAAATCCGGGTTCGGGAATAGGTAATAGAAGAAAAGGCTTGAATAAAGAAACTATAGGTGTACCGGTTATTGCCATAGGGATACCTACAGTTATTCATGCGGCCACCATAGTTAGAGATACTATGGAACAGATGCTTAATGTACTGTCTGAATTGCCAAATATAAAAGGAAATGCAGGATTTGAAACATTTGAAACATTGAAGGCCTTTGATGACAATGAAAAGATGAATCTTATAATGGAGTTGATGGATGAAAAACTTGTGAATATGTTTGTAACACCAAAGGATATAGATGAGAGTATACAGTTTATGGCTGAAATAGTGGCATATAGCATAAACCTATTGTTTTCCTTGTCTCGCAGGTAAGTATGCTTGACTTAAAGTTTGTACTGAATTAAGTCATTAAATAAGACTATCCTTCATATCTTATAGATAGATATAAATGGAGGAAGCCTTATGTATTTTAGTGTTATTAGGAATAGAGGACAAAAGAAAAATGCGTATATATTTAAAATAGCTATAATAGCTATAGCTATTATTATGTCAAAGACTATTTTAAATGTTGTTTTTAATATAAATATAGTTAAAAATGGTAGAAATATAGTTGTAGATATAAAGGATAAAATTATATATAATATTTTTAAAGTTGCTATCAAGGATGGTAATAGTTTAAATGAATATTGCAATAATGATACAAATATAGGTCTTTCGCTAATAATAGATGAGGGAATAAATAAAAGTAATAATTTATATGCTTATATTAATGAAAAAAATAAAGGAATAGAATTGGCATTTTATGATCCGTCCTATACTTATATAAATAATAGTGATACAATAACAGTTAGTACCCAGGAAGATAAAAACGAAGATACATTACAAGATAATAAATCAGAAGTTAAGGCGGAAGAGAAAAAGGAAGAATATGTAGCGCCAGCTTCTGCAGGAAATGGTGTGAAATATTCTATGGAACAGCTTTCGGACTTTTCATTTTTGATGAGTAAGCTATATGTAGTTCCTTCTAGAGCGAAGGTGTTAGAGGAGGAACTTAATGCTAAAGAAATGCTGGGTATGGATATGAAGCTTAAGCAGGACAATAGTAAACCGCAGATTCTTATATATCACACTCATTCTCAAGAAGGTTTTGCGGATTCTGTAAAAGGAAAACCGGAAACTTATATAGTGGGAGTTGGAGAATATCTATGTAAGCTTCTTACAGAAGAATATGGATATAATGTAATTCATTGTAAGGAACAGTTTGATTTAAGAGACGGGAAACTTGACAGGTCGAAGGCATATACTTATGCGGAGAATACCCTTAATCAGATATTGGAGGATTATCCAAGTATAGAAGTGGTTTTGGATTTGCATAGAGATGGTCTTCCAGAAGGTGCCGATAAGCTGGTGACGGATATAAATGGGAAGCCGACTGCTAAGATTATGTTTTTTAACGGAGTGAGTAGAAGTAGCGCAGGGGGAGATATAGATTATCTTTATAATAGATTTAAAAAGCAAAATTTGGCTTTTAGTTTTCAGCTGAAGCTAAAGGCTATGGAATATTATCCAGAATTTACAAGAAAGAATTATATCGATGCTTATCAGTATAATCAGCATCTTAGAGCTAAATCCGTTTTGGTGGAGGCTGGTGCGCAAAACAATACATTGCAGGAAGAATTAAATGCGATGGAGGTTTTAGCGGAGGTTTTACATAAGGTTATTAATTAGAAGGAAAAGGTGACATATTATGGTTATTTATATACATATTCCGTTTTGTAAAAAGAAGTGTGATTACTGCGATTTTCTGTCTGCTCCTGCAGATGACGAAACTATTAAAAGTTATGTGTATGCTTTGATAAAGGAGATATCATATCATGGAGAAAAGTACGGAAAGAACGGAGAAAATAGAAGTATAGAAACAGTTTTCTTTGGTGGCGGTACACCTTCTATATTGAGCGGCAATCAGATAGAAGCTATAATGAACAAATTAAAAGATGAGTTTAATATAGAAGAAACAGCTGAGATAACTATGGAATGTAATCCGGGTACAGCTGATAAGAATAAGCTAGTGGCTATGAAAAATAGCGGTATAAACAGGCTTAGCATAGGTCTTCAAACTGCCAATGATAATGAACTCAAGGCGGTGGGACGAATACATACGTATGAGGAATTTCTCAATATATTTAAAATGGCAAGAGAATGTGGGTTTGAAAATATAAATGTGGATTTGATGAGCGCATTGCCACATCAGACTCTTGATTCATATAAGGAAAGTTTACGAAAAATTGTTAATTTGCGTCCTGAACATATATCAGCATATAGTTTGATACTTGAAGAAGGTACACCGCTTTTTGACAGAATAGAGGCGCTTAACAAAGCCCATCAGCCAAATGGATTGCCTGATGAGGATGAGGAGAGAGCTATGTATTATTTGACAAAGGAGTTTTTAGGAGATAATGGATATGAAAGATATGAAATATCTAATTATTCCTTGAAAAATTATGAGTGCAGACACAATATAGCATATTGGATTAGGAAAGATTATATTGGAATGGGACTTGGCGCAGCATCTTGCATAGATAATGTGCGCATGAAAAACATATCATCTTTAAATGAATATTTACAGTTAAATGAAGGCGATAATTATTTGGATTCATCTGAGACAGAGGTGCTGTCTGAGGAAGAAAAAATGGCAGAATTTATGTTTTTAGGTCTTAGATTGACTAAAGGAATATCTACTAGGAAGTTTGAAGAGCAGTTTGGCGTAGCGTATGACACAATATATGGTAGTATAACCCAAAAACATATAAATGATGGCTTGTTAGAGAAAAACGGCGAAAATATAAGGCTTACAGAACTTGGGATGGATGTTTGCAATGTGGTAATGTCATCCTATATCTTGTGTTAAAAATTAGACAAATATAGTAAAAAAGCACTAGAAAAAAATAAAAAAAACACTTGACAATCTCTCTAATATGCATAAAATAAGGGTTTCTGTAAAACTGGTACCAACCACAATATCTTGTGTTTTAAAATAAAAACATTCGTATATTTTGTAGACAAATAATAATAAGAGTGCTATAATCTGAAACATGGCAAAACAGATGAGAAAAGTAATCTGTTTATATATGACAAAAGAGATTTTGACGTAAAGAACATGCTGATTTATTAGTATATTCGTAGTTGCAAAGCAACTGCGATTAAGTAAGGAAAGAAGGAGAAGAGTGATGAAGGTTATTAAGAGAGATGGCCGAGAAGTTGAATATGATCGCAATAAAATTGCCATAGCCATCGAGAAAGCAAATGAAGGTGTTGATCCAGGCGAGAGAATCAGCGAAGATAAAATCTACAACATTGTAGCGTCTATTGAGTCAAGAGGACTTAAGACAATGCATGTGGAGGATATTCAGGATATAATCGAGCAGAAGATTATGGCTGAAAGAAAGTTTGCTCTTGCAAAAGCGTATATCAAGTATAGATATACAAGAGAACTTGTTCGTAAGGCTAATACAACTGATGATTCTATTATGAGTCTTATTAAGAATAGCAATAAGGACGTAATGGAGGAAAACTCTAATAAGAATGCTATTGTGGCATCTACACAGAGAGATTTGATTGCTGGCGAGGTTTCTAAGGATTTAACAAAGAGAGTGCTTTTACCTGAGAAGATTTCAAAGGCTCATGAGCAGGGTGTACTTCATTTCCATGACGCTGATTATTTCCTTCAGAGCATTTTTAACTGCTGTCTTATCAATATAGGTGATATGCTTGACAATGGTACTGTTATGAATGGAAAGCTTATTGAAAGTCCAAAGAGCTTCCAGGTAGCTTGTACAGTTATGACACAGATTATTTCTGCGGTTGCTAGTAGTCAGTATGGTGGACAGTCAGTAGATATAAGACATTTAGGTAAGTATTTAAGAAAGAGTGCTGATAAGTATAGAAGTCATTATCAGGAAATTTATGCTGGTAAGATGCCAGAAGATGTAATTGAAAGCCTTGTAAATGACCGTGTTCAGGATGAACTTAAGTCTGGTGTACAGACAATGCAGTATCAGATTAACACTCTTATGACAACTAATGGACAGTCTCCATTTGTTACTGTATTTATGCAGATAGAAGAAGGCTACGAGTATGAAAAAGAAGTAGCTATGATTATAGAAGAAATCCTTAAACAGAGAATTGAGGGTATTAAAAATGAGATGGGTGTATATGTAACACCTGCATTCCCTAAGCTTATCTACGTTCTTGATGAGTGTAACTGCTTAAAGGGTGGTAAGTATGATTACCTTACAAAGATAGCTGTAGAGTGTTCATCAAAGAGACTTTACCCAGATTATATCTCAGCTAAGAAGATGAGAGAAAATTATGAAGGAAATGTATTCTCTTGTATGGGATGTAGAAGCTTCTTAAGTACATGGCAGGATGCTAATGGCGAATACAAGTGGGAAGGAAGATTTAATCAGGGTGTTGTATCACTTAACCTTCCACAGATTGGTATCATCGCAAAGGGTAATGAGGAATTATTCTGGCAGCTTATGGAAGAGAGACTTTCACTTTGCTTCGAAGCGCTTATGTGCAGACATCATGCATTGGAAGGTACACTATCAAATGTTAGCCCAATTCATTGGCAGCATGGTGCTATAGCTAGACTTAAGCAGGGAGAGAAGATTGATAGACTTCTTCATGATGGATATTCAACAATATCTCTTGGATATATTGGTTTATATGAAGTTACAAAGCTTATGACAGGTGTTAGTCATACAGACCCTAAGGGTACAGAATTTGCTCTTAAGGTTATGACAAGACTTCGTGAGGCTACAGATACATGGAAGGGAATTACAGGTATTGGATTCGGTCTCTATGGAACACCAGCAGAGAGTCTTTGCTATAGATTTGCAAGAATCGATAGAGAGAGATTCGGTGTAATCGAAGATGTAACAGATAAGGGTTACTATACAAATTCATATCATGTAGATGTAAGAGAAAAGATTGATGCGTTTAGCAAGTTTACATTTGAGAGTCAGTTCCAGACTATTTCATCTGGTGGTGCTATATCATATGTAGAGATTCCAAATATGCGTCATAATCTTACAGCGCTTGAAGAAATTGTTAAGTTTATCTATGAAAATATTCAGTACGCTGAGTTTAATACAAAGTCTGATTATTGTCATGTATGTGGATACGATGGAGAAATCGAGATAAATGATAAGATGGAATGGGAATGTCCACAGTGTCATAACAAGGATCAGGATAAGATGAATGTTACAAGAAGAACTTGTGGATACCTTGGTGAGAATTTCTGGAATGTAGGAAAGACTAAGGAAATCAAGGCAAGAGTACTTCACTGTTAATAGTAAAAGTATTTTGATTTAGTAAAATGTAAAACTCAAAATGCGTTATAGTTAAACAAAACCAGTTCGTCGACCTTTATGGTCGGCGAATTTTGGTAGAATAGGAGAAGATATATGAATTATGCTTCTATAAAGATAATGGATGTGGCAAATGGACCAGGCGTGAGAATGTCGTTATTTGTAAGTGGATGTACTCACGGTTGTAAGGGTTGCTTTAATAAAGAGGCTTGGGACTTTAATTATGGTGAACCGTTTACTCAGAAGGAAATTGATTATATAATAGATTATGTAAGTGGTGCATATATATCAGGACTTACTATACTAGGCGGTGAGCCCCTTGAGCGTGTAAATCAGCAAGGTTTATTGCCATTATTAAGACAGCTTAGAGAAAAGTGTCCTGAGAAATCTATTTGGTGCTTTACAGGCTATGATTTTGAAAAAGATGTAGTAGGCAGAATGTTTGATGAATATGAAGAGACTAAAGAGCTTATATCATATATAGATGTGATAGTAGATGGTAAATTCGTAGAGGAATTAAAGGATTTGTCTATAAGATTTAGAGGCTCTTCAAATCAGAGAATTATAATGGTTAAGGAGTCATTAGAAGCGGGTGAAATAATACTTTGGGATGAAAAATCACAGAGATAATTACAGTAGTATTCTATTTTTAAATTAAAAAAGGAATATTTGATAAATTAGTTGAATATAATTAAGGTGAGGAAGGTAACTCTTATGATGAAATTTGATGTAAACATTAAGAAATTAAACGACAAAGCAATAATTCCAACATATGGAACAGAGTATGCAGCAGGTGCAGATTTATACGCATGTATGGATGAAGCAGTAACTATAAATCCAGGTGAAACTCATTTTATAAAAACGGGTATAGCTATGGAAGTGCCAGTAGGTTACGCAGGCCTTATATATGCCAGGAGCGGACTTGCGTGTAAGAAAGGTTTAGCACCAGCTAATAAGGTAGGAGTAGTTGATTCAGATTACAGAGGAGAGATAATGGTTGCGCTTCATAACCATAGCAATGAGTCGGTAGTTGTAGAATCTGGTGAGAGAATTGCACAGTTTGTTATTACACCATATATTGTAGCAGCTTTTAATCAGGTGGATGAGCTTGAGGACACAGTAAGAGGTGAAGGTGGCTTTGGCTCTACGGGAAGGAAGTAGGTGAATGTAATGAGTACTATGAGTATTTTTAGTATTATTTTATTTTTTTTATTAGGTTTATTTATTGTGTAGGTAAAAATTGTAGTTTTTAATTATTTCGAACATGGAAATATTTGGGAAATACTTAAAGATATGATGAGAGCCCTGTCGATGACAGGGCTCAATTTATTTTTCCTAGTAAAAGCTAGCAACGGGAATCGAACCCGTGACCTCCTCACTACCAATGAGGTGCGCTACCTACTGTGCCATGCCAGCTGACCGTAAATAATACTATAATAAAATGGCAGTTTTGTCAATAGAATCATCTTCTTGAGTTTCCGTACTTTTATCCACAACGCTGACATTTCGGTAGATTCGTAATAAACAATTTTCAAAAAATGCACAAAATATAAGGAATCATCTTTCTTTTTGTAGTAAAATTAAGCTACCAAACAAAAAACTCACTAAACAAAAAAGAAAGGGATTCCTTATGCTTAATTTTACATCAAACACTTACCAAATGAAAAGAGAAATTTTAACTTTTTCAAATAAAATTTCACGTGGTCTTTCTAAGCCTGATAGAAAGTTTTTTGCTGACATGACTTACGGTATGTTAGCTTCTAATAGTTGCTTGCTTACAGACATCGTCGATCAGCTTCATGAAAATACCAAAAAAGTTAATTCTGTTGAGCGACTTACAAGGCACCTCAGCAAAGGTATTAACTCCAAGGCTTTGAATCATTATTTATCAAATATACGCAAATTCGTACCTTCTGACTCTATTATTCACATTGATGACAGTGATATTGTCAAACCTGATGGCTTCAAATTTGAAGCTTTAGGCTATGTTCGCGATGGTTCCAAAAGCACAAATACTAAATCGGTTTATACTAACGGCTATCACGTAACCGAAGCCTGCGTTATAACAAACAGTAATCATCCGGTCAGTATTTTTTTCGAGATACACTCTTCTTCTGAAAAGAACTTTTCATCAATTAATACTATAACCTTTGACGCTATGGAACGAGGCGCAAAGCTATTTAATAAGGCTACATTCGTTATGGATCGTGGCTATGATGACAACAAGATGTTTCTTAAGCTTGATTCCCTGGAACAGGATTATATTATACGTTTAAAATCAAATCGCAAGCTTATATACCACAACAAATGGACTAAAGCAACAGAACTTCGCGAACGTAGAAAGGGTAAGATTAAGGTTCCACTATTATATAAAGGCAAAAATCATGAAGCATACCTTTCTCATATAAAAGTTCAGACAAGCTGCACCAATAAAAGAAAAAGTACATTTCTTATATTATCGCGTATCAAAAGGTATTGCTGGTATACTTTCATATGCCAAAGAGGGTGTAAGGCGGTGGTTTAAGACCAAACGTCCTAGATACAAACAGCTTTGTCTAAGATTAATAGCCTGAATCATCATTTTGATATGTTCTTTGAAGCCTGGTTATTGCGAGGCTTATTAAGGTTATCTATTTTTCTATAAATTATAGATTTTCTTGCTTATATGCTGCATCTTATGTTCCAGGGCTTACATTTTTCACATTTTGCGGAAACTCAAGAATCATATTTGATATAACATAGAAAAATTAAGTTGTGCATAAAGGATTATAAAGGTATAATAATAATAATAATTTTATTGGTAATAAACGAAATTAAAGGTGAGATATATGAAAATTAAGAAAAATAAGAAGAATAATATGGAATATCCAAGGTATAAGCAGATGACACCTTTTCTTATATGTGCATATATGATTTTATCATTGCTTGTAAATGGTATAGATAATAAAAGTGTGTTGTTGACGGTTATGACTGTAAGTATGGTTGTATGGTTTGTAGGGGAAAGAATATTTCCTGATAATGTATATGTAGAAGAAAAGTATAGCATCAACAAATATATTTATATATCTATAGGAGCATTTATATTTACAGTTATTGTATCAGAAATTTTTTCGAAGAGTTATTCAAATTCAGTGCTAGTTGGCGAATATGAGAGTGCATTGAATATTTTTTGCTATATAATTCTTTTTTTTATGGCTTATAGATATGGTGATATAGAGAAAAATCAAAAAATGTATGAATGTACCATACTTGTGCTAAGTGTGTTGACTGTGATAATGTCGTTTGTAGAATTTTTTGACGTACCTTTGGCAAAGGTGTGGCTTGGTAGTGGAATAAATCTAAGTGGTAATAATAGAGTAGTTTTATCTTTTGGAAATTCAAATTACTATGGGGCTTTTTGCTGTATGTTATTAACATTTATCACAAGGTTATGGCTCGTTTCGAAGGATAAGGTTAATAAGGTGCTATTTGTTGCTCTTAATGGGGCCCTAGTATGCTGTATTTTTATGTCTAAATCTACAATGGCGATTTACCTTATGGTTTTCGTTGTTGGCGGAACAATTGTTTATGAGTATAAAAGAGTATTGTCTCAATGGAAATATATATTATTATTTATAGCAGTATTATGTATTGAGTTGTTAGTTATAAATACTTTTTCTTCTGGAAAACTTTCTCAGCTTATTAATGTTGGAGTAACAAATAGTGATGCTTTTGTGGAAATAGGCAGTGAGAAATACGTAATTGAAGATATAAAACTTGATAATAATCGACTTGTTATTGTAAGCGATGATAGTGAACTTGTTATAGAATATGATAAACAACTTATATTTTATGATGAGAATAATAATATTTTGGATGTAGAAAATGAAGATAATATAATTAGATTTCTGGCTGAACCCTATAGTCGAATAGAAGTGATGGTTTCTTTTAATAGAATTGAAGGAATGCTACTTCTAGAGGTTGATGCAGGTTATAAAGAAACAATAGATTTTTACATAGACAATGGAGTATTTAAAGGTGTAGGTGCAGACGGAAAGACAGTAGATGATATAGGTGGTAAATATACAAGTAATAAGATGAATGGTCTTTTTACTGGTAGAGGATATATCTGGATAAATACTATATCTATGCTTGATAATGTTATTCTTATGGGAAATGGTTGTGGGAATTTTGTAAATGTTTTCAAACAATATGACTATGTAGGATTATTAAAAAGTCAAGGAACATCGAATATTATAATTGATAGACCACATAATATGTTTTTACAATATTGTATTGATATTGGATTGATAGGAACATTGGCTATTTTTAGCATGATTATACTTATTTTGATTTGCTGGATTAGACAAAATATTAAGTATGGAAGAGATGAGAAGGTACTGTCATATTCAACATTTTTGAGTGTGATTGTTTTTCTTGGTTTTTCTATATTAAATGATAGTTTGATAATTCTATCGCCTTATATGTGGATATTCTTAGGATTAAATATGTCTATGCAGTATAGTAGAAATAAATAGAAGGATAAGTCAATGAAATATAAAATGGTAAGGGATATTTGGTTATGAGTAGGATGAATGTGTTGGGAAAATTTAAAAGGTTTATAATAATTACTATAGGGACGATTTTAACTTTGATTGCCATAGTTATTTTGGCAGTTTATGTGTTAAGGTGTAGCGGAAAGAAGAGTTTGTATAACGAGCAAACGAATAAAGGTATGGTTTTCGAAAGTGACAGTATAAAAATGATTGATAGTAAGAAGTATGATATTGAAGTTGATGGAAAAAAATACAGATATAATAAGGATATATTAACGTTTTTAGTATTGGGAATTGATAAAAATGAAAAAGTTACACAGGCTAAAAATTGTGTATCAGGTGGACAATCAGATGGCATATTTCTTGTTGTATTGAATCCGAATACAAAGAAGGTGGATGTGATTGTAGTACACAGAGATACAGTGGCAGCAATTCAAGTGTATGATAAAGAAGGAAATTTTGTAAAAGAAGCTGAAGCGCAAATATGTCTTCAACATGCATATGGAGATGGCATGCAATTAAGTAATGATAGAGCTAAAGATGCAGTTTCTAAGTTATTTTGTAACCTACCTATACATTCAGTTACATCTGTAAATATGGGAGCTATAGGACAATTGAATGATGCTATCGGAGGAGTGACGTTAGAATCGTTAGAAAGTTTTAACGTGGATGGCTGTGTATTCGAAGAAGGTAAAGAAATTACATTGATAGGTAAGAGTGCTTATTACTACACAAAATACAGAGATACAAGTGAGCATTATACAGCAGGAAAACGCCTTGATAGACAGAAACAATATTTATCCAAGGCTACAATGCAATTGATAGAAGCACTTAAAGAAAATGTAGGAGTGATTGTTGATGTTTATAATATTGGAGATGAATATATAGTAACAGATTTGTCTGTTGATGAGATGACATATATAGGCACAGAAACTGCGAAATATTCATTTGGAAATATATATACACCGAAAGGAACAGTAGATACTACGATGGTATTTGAACGTTTTAATTTGAATGTGGATGAGTTTGAGAGAATGCTTGTTGATATTTTCTATGTAGAAGTAGAATAAGTGTTTGAAAGCAAAAGAGGGCTATGTTTAATTGCCAAAAAATGATTGCATATACGACAAAAAAATGCTATAATATTTATTATGATGTAGATGTGAACAAGTACATAGTAAAAGAGATTATAGGATGAAAAAATTCTGTTTTAATTGTTTTATGAGAAATGTATGAGTTCTGGTTCAAGAAAGAAAGAGGTATGTATATGAGGAGAAGTATTAAAAAAGCAGTGGCTTTTGCTTTAGCCACAGCTACAGTTGTTACTAGTTTAGGAGTAACACAGCCGGTTAAGGCGGCAGAGTATAGTGATGCCAGAGAGGTTTTGCCAATTGAATATGATTGGGCGACAGAGTTTGGAGATAGTGCGTTGTTTGTACGTAATATAGATGCGGCAAAGGATGATGAAGAAGAGAAATACTTTGTAGACGAAATTGCATTAGTGGATAAAAATGGTGAAAAAAAATTATTGGAAGTAAAGGCTGCTGATGGAAAATATAAGTATAAAAGAGTATCGCATATATCAGGTGATTACGTAGCCTTGATTCGCGAAGATGATAGCTATGAGATTTATGCTTCTGATGGAACTTGGTTTGGGAAAGGTGAATCAAAGTATGATGAAATTTATCCAATGTGGGATGGTAATTATTGTGTGCAGGTAGGAAATACAGCTAATATTGTTGATAAGATGGGGAAAATAATAGTTGGAAATGTCTTTGAGATGCGTGAGGATACATTTATTTGGGTATATAGTGGGTTTGAAAATTATAAAATAATTCAAGCGACTGATTGGCTTGAGGATGAAACAGTTGTTCAAGCTAAGATTTATGATAAAAATTATAAAGAAATTAAGGGCGTTGATTTAGCATCGTCTAATTATGGTATTGTATTTGATAATAAATTGGCGGTTTACAAAGATAAAGATGTGACAATTTATGATTCGCAATTTAAAAAAGTGGATTTTGAATTTGAATTGAAAGTTGATATGAATCCATCGGTTAGCGCTGATGTAGATAAGGTGCTTACAGATTATGAGATTAGAAATGTATTTGATGTCTATGATAATAAAACAGGTAAGGATTTGCTGGCAATTTATACACGTGATATATATGTGAATGCATTTGGAGAGAAAGAGTATTTCGATAAAACGAGATATTTTGATCTAGACACGAATAAAGAGATATCAGAGGCAGATGTAGATAGGGATAGTATAATTGGTTGCGAGATTGAAAACACAGATTTGACTTATGATTTGAAAAACGGTTTTTATAAAATTTATTATGGAAAAGAGAAAGTAGTAGATTCAGATAGTATTTTACAGTTTATAAAGAAGAAAAACGAAAATATATGTTCTATGTATATTCCTAGAATAATTGGAAATGCGGGAAATCTATATGTGGATATATGGGCATATGATATAAATAATAAAAATATTGATTGTGTAGTTTTATTAGAAAAATCATCAGATTTTGCATTAGAAAAAGCGAAGTATTTTGATAAGTCAATATCAATGTCCTCTGATTGTTGTGGTGGATACATAGAATTTGAAGACGGAATAACTATAATTAACGGAAAAGAATATAAAGAAGACGTTGAAGTACAACTTATATATGCTTATGGAAATTATGATAAAACAAAGTATTATGTGGCAACCGTTGAAAAAGATGGAAAGACAACGTCTACATTATATGATAAAAATCATAAGGAAGTATATGTTTCAAAGGATAAAATTAGAGATATTATAGCTGATGTAAATATCATTGTTACAAAGGATGTTGAAGTAGAAGGCTATAGCTATCCAGTACGTAAGTATGGTTGTGTAAGTTTTACAAAAACATTGGTATCGAATGAAGATGTGCTAGAAGAACTAGAAGATATTGAAGAGGGCGAAAAGGTTGTGGTAGAAATCAAGAAGGATGTACCTATGAAGGCAGAAATCTTTGAAACTATTAAGGGTAAGGATATAGAAGTAGAAGTTAAGCTTGATAATGGTATGTCATGGAATATTAACGGAAAGAATGTTGAAAGTGAAAAATTGATAGATGTTAATCTTACTGTTGATGTCGTTGAGAATGTAGTTCCAGTAGCGGCAATTGAAAAAGTTGAATTAAAAGGCGAAAAGATTGAATTATCATTAGCACATACAGGTGATTTTGGATTTACTGCAGAACTTAAGATGAATGTAAAGCCAGAAAATGCAGGAAAGTTTGCTAATAGATTCTTCTATAATCCTGATACAAAGCAACTTGAATTCCAAGAGGCAGTAAAGATTGACGAAAAAGGAGATGCTATATTTACTTATACACATGCATCTGATTATGTAATTATCTTGAGTGATGTGGCATATGAAGCACCAGTAAATACACAGAAGCCTGATGAAACAGTAAAACCAGGAGATATGACAAATATAGGATTATTAGTAGGATTATTAGGTGTTGGTGCAGTAGCATTTATTTCACAAAAAAAGAAAATATATATGTAAAAGTTATTAATAAATAACAAATAAATATAGAGATGGTCTATTCGTAATAATATGGATAGACCATCTTGATTATTTATTAATTAATGGAATATTAATAATGAAAATATTTGTTAAAGGTTGAAAAATTGTATTAGCTAATGTAAACTTAAACTATCAAATTTCGTGATAGGAGAAAAAATATGATAGAGAATTTTAGATTGGTTTATCCATTGGGATATGACATTGACAAAGAAGTTAAGATGAGCAACTATGAGTTTATAAAGTCGCTTCAGATTGATACATTAGTTATCCTTGTAAAAGAGAGCTATTTGGGATTTAGAAATATTTCATTGGAGGATTATTATACAACAGATACAGAGGTTTTAGAGTACAGACTTGCTATTATGGAGGACTTAACTTCTAATACAAAGGTGTATGATGTTTTCTGTAAGGCTGTAAATATGATTAGGAATATTCATGATATGACAAAGGCTATGAGTAGCGATTATACGGTGGAATCGGCCCTTTGCTCAGTTAGATACTTGGAGATGTATCAAGAGATAGTGGAGCATTTTGCTGTAAAACTAAAGGATGAGGATTTTAAATCGGAA
Organism: Lachnospiraceae bacterium; assembly: GCA_045125245.1. Taxonomy (GTDB): domain Bacteria; phylum Bacillota; class Clostridia; order Lachnospirales; family Lachnospiraceae; genus SVEL01. Next base: position 48,449 of record JBGVNF010000076.1, read on the forward strand.
GGCTTACAGATATTTAAAAAGCAGATAATGGAAATATACAATAGCGAGGAGTATAAGAATTTATGCGAAGAGCTTACAAAGATGGAGATTCGCTTTGGAAATATCAAGAGTATAAGCCTTGGTGTAAATCTTGATGAGAATCTTCGTGTTAAAGAGGCCGGAGTTATTTCTATTGAAACTGTTCATTATAGAGAAGGCAACATTATGGATAGACTTCTTAAGAAAGATGTTAAGGAAAGCCATATTTTGATTTCGCCGTTTACAGCAGTTACAAGAGCTCTATCAAAGGAAGAGGTTATAGCTCTTAACAATGCCACAACACAGGGCTTACAGAATATTTTTGCTAAGTCGTTAAAGAACTTTGAACCACTTACACAGCAGTATTTTAGAGAGAATACATTATTCTTTGTAAATCTTTTAGATGATATAAGATTCCTTACAGCGGGAGCAAAATTTGTGCTTTCAATGAAGGAAAAGGGAATGCCAATGTGCCGTCCTACTATTAGACCTATGAGCGATAAAAAGTGTGATTTGACAAAAGTATATAATCCTGTATTGGCTAAGAGAGAGGTTGAGAAGAGCATAGTATCTAATGCATTTACATTTGATGAAAAGGGAAGATTTTATATAGTTACTGGTCCAAATCATGGTGGTAAATCTATATTTGCATATTCTATAGGTATGGCACAAGCACTATTCCAGTTAGGTATATTTGTTCCAGCGGAAAGTGCAACTATGAGTCCTGTATCGGAGATATATACTCATTTTCCAGCATCAGATGAGAATAATTATGGCAAGGGTCGACTTGAGAGCGAATGTGCAAGACTTGGAAGTATTATGGAGGTTCTTAAGGATACAGATATGCTCCTTATGGATGAATCATTTTCAAGTACAAGTGGCTTGGAGGCTGGATATATAGCATCAGAGGTTCTCACAGGAATCGGTGCAATCGGTTGTGGTGGAATATATGTAACACATATTCATGATTTACCACAGCAGGTAGATAGCTACAATTCACATCCTATGAATAAGGGTAAGATAGATAATCTTGTAGCTCTTATGGAGAATAAAGAGGATGGAACAAGAAGCTATAAGATATCAAGAACTACACCAGATGGACTTAGCTATGCAAAGGATATCGCAGCTAGATATGGATTGCATCTTGAAGGAATCTTGGAGAATGTGAAGTAGGGAACATGTTTGTTTCTAAATAAAGATGAGGTTGTAATAGTTTATAAGAACTCGTATCATAAAGTTAGTTATGAAAGGAGAATGATTTTATGTTAAAAAGATATGTTATCGCTCAGTAGTCTGAGCTTAAAATAAAATGAATAGTTAAGCTCAGATGAATCCATACAAGCAATAGGAGGATTACAATGAGCTATATAAAAGAATTGGGACAGTGAGACTAAAATAAAGCAGTATTACATAGAACGTAATCAGGAAATATGTATTAAACATAAAGACGGTGTTTCGGTAAAAATGCTTGCTGATGAATATTCCCTTTCCATAAACAGTATACAAAGAATTATCAGAACATCTAATAAAAAGGATAGTTCGATTTCCTAAGTATGTCTATGATAAAGGTATATCATCGCTGTGGAGGCTGCGGAAAGAAAATGGAATTCATAAACTCACAGAAATTCAGAGTCAATGCAAATGGCAATTGTGTTGATGTATGGCTTATATACAGATGTAAGAAATGTAAGCATTCCTGGAATTTGACGATTTATGAAAGAAAGAAACCTTCAAAGATACCACAGGATGAATATGAACTTTTTATGGAAAATGATATAGAGCTTGCTGCAAAATATGGAAATGATAAATATTTTTTGAAAAGAAATAATGCTGAATTTAATTAAGAGAAATTGATAATATGAAGTGCTAAGCTGAGGATGATAATCTAGGACTTAGCATTTTTTATAATATAGGAAAGTTCTCTGAACTTCCCATATCATAAAAAATGCTCCGCTAAGGATCGCACTGCGGCGGAGGTTATTGTAAATGTATATAAATTGTGCTAATATACTTTTAGCAGAATGTTTATTTTAACAATTCTAGAGAGTAGGTTTTATGAGTCGCTTATTTTCATCTATGTTCTGCAAAATCCAATATTTATTTTAAATTTAATGCTATTTAATTTGAAGAGGTCTTGGTAGCATTATATTACGGTAGTGTCATTATTCTTTTTGTTTGTGATTAAGTTTGGAAGTGAGTCAGCTAAATTTATTTAAGCTAATATTTAGGATTATGATGTTGTTAAAAAAATAAAAAAAGTTTATAATGGAAAGGGATGATTGTATGGCTAGTGAGATGCTAGACACAAGAATGCAGGAGAATCTGCAGATTATATCAAAACTTCGTTTATTAGATGACGATTTAATGAATTTAGTGTTTGATAAAAATATAGAAGCAACTGAATTATTATTAAATATAATCTTACAAAGGTCAGATTTGAAAGTATTAGAGGTTGTTGCACAGAGGGAATATAAAAATTCTATGGCTGGTGGTCGGTCGATTACCATTGATATTTATGCAAGGGACAGTGATGGTAAGATTTATGATGTAGAAGTTCAGCGAGCAGACCGTGGCGCAGATTTTCATCGCGCAAGATTTCATAGTAGTATGATTGATACAAGGATGCTTAGAGGAAGTCAGAACTTTAAAGATATTCATGATTCGTATGTGATTTTTATTACAGAAAATGATATTATCGGTGAAGGATTATCGTTGTATCATATAGATAGAGTGATTAAGGAAACGGGTGCGGATTTTGTTGACGGTTCACATATAATATATGTGAATGGAAGCTATAAAAATGACAGCGACCCGATTGGTAAGCTAATGCATGACTTTAGATGCACAAGCCCAGCGGATATGTTTTATTCGTTGTTGGCAAAGCAAGTTAAGTATTTTAAGGAAACAGAAGGAGGTAGAAAAGTAATGTGTAAGGCAGTTGAGGAATTAGCGGAGAAGAGAGTTTTAGAAGAAAAAAAGGATAGTGCTAGAAGAATGATTAAGGGCTGTAAGCTTTCGATGGAAGAAATTGCCAAGTATGCGGGACTTCCTATTGATGTAGTAGAAGAGTTAGCTGAATCAAAATAAAACACAAATAAATTAAATCAAATTACTTGTCATTCACCCTAGAAAAGTTTATACTACTAGGGTGAATTTTTATTGTCTAGAAAAGTTAAAAACTTTCCTAGACAATAAGAAAGCTCCGCTAAGGATCGCACTGCGGCGGAGTGGAAGATGTTGCTAAAGCAACTCGCCGCAGGCGGAGAATCTCGCTTGCGAGATTCTATATAAAAATTACAGGAGGATTTTAATATGGCAACTGTTAGACCATTTGTCTGCGTTCGTCCAGCGTCTGATTTAGCTGACAAAATCGCAGCATTACCATATGATGTATACAATAGAGAAGAAGCATGTGAGGTAGTTAAGGATAATAAGTTATCATTCCTTAATATCGATAGAGCTGAGACACAGTTTGATTCATCAGTTGATACATATGATGAGAGAGTGTATGCAAAGGCAAAGGAGCTTCTTGATAAGATGCAGGAAGAGGGTTCATTTATCACAGATAATGATAAGTGCTATTACATATATGAGCTTACTATGGATGGCAGAGCTCAGACAGGTTTAGTTGCATGTTCGTCTATTGATGATTACGCAAATGGTGTGATTAAGAAGCATGAGAATACTAGAGCTGATAAAGAGGTTGATAGAATCAATCATGTAGATAAGTGTAATGCTCAAACAGGTCCTATTTTCTTAGCTTACCGTGCAAATGCTATTATCAATGAGGTAATAGGCAAGGTAAAGAATGAGGCAGCAGTTTATGATTTTGTATCGGATGATGGCGTTCGTCATGCTGTTTGGAAGATTGGTGCAACGGCAGATATAGAGATAATCGAGAATGAATTTAATAAGATTAATCAGATTTATATTGCTGATGGACATCATAGAGCAGCATCAGCTGTAAAGGTTGGAATGAAGAGAAGAGAGGAAAATCCAGGTTTTGATGGAACTGAGGAATTTAATTTCTTCTTATCGGTTTTATTCCCAGATGAAGAGTTATTTATAATGCCTTACAATAGAGTTGTTAAGGATTTAAATGGTAATTCTAAGGAAGAATTCTTAGATAAGGTATCAAAGTGCTATGATGTAAAATGTGTTGGTACTGAAGCTTATGGACCAGAGGTAAAGGGTAAGGTAGGAATGTACCTTGATGGACAGTGGTATGAGCTTACAGCAAAGGATGAAATAAAGAGTGATGATCCAGTAGAAGGACTTGATGTATCTGTTCTTCAAAATCACATTTTATCACCAATTCTTGGAATCGGTGATCCAAGAGTTGATAAGAGAATCGACTTTATCGGTGGTATCAGAGGCTTAAAGGAACTTGAGAGACGTTGCTCACTTGATATGACAGTAGCATTTTCAATGTATCCAACTTCTATAGAGGAGCTTTTTGATGTGGCAGATGCAGGACTTCTTATGCCACCTAAGTCGACATGGTTTGAGCCAAAGCTTAGAAGCGGACTCTTTATCCATAAGCTTAGTTAAAACTTATATGTTTAGCTTAATCGTAGCTGTATGGTAACTGCGATTTAATCAATAACTAATATTTATAGAATTGATAGAAAACTGATTGGTTTATATCTTAGATAGACTAGCAAGAAGGAAGAAAATAGTGAAAAAAATAATAAGATTTGCTATAAGTCTTTGTCTTATAGTGACAGTAATGGTCACGGCAAGTGGCTGTAATATGGGAAAATATGCTGATTTAGACGAAAGTAAGCCACTTATAGTTACCACGCTTTTTCCACAGTATGATTTTGCAAGACAGCTTGTGAAGGATAAGGCGGAGGTAGTGCTTTTGCTTTCACCAGGTGTGGAGGCTCATGATTTTGAGCCAACACCATCAGATATTATACTTATAAATAAGGCAGATTTGTTTATCTATACGGGAGATGATATGGAACCGTGGGTGTCGAGAATTCTTGATAGTATAGACAATAAAGAATTAACTATATTGAATGTAAGTAAAGGTGTGGAGACAATATGCGAGGATGAAAATCGAGAGCATAATCATGTCCATGAGGAAAATAATAATATAGAAAATGAACATATGGAAGATGTTCATAGCGAAGAAGATGATGAACATGATGATAGCCATAATGAAAATGTTATCTTAGGTTCAGATGAACATGCTGGCCATGACCATAGCCACAGTGCTGACCCACATATCTGGACAAGTCCAGTAAATGCCATTCAGATGGTAAAAAATATAGAAGAAGCCCTCGTAAAAATAGATGGTAAAAATGCAGAGTTTTATAAAGAAAATGCTCATGAATATATTCACGCTTTAGAAGCTCTAGATAGTAAGTTTAGAGAAGTTGTAAGTAACAGCAATTCGAAGACTATATATTTTGGAGGCAGATTTGCGATGTCATATTTTGCCCACGAATACGACCTAAACTATGTAGCAGCCTTTGATTCCTGCCAAGCAAAATCAGAGCCAAGCGCCAAACTTATAGTAAAGATAATCGATATGATGCGTCAAAATAACGTGAGAATTGTACTACACGAAGAAATGACAGACCCAAAGGCAGCACGAATCATAGCAGAAGAGATAGAAGGCGAAGCGCTATTACTCCATTCCTGCCACAACGTATCAAAGGCAGAGATGGAATCTGGCGTAACATATCTATCCCTCATGGAACAAAATGTAGCAAACCTACAACGAGCATTAAATAAATAGGCAAAAAATAGGTTAATTAAATTAACTTAAATAAAGAATAGGGCTCGATAACAAAAAACATAGTATGATAATAAAAACATAGTATGACAAGAAAACTATATTTTATAGAAGTGTGAGTCATATTTTGCAATTTTATATTGTGACTTTTACGATAGCGGAGAATATTTAGATTTTCTTAATACTTTGTATTAAACTAGTGATTTCCCAACACGATGTTGGGAAAAGGCGTCTCTGAGCCATGGATGGCGAATAGACGCCGGTCACGTCCGTTGCCATAATGTAACATCAAAGTATATAGAAAATCAAATATTCGTAGCATGTAAAAAAACAATATAAAATTGTAAAATATGACGTATAAATCCCAGAAAGAAGGTCATTATGTCACAAATAACATGTAAAGACGTTTCAATTGCATATGAGAAAGAGAATGTCATAAGCAAAGTATCTTTTGAAATAGAAAAGGGCGATTATGTCAGTATCATAGGAGAAAATGGTACAGGCAAAAGCTCTCTATTAAAGGGAATATTAGGCTTAGTGTCATTAAGGGAAGGCCAGATAACATTTGATGAGGGCTGCAGTAGAAAAAATATAGGATATTTATCACAGCAAAATTCTATGCAGAAGGATTTCCCTGCATCAGTATATGAGGTAGTTATATCAGGATGCTTAAAGAGCAAGGGACTGTTGCCATTCTACACAAAGAAGGAAAAGGAGCTTGCCCTAGCAAATCTTAAGAAGATGGGAATGGAACATCTTAAAGATAGTTGCTATGCTGATTTATCAGGAGGTCAAAAGCAGAGAGTGCTTTTGGCAAGAGCACTTTGCGCGACTGATTCTATCATAGTATTAGATGAGCCTATTACAGGTCTTGATCCAGTGGCAACAAATGATATGTATAGATTAGTTGAGAAGTTAAATAAAGAGCAAAAGATAACTATAATTATGGTTACTCATGATATAGATAATGCCATAAAGTATTCAGATAAAATCCTTCATTTACATAGGAACAATAAATATTATTTTGGACCAAAGGAAGATTATCTTATACATGGCGGCTGTACAGCTGATTGCTGTATGGATGTTAAGTATGGTCCGGCAGAAAGTGAATGTAAGGACCCAGCTTGTAAGTGTCATATAAGCTTTAATGGTAAGGAGCTAGCTAGTCAGACAAGAAATGCCCTTAAAAGTAATGAGGGAGGTATGAAATAATGAGTATTTTTGAAGAAATTATTGGTATGTTTTCATACTCCTTTATGATAAGAGCGATTATTGTAGGAGGACTTGTTGCGTTGATAGCATCTATATTAGGTGTTGTCCTTGTGCTTAAAAGATATTCTATGATAGGTGATGGTTTATCACACGTGGGCTTTGGTGCTATGGCAGTTTCATTAGCGTTTAATCAGGCACCACTTTATTTTGCCATTCCTATAGTAGTAGTGGCAGCGTTCTTGCTATTAAGAGTTAGCGAAAATAGTAAGATAAAGGGAGATGCGGCCATTGGCCTTATTTCATCAAGTGCCTTGGCTATAGGTATGATAGTAAATTCCTTGTCCAATGGAACAAATATAGATTTGAATAGCTATATGTTTGGAAGTATTCTCGCCATAGAAAAAAGTGAGATGATATTATGTGTAGTTTTAGGTTTAATTATCATTGGCGTGTTTATATGGTTCTATAATCCTATATTTGCCATAACCTTTGATGAGAATTTTGCCAAGGCTACAGGACTTAAAGTGGAAGTATATAAGACGGTATTGTCAGTGCTTACAGCGCTTACTATAGTTATAGGTATGAGAATTATGGGAACTCTTCTTATATCAAGTCTTATAATATTCCCAGCTCTTTCAGCAATGCGAGTAACTAAGAAATTTAAAATGGTTATGATAATGTCAGTTATTATTTCATTGGTATGTTTCTTTGCAGGACTTGTGGCATCGTATTTAATCGAGTTGCCAACGGGTGCAAGCATTGTTGTAAGCAATTTAATTGTATTTATTATTATGTCCATAGTAGGAATTATTAAGGAAAAGGTTTAGGAGGAAGTCAGGTGGAAGTTTTCAAGAATAGTAATTTGAAAATTTCAGTAAGAAATCTTGTAGAGTTTATGCTAAGAAGCGGTGATATTGATAATAGAACATTTACCGGTTCTGATATAAATGCTATGCAGGAGGGAGCAAGACTTCATAGAAAAATACAGGGTAAAATGGGAGGAAACTATCATGGGGAGGTACCGCTTCGTATGGAGTTTCCTTATGATGATTTTACCATTACGGTAGAAGGCCGTGCAGACGGAATAATAGATGGTGATGATGAAAAGTCAGCAACTATTGATGAGATAAAATGCGTCTACACAGACCTTCTTTTTATTGATGAGCCGAAGCTTTTACATAAGGCTCAAGCTATGTGCTACGGATATTTTTATGGGGTGGCAAATGAGCTTGAAATTATTAATATTCAGCTAACTTATGTAAACATTGACACAGAGGAAGTAAAGAGATTTAATGAAGAAATTTCTTTAAGAGTATTGAAAAATTGGTTTCATGATATGCTTGATGCATACAGTAAATGGGTAAAATATCTTTGGGACCATAAAAAAAGTATGCAGGAAAGTGCGAAGAAGCTTGAATTCCCTTATGAATATAGAGCTGGACAAAGAGATGTTACAGTGTCTGTATATAAGGCTATAAATCGAAAGGTGCCACTGTTTATACAGGCGCCTACAGGTATAGGAAAAACTATGTCTACAGTATTTCCTGCTGTGAAGGCGATGGGAGAAGATAAAGCTGAGAAGCTATTTTACCTTACAGCAAAAACTATAGCTGGAACGGTGGCTCATGAATCTTTAAGGACCTTGAGAAATTGTGGGCTTGATTTTAAATCTATAGGAATAACTGCTAAGGATAAAATATGTGTTTGTGATGAAACTAATTGTAATCCAGACTATTGTGACCGTGCAAAAGGCCATTATGATAGAGTAAATGAGGCCATATATGATGTAATTACAAGCGAATCTGATATTACAAGAGAAGTTATAGAAGAGTATGCAGAGAAGCATATGGTTTGCCCTTTTGAATTATCTCTTGATATTAGTAATTGGGTGGATGGTATAATATGCGATTATAATTATGCTTTTGATCCGTCGGCATCTTTAAAACGATATTTTGCAGAGGGTGGCAATGGTAAATATATTTTTCTTGTGGATGAAGCACATAATCTTATAGACAGAGCAAGGGAAATGTTTTCTGCATCTTTATGCAAGGAAAAAGTTTTGGAAGTAAAAAAGATTATGTCTTTAAGAGATAGAAAAATAGTCAATGCATTGGAAAAGGTCAACAGAATATTGTTAGCTTATAAAAGGCAATGCGAGGATAGACCATACATTATAATGGATACCACTGCAGAACTAGAGATTACACTTATGCGACTTAATTCATATTTGGAAAAATATATGGAGGCACATAAGGAATTTGAAAATAGAGATATTGTACTTGATTTTTATTTTGACTCATTAAGATATATGGCTACAGTAGAGAGGTTAGATGAGTGTTATGAAATATATGGAAGAATAGCGGATAACGGCGAATTTTATGTACATCTTATGTGTATAAATCCGTCAGGAAATTTGAAGTTTTGTATGGAAAAGGCAGTTTCTACCATATTTTTCTCTGCGACTCTTTTGCCGGTTAATTATTATAAGGAATTATTAAGTGGCAATAAGGATGATTATGCTATGTATGTGGATTCGCCTTTTAAACAGGAAAATCGACTGATATTTGCGGCTAAGGATGTGACCAGCAAATATACAAGAAGAAATAGAAATGAATATGAAAGAATAGCCGATTATATACATAAAGTGCTTTCTTCAAAGGTGGGAAATTATATGGTATTTTTTCCTTCCTATAGCCTTCTTAAATCGGTCTACGAAGTGATAGTAGAAAGAGAAGACTTTAAGGATATTGTCATAGTTTGCCAGCAAAGCAATATGAGCGAAAGGGATAGAGAAGATTTCCTGGCGCAGTTTGAGACTGTAGGAGATAATTCACTTGGAGCATTTTGTGTTATGGGAGGAATATTTTCAGAGGGCATTGATTTAACAAATGATAAGCTTATAGGAACTGTTGTAGTGGGAACTGGTTTGCCACAAGTTTGTGTGGAACGAGATATTATAATGAATTATTTTAAGGATAAAGGTATGAATGGATTTGATTATGCCTATAAATATCCAGGTATGAATAAAGTTCAACAGGCAGCAGGACGAGTTATAAGAACTCATGAGGATACAGGGATTATAGCACTTTTAGATGAGCGATTTGCTACTAGAGAATACGGTGTATTATTTCCGAGAGAATGGAATGATATAAGCTATGTGAATATAAATGAAGCGGGCGTAAAAATTGACGAATTTGTAGAGAGGACATATAAACGATGAAGCATGTAGAAAGATATTTGGCAGGAATATTTATGATAAGTGTATTTTTAATACTTATTATTACATCAGTAGAGGTGGCAGTTTATGCAAATTATGGCTATTTTGAAAAAGAGTACAAGAAGTATGATGTAAATAATCCAAAGGGTATTGTTAATATGGAAATGGACGAGCTTATATCAGTCACAAAGGATATGATGCAGTATCTAAGAGGAAATAGAGTGAATCTTGATATTATCGCAACAATTGATGGTGAAGAAAAAGAATTTTTCAATGAAAGAGAAAAGAGCCATATGGAAGATGTGAGAGATTTGTTTGTGGGAGCTCTTAAGGTTAGATGGTGTGCTATCGGAATGGCAATTTTATGTCTTATAAGTTTATGCCTATTATTGTATTGGAATGATATAAAAGTATTATTGTTTAGAGCATATCTGGCAACTGTTTGTGGATTGCTGGCGGTGCTTGGAGCTATAGGAATATGGGCGTTTGTGGATTTTACAGGGGCATTTTATAAGTTTCATGCTTTGTTCTTTAGTGATTATGAATGGATATTTGATGCAAGGACTAGTAGATTAATAAATATTCTTCCGCAAGGCTTTTTTGTTGACACTGCTATACGAATAGTGGTAATATTTATATTGTTCATTTTAATAATGGGCGCGATATTGCTTTTAGCAAAAAAAGTAAAACAAAGAAATAACAATCTTGGAGGTACTTATGAGTAAGGTTAAAAGAGTTTATGTTGAAAAACAGGCTCCTTATGCTGTTAAGGCAAAAGAATTGAAAGAGGAATTCGCAAGCTTTTTAGGTATTAAGACAGTTACAGGTGTACGTGTGCTCGTTCGTTATGATATTGAAAATCTTTCTGACGACACATACCAGAAGTCACTTAATACTGTATTTTCTGAGCCACCAGTAGATACTCTTTATGAAGAAGAGTTCCCATATGGTGAGTCAGATAGAATATTTAGCGTAGAATATCTTCCAGGACAGTTTGATCAGAGAGCTGATTCTGCAGAGCAGTGTGTAAGATTCTTAAATGAGAATGAGACACCTGTTATAAAGACTGCTATGACATATGTTATCGAAGGAACTGTTACAGATGAGCAGTTTGAGAGCATTAAGAGCTTCTGTATCAATCCAGTAGACTCAAGAGAGACAGGTATGGTTAAGCCTGAGACATTAGTTACTGTATTCGATGAGCCAGCTGATGTTAAGATTTTTGATGGTTTCAAGGATATGGCAGAGGCAGAGCTTAAGGAACTCTATGAGTCACTTAACCTTGCTATGACATTTAAGGACTTCCTTCATATACAGAATTACTTCAAGAATGAAGAAAACAGAGATCCTTCTATGACAGAAATCAGAGTTCTTGACACATATTGGTCAGATCACTGCCGTCATACAACATTCCAGACAGAGCTTAAGGATGTAACATTTGAAGAGGGATTCTATAATAAGCCAATTGTAGATACATATAACAATTATATTGCTGATAGAGAGGTTCTCTACAAGGGCAGAGATGATAAGTTTGTATGTCTTATGGATATAGCTCTTCTTGCTATGAAGAAGCTTAAGAAGGAAGGTAAGCTTGATGACCAGGAAGAGTCAGAGGAAATCAATGCTTGTTCTATCGTTGTACCAGTAGAGGTTGATGGTAAGACAGAGGAGTGGCTTGTTAACTTCAAGAATGAGACACACAACCATCCAACAGAAATCGAACCATTTGGTGGTGCTGCTACTTGTCTTGGTGGTGCTATCAGAGATCCATTGTCAGGTCGTACTTATGTATACCAGGCTATGCGTGTAACTGGTGCAGCTGATCCTACAAAGTCTGTTAAGGAGACACTTGCTGGTAAGCTTCCACAGAAGAAGCTTGTTCGTGGTGCTGCTAATGGATATAGCTCATATGGTAACCAGATTGGTCTTGCAACAGGTCTCGTTAAGGAAATTTATCATCCAAACTATGTTGCTAAGAGAATGGAAGTTGGTGCAGTTATAGCAGCAGCTCCAAAGGAAAATGTAGTAAGAGAAGAGCCAAAAGCTGGCGATATAGTAATTCTTCTTGGAGGAAAAACTGGTAGAGATGGTGTTGGTGGAGCTACAGGTTCATCAAAAGAACATACAGAAGATTCAATAAATGAATGTGGAGCAGAAGTCCAAAAG